>UQZI01000005.1 GCA_900545555.1 uncultured Collinsella sp.
AAGGGCCGGGGCACGTAGGGTCAGGCTAGGCGCGGGCGGGGACGACGCGCTCGGCGAGCCAGGAGGCGACCTCGTCCAACGGCACGTCGAGGCGCTCGCCGGTCTCGCGGACCTTGACCTCGGCCATGCCGTTCGCGACGCCGCGCTTGCCCAGGATCACCTGGTACGGGATGCCGATGAGGTCGGCGTCGGCGAACTTGACGCCCGGGCGCTCCTTGCGGTCGTCGAGAAGGACCTCGAGGTCTGCGGCGGAGAGCTCGCCCACGAGCCGCTCCGCGACCGGCGCGACCACGTCGTCGTTCACGGCCAGCGGCACGACCTCGACCTCGTAGGGCGCCACGCAGACGGGCCAGGAGATGCCGTGCTCGTCGTTGTGCTGCTCCACGACGGCGGCCAGCGTGCGGGAGACGCCGATGCCGTAGCAGCCCATGAGGAACGGGCGCTCCACGCCGTCCTCGTCAGCGAAGGTGGCGCCCATGGACTCGGAGTACTTGGTGCCGAGCTGGAAGACCTGTGAGATCTCGATGCCGCGCGCGCTCTTGAGGGGTGCGCCGCAGTGCGGGCAGGGGTCGCCCTCGCGCACGCTCACGAGGTCCGCCCACTCGTCGACCGTGAAGTCGCGGCCGGGGCGGGCGCCCGTGAAGTGGTAGTCGACCTCGTTGGCGCCGCAGGTCCAGCTGCCGCTCTCGCGCAGGGACTCGTCGCAGACCAGGCGCACGCCCTCGGGCAGGCCGACGGGCCCGATGAAGCCCTTGTGCAGGCCGACGAGCTCGAGCTCCTCGTCCGTCATGAGGTGATAGGAGCCGAAGAGCTTGCCTGCCTTGATCTCGTTGAGCTCGTGGTCGCCGGGGACGATTGCCACGACGTTCGTCCCGTCCTCGGCAACGAGCGCGAGCGACTTGCGCGTGCCGTTCTCGGGGAACCCAAAGAACTTTGCAACGGCCCCGATGGTGCCCATGCCCGGAGTCTCGACCTTGGTAAGCGTACCGTCGCCAGGACCCTCGGTCACAACGACCTTGGTGCTTGCGGCCTCATCGTCGGCAGCGAAGCCGCAATCGTCGCAGTAGACGAGCGAAGCCTCGCCGGCGTCGGCCAAAGCCATGTACTCGACGGAGGTATCGCCACCGATCTCGCCGGAGTCGGCGACAACGGGCAGAGCCTTGATGTAGCAGCGCTCGCAGATGTTGGCGTAAGCCTGCTTCATCTTGTCGTACTCCTCCTGCAGACTCTCCTGCGTGGCAGAGAAGCTGTAGGCGTCCTTCATGATAAACTCGCGGCCGCGCATCAGGCCAAAGCGGGGACGGAACTCGTCGCGGAACTTGTCCTGAATGTGGTACAGGTTGACGGGCAGCTGTTTGTAGGAGCGCAGCTCGTTGCGCACCAGGGCCGTGACGGTCTCCTCGTGCGTGGGGCCCAGGACGAACTCGCGACCGTGACGGTCGTCAAAGCGCACAAGCTCCTTGCCATAGGCGTCGATGCGGCCGGACTCACGCCACAACTCGGCGTCGACCATGATAGGCATCATAAGCTCCTGGGCGCCAGCGGCGTCCATCTCGTCGCGCACGATATTCTCGATCTTGCGAATCGAGCGCCAAGCAAGCGGCAGATAGGAATAGAGACCGGCGGCCTCCTTGCGGATCATGCCGGCACGGAGCAGCAGGCGGTGGCTGGCGAGCTTGGCGTCGGCCGGATCCTCTTTGAGCGTCGGCGCATAGAGCTTAGACATATACATTGCTCGGGTCATTTATTTCTCCTCAATAAGTTTGTCGACCTCGGCCATAAGCGCGTCGACAATTTGATCCTCAGCTACTTTACCAATGATCTGGCCATGCGAAAAGAGCAGGCCCTGACCACGTCCGCAGGCAACACCCAGGTCGGCGTCAGATGCCTCTCCGGGGCCGTTGACCGCACATCCCATCACGGCGATCGAAAGCGGCGCGGAATAGTTCTTAAGCCGCTCGGTGACCTCCTCGGCGATGGGAATCAGGTTAACCTGGCAGCGGGCGCACGTGGGGCACGAGACAATCTCGGGACCACGGCGACGCAGGCCCAGCGACTGTAGAATTCCCCAGGCGACCGGCGGCTCCTCAACCGGATCGGCCGTGAGCGACACACGCATGGTGTCACCGATGCCTTCGGAAAGCAAGATACCCAAGCCTACAGAGCTCTTGATGGTGCCCTGAAGCTTGGTCCCCGCCTCCGTCACGCCCAGGTGAAGCGGAACGTGGGGAATCTCACGTGACAGGGCTCGATAGGTATCGAGCGTCGTTTGCACGCTATGGGCCTTGGCCGAAAGCACAATATTCGTAAAGCCGCGATCCTCAAAGTGCTTGACGAAGCGCTCGCTCGACATCACGAGCTTTTCGGGCTGCGTGAGGTCGTCGCGCTCGGCAATATCTTGCTCAAGCGAGCCCGCGTTCACGCCAATGCGAATCGCACAGCCCGCGGCACCCGCAGCATCGATCACCGCGTCAACCTTGGCCCAATCGCCGATATTGCCGGGATTGATGCGCAGCTTTGCGGCACCGGCCTCAACGGCACCAATGGCGAGCTTATGGTTAAAGTGGATATCGGCGACAATCGGCACCGGAGACTCGGCACAAATCGTGCGAAAGCCCTCGAGCGCAGCCTCGGTAGGCACGCTCACGCGCACGATATCGCAGCCAGCCTGCGCCAACGCGCACACTTGCGCAAGCGTTGCCTGGGCATCAGCAGTATCGGTGCAGGTCATAGACTGAACCACGACCGGAGCGCCACCACCGATCTGCACGCCGCCCACATGCACGGGGCGCGTCAACTCGCGAGGCAAAGGATGGGATAAAGACAATCCAAACACTCCCCTACAGAATAAATCGAAGGATGTCGGAACGAAGCATATAGACAAACAGCAGTGCAAAGAGCGCGATGCCGACATAGCTGACGATTGTCTGCACTTTGAGCGGCAGCTCGCGGCCCGCAATCTTTTGAATGATCTCGATGACCAGCTTGCCGCCATCGAGCGGTGGGATGGGCAGCAGGTTCATAAAGCCAAGCGAGAACGAAATGAGGGCGGCAAACGAAAGGAACGTGGCAGGACCGGCAGCAGCAGCCTGTGAGGACATAACGCTAATACCCACGATCGAAGAAGACTGATCGAGAATCTCCATCGTATGCTGCGGCTGGAGCAGGCGCATCACGCCATCCGCTGTCTGCACGACATAGGAGAACGACAGGCGAGCCGACGTGATGGGGTCTAAACGGACCACCTGCGTAGAGGCATACACACCTAGGCGCTCGTCCTCTTTGAGCGCAACCGTGGTCGAATGCTGCTTGCCGTCACGCTCGTACTCGATGGCGATATCGTCCTTACCGGCAGCCTTGCCGATGGCATCGTAGACATCCATCCAAGTGGAACATGAGACACCGTCAACCGAAAGGATCGCGTCACCGCCCATGATACCCGCCTTGGCGGCAATAGACCCCTCGTCAACCTGACCGATCACGTTGGTATCCATCGGCACGGTGACACCCGCAATGGAATAGATGCTCATAAGGAGCAAAAAACCCGTCAAGATATTGACGATAATGCCCGCGAGCAGCATAAAGGCGCGCTTGAGAAAGCCTTGGCCAAGATAGGTGTGCGAGCGCTCTTGCGCAAGGAACTCGGCCTCGCCGCACGGCAGCTCCCACACATCGCCCTCGGCAGTCGCATGTTCGCGATCGAAACGGCGACCATCAAAGGTGGTATAGCCTGCCTTGTCTCGCGGCAACGTCTGATATTTGGTGGGATAGTAGCTCGGCGAGGGCTTCTCCCCTTCCTCATACCAGGGCGCGATGGAGCCCCAGCCCAGCAAAAGGGCGCATGCCTCGAGCACAACCTCCTCGGATAGCTCGAGCTCGGCGGCAAGGTCGGCCACGGTCACGCGACCATGACGATAGATAGCCGCGAGCACGCGGTCGGCGCACGAAACATCGGTCGGATCCATACCGCAGATGGCAGCGTAGCCACCCAGCAGCAGCGGGGTCACGCCAAACTTGGTTCCAATGCGACGCGACGTGTAATGGATGTCAAAGCGGCACGGCAGACCCAAAAAGAACTCGGTCACACGGACGCCGCAGGCGCGCGCCGCCAAAAAGTGGCCGCCCTCGTGCAAAAACACGAGGACGGAAAGCATCAGCAGGCCCCAAAAGACCGATGAGAGAACGCTCAGAACAGTATCCATAAAACGAAAAAGCAATCCTTATGGGTTAGGAACGGGTTGCGGCGAGCACCTGCGCAGCCTTTTCACGCGCCCACGCATCGATGTCGCGAAGCTGCTCAAACGAATCGACCACCTGCATATCGTGGGCGTCCATGCAGGATTCCACAATGCGATCGATATCGGTAAAGCTGCAGCCATCGTGCAGGAAGGCATCGACGGCGACCTCGTTGGCGGCATTGAGCACGCACGGCATGGTGCCACCCGTCTTGCCGGCACGCTCGGCCAGTGCCAGACAGCGGAAGGTATCCATGTCGGCAGCATCAAACGTGAGCTGCCCCAGCTCGCGGAAATCGATACGAGGCGCCGGAGTATCCCAACGCTCGGGATACGAGAACGCGAACTGGATGGGAATACGCATGTCGGATGCACCGAGATGCGCCATCACGGAGCCGTCGGCGAACTCGACCATAGAGTGAATCTTGGACTGACGCTGCACGACCACGTTAATGAAATCGAGGTCGCAGTTAAACAGATGCATGGCCTCAATGCGCTCCAGGCCCTTGTTCATGAGGGTGGCGGAGTCGATGGTGATCTTGGCGCCCATGGCCCACGTGGGATGTGCGAGGGCATCGGCACGCGTCACGCGATTGAGCTCGTCGCGCGTGCGGCCAAAGAACGGACCGCCCGAGCAGGTGAGCCAAATGCAGTGGGCCTCGCGCGGGTTCTCCCCCAGATAGCACTGGTAGATGGCGGAGTGCTCAGAGTCGACTGGAATAAGCTGGCCCGGTTGCGCCAACGGCATAAGCAAGTCGCCACCGACGACGAGGGACTCCTTGTTGGCAAGGGCAAGGCGCTTATTCGAGGTCAAGGCCGCATGGCTCGCCTCGAGACCGGCGGCGCCCACAATAGCGACGAGCACGCAGTCGACATCGTCGCGACGCGCGAGCTCGCAAACCGCCTGCGCGCCAACGCCGAGCTGTGTGCCCTCGGGCAACTCCTGCAGCACGGCGTCATCGCCATGAGCGACATCGGCAACGGCAACCGCCGGAACCGAGAACTCGCGGGCAGCGGCAACGAGCTCCGAGGTGCTGGAATTAACGGACAGCGCCGTCACCTGCAGGCGATCGGCATGCTGGCGGCACACATCGAGCGCCTGGGTGCCGATAGAGCCCGTACAACCCAGGATGGCAACGCGAAGGCGTCCATCGGGGCCATACGTCGTCTGGAAGGACATTACAGCACGCCTCCAATCATCAGCAACAGCTGTGCGGTGATGCAACCGAAGATAAGCGAATCGCTACGATCGAGCATTCCGCCGTGGCCCGGGATAAGGTTGCCGGAATCCTTGACGCCCACACCGCGCTTGATGCGCGACTCGATAAGGTCGCCGATAACGCCCAGAATGGACACGACCACGCCGCACAGCAGCGCATAGGGCAGGCTGAGCTTGTAGAAGTGCGTCGCCCACAGGATGAGCCAAATCAAAACCGAGCCCAAGATGCCGCCGGCAAACCCCTCCCAGCTCTTTTTGGGGGAGATCTTGGGAACCATCTTGTGCTTGCCGATACGGCTGCCCACGATGTAGGCAAACGAATCGGAGACCCAAAGGGACGCGCAAACGCCCACTGAAAGCAGGGCGCCGGCAAAACCGGGCACGGCATCGCGCAGCAGCACGATAGCCGACAGCATAAAGCCAGTGTAGATGGGACCCATGAGCGTCACGGCCACATCAGAGATGCGGGTACGCGGCGACCAGACATACCAAATGCCCACCGCGAGCATCAAGGCAAAAAGCAGGGCATTCAGCAACATCGAATCGCCCAACGCCGACAGCGGAAAGAGTACGGCGGCAGCGATACCCATGCGCTCGTTAGCCATCTTGCCATCGAGCCTTGTCATACGGAAAAACTCATAGCAGCACAGACCGCTCATGACAGAAACAAAGATGGCCGTGGGCACGATACCCAAAACCAGGCACAGGATAAAGACAACGGCGTAGACGATACCGGCGGCGGCACGGGTAATAAAGCCCGCCAGCCACGAACCGGTGCCGCTCTTCGCTGCGGGCGCTCCCGCAGCGACAGCCTTGCGCTCAGATGTCTTGGGAGCAATTGCCTTGGGACGATCGGACACGATTAAGCCTCCTCGGTCTTGCTCAGT
The DNA here is from genome assembly GCA_900545555.1 of uncultured Collinsella sp. GTDB lineage: Bacteria > Actinomycetota > Coriobacteriia > Coriobacteriales > Coriobacteriaceae > Collinsella. The sequence continues at coordinate 6,342 of UQZI01000005.1, forward strand.
CCACCAAACCTACGGTCACGGCCCTGATAGGCCAAAATGGCGTCGACAAGGCCCCAACGATCAAAGTCGGGCCAATAGGTATCGGTGACGTAGAATTCGGAATAAGCCACCTGCCACAGCAGATAGTTCGAAAGGCGCAGCTCACCAGAGGTGCGAATCACAAGTTCGGGATCGGGAAGACCGGCGGTATAGAGGTGGGAAGCCACCATGTCGTCATCAATTGCGGCAGGATCGATCTTACCGGCGGCAGCGTCGGATGCGATCTGACGGACAGCGCGGGTAATCTCGGCACGCGCGCCGTAGTTGACGGCAAGCGCCAGCGTCATGCCGGTGTGATTGGCGCACTCGACAAGACCTCGCTCAAAGACATCGCGGGTCTTCTTGGGCAGTGCGGAAATATCGCCCAAAAAGACAACGCGAACGTTTTCGCGCTTAAGCAGCGGCAACTCATCGATAAACGTCTTGGCAAACAGGTGCATCAGAACGTTGACTTCGTGCTGCGGTCGATTCCAGTTTTCAGTCGAAAATGCATAGGCCGAAAGCACGTCGACGCCCAGGCGCACGCAGGCGGTAATGATCTCGCGCAGCGAGACGATACCCGCCTTGTGGCCCTCGGTGCGTGCAAGACCGCGCGACGTGGCCCAACGACCGTTGCCGTCCATGATGCACGAGATATGGTGCGGAATGTTATTGAGGTCAAGGTCGGAAAAACCGACGCCCGCAGGGGCGTCGGCAAAGTACTCGACCAGTTTATGCTCGTCGTATTGCACCTTAGATCTCCATGACCTCGGCTTCTTTTTCCTTCAGAAGCTCCTCGACCTTGGCGACATACTCATCGGTATGCTTCTGGACCTTGGCCTGCTCGCGACGTACGTCGTCCTCGGTGAGCTCCTCATCGCGCTCGAGCTTGTTGTTGAAGTCGCGACGGATGTTACGGATAGACACCTTGGCCTGCTCGGCGTACTCGCGGCACTCCTTGACGAGCTCGCGACGGCGCTCCTCAGTGGGAGCCGGGAACGGAAGACGAACGACGGTGCCATCGGAGTTGGGGGTAATACCCAGATCGGAAGCGCCGATGGCCTTGACGATAGCATTGATGAGCGCCTTATCCCACGGCTCGATGAGCAGCATGTGAGCCTCGGGGGTCTTGACGGCGGCAACCTGCGTGACCGGCGTGGGGACACCGTAATAATCGACGGTGATGTCGGACAGAATGTTGGCGTTGGCACGACCGGTACGGACCTTGGAGAAGTTATGCTTGAGGGACTCGAGCGACTTGTCCATATGGGCGGTGATGTTCTCTGCCATGCTTAATCCTCCTGATAGACGAGCGTGCCGACGGGCTCACCCGCGAGCGCGCGCTTGACGGTGTCCTCGCCATCGATGTTGAGGACCAAAATCGGCATACGGTTATCCTGGCACAGTGCCGTAGCCGTGGAATCCATAACCTGCAGACCGCGGACGAGAACCTCGTGATAGGTAATCTTGTCAAAACGGACGGCATCGGCGCACTTGACGGGATCCTTGTCGTAGATGCCGTCAACCTTGGTGGCCTTAATCAGAATCTCCGCACCGATCTCGCAGGCGCGAAGGGCCGCGGCGGTGTCAGTCGTAAAGTACGGATTGCCCGAGCCGGCGGCGAAGATAACGACATTACCCTTGGACAGGTGGTTGATAGCACGACGACGAATATAGGGCTCGCAGATCTCGTTCATCTGGATAGCGCTCATCACGCGGCAGGGAACATCGTTATGCTCGAAGGCATCCTGCAGGGCGAGCGCGTTCATAACGGTTGCCAGCATGCCCATGTAGTCGGCCTGAGCACGCTCCATGCCACCGGCAGCGCCGGCCATGCCACGGAAAATATTGCCGCCGCCGACAACGACGCCGACCTCATGGCCAACGGCGAGCAGCTCCTTGACCTGCTTGGCAAGATGGTCGGTAACCTTGGGGTCGATGCCATATTGGCCGTCGCCCATCAGTGCTTCGCCGGAAAGCTTAAGAAGCACGCGTTTATATCGGATGTCGGACAAAGCGATCCTCCTTTAATTAGACTCTCAATATGATATCAAAGGCTCTGATAAGAGCCATGAAAAAGCAGGCTGTGAGTAAAACCCACAGCCTGCTCATTACCAGCTACAAGAGCTTATTTACTCGCCACGGACCAGACGGTCAAAGGCAACGACGGTAATGGTGTCGCCGAGCTCCTTGGAGACCTGCTCAGCGTACTTCTTGATGGTGAGGGAGCTGTCCTTGATGAACTCCTGCTCGGTGAGCACGGACTGCTTGTAGAACTTCTCCAGACGACCAACAGCCATCTTCTCCTGGATAGCCTCGGGCTTGCCGGACTCGGCAGCCTGCGCCATGTAGATCTGCTTCTCGTGCTCGACGGTCTCGGCCGGAACCTGATCGCGGGTGGCGCAGATCGGTGCGACGGCGGCAACCTGAAGGGCAACGTCGTGAGCGAAGGTCTTGAAGGACTCAGCCTGAGCGGTCTCGGCCTTCTCGAAGGCGAACTCGACGAGGACGCCGATCTTACCACCCATGTGGATGTAAGAAGCGAGCGCGCCGTTCTCGGCCTTGCGGGCAGCGAAGCGGGAGATCTTCATGTTCTCGCCCATGATGTGAATCATCTCGGTGAGCTCGGAGGAAACGGTCTCCTCGCCCATCGGCTTCTCGAGCAGAGCGTCGACGTCAGCAGGCTCGGTGGTAGCGACAACCTCAGCGACCTTGGAAGCAAAGCCGGTGAACTTGGCGTTGGAGCCAACGAAGTCGGTCTCGCAGGAGAGCTCGAGCAGAGCGCCGGTCTTGCCATCCTCGGAGACGAACGCGGCGACAGCGCCCTCGTTGGTCTCACGGCCAGCCTTCTTGGCAGCCTTGGCAAGGCCGTTCTTACGCAGAACGTCGACAGCGGCGTCCATGTCGCCGTCAGCCTCGACGAGAGCCTTCTTGCACTCCATCATCGGGGAGTCGGTCATCTCGCGGAGCTGCTTGACCATAGCGGCGGTAATCTGGGCCATTGTGGTTCCTTTCAAAGAGATGAAAAAGAATTAACTAAGACTGATTTACTCGGCCTTGGGCTCAGCGGCCATCTCGGCCTCGGAGACCTGCTCCTTGCCGGAGCCAGCGAGGCAGGCGTCAGCCATGAGCTCGCACATAAGGGTGACAGCAGAGATAGCGTCATCGTTGCAGGGGATGCCGTACTCGACCTCGTCGGGATCGGAGTTGGTGTCGATCAGAGCGACGACGGGGATGTTCAGGCGCTGAGCCTCCTTGATGGCGTTCTCCTCGCGCTTGGTGTCGATGACGAAGAGAGCCTGGGGCAGACCCTTCATGTCGCGGGCACCACCGAGGTTGGTCTGGAGCTTGGTGAGCTCCTTGCCGAGAACAGCCTGCTCCTTCTTGGGGAGCACTGCCATGCGGCCGTCCTCGACCATGGCCTCGAGCTCCTCCATGCGGTTGATGCGGGAGCGGATGGTGACGAAGTTGGTCAGCATGCCGCCGAGCCAACGCTGGTTGATGTAAGGCATGTTGGCGCGCTCAGCAGCGTTCTTGACGGCCTCCTGAGCCTGCTTCTTGGTGCCGACGAACAGCACATTGCCGCCCTTGGCGACGTTCTTGACGAAGGTGTAGGCCTGATCGGCGTCGAGGATGGTCTGCTTGAGGTCGAGGATGTAGATGCCGTTGCGCTCACCGAAGATGAACGGCTTCATCTTGGGGTTCCAGCGACGGGTCTGGTGACCGAAGTGGCAGCCGGCCTCGAGCAGGGTGCGGATATTAATCTTGGTAGCCATGTTAAACCTCCTGTGGTTTGCCTCCGCGCGGGGTCATCCTCCAAAACCAACCCGGACATGTGCTACCAAAGCCCGGGCACCACGGTATGAAGTAGCCGCGCGTGCGTGATAAAAACCTGTTGCCGTGAAGCAACCCGATGAATGATAGCAGGAATGCTTCTTCCTGCCAACCCGCAATCAAAACCACACACCTCGGTGCGGCGCGGGACGTCCCAGCCACTATTCGCCGCGGGGATGGGCTTGAGCCACAGCCCGCTTAAGCCGATCGGGTGTGAGATGCGTGTAGATCTGCGTCGTGGACAGGCTCGCATGACCCAGCAGCTCTTGAACCGAGCGCAGGTCCGCACCGCCCTCGAGCAAGTCGGTCGCAAAGGTATGGCGCATCGCATGCGGAGCGATGTCGGCCGGAATGCCGGCGAGCGTCGCCAGCGTATGGAACCGCCGCCTGAGCATGGCTGCACTCATGCGATTACCGCGCGCCGATATAAGCAGCGGATGCGGCCCGGTAGCGGGGTCACGACGCTTTGCCTGAGCGAGCAACTTCGGCCTCCCCTCCTCAATATAGAGACGCGTCGCCTCGAGCGCACGACGATACAGGGGGACGATACGTTCTTTGCTCCCCTTGCCCCACAGGCGCAGCGTGCGTTCGGACCACGCAATGGACTCCACATTGAGTGCTGCGAGCTCTGAGATACGGGCGCCCGAGGCATAGAGCAGCTCGAGCATCGCCGCATCGCGCAGTCCCGCGGGTGTTGAGGTATCAGGCGTCTTGAGCAGCGCATCGACCTGCTTGATCGTAAGGACGCCCGGCAGGTCACGCGGCAGCTTGGGCGATGCGATCGCCGAGACTGCATCGCCCTCGACAATCCCCTCGGCAGCCATCCACCGATAGAGCGAGCGAATGGCAGACAGATGCGCCGCGAGGGTCCGAGCCGACACCTGGTCACGCGACAACTCAGCCAAATAGGAGCGAATGGTGCGCACGTCGGCAGCGAAGGCATCGATATCCTCGCGCTCGCACCAGGCAGCAAAGCGCTCCAGCCTCGAGCCATAGGCCGTCACCGTGTTGGGAGAAAGTCCCTCGACACGTGCGATATAGGCGATAAACGAGTCGACGGCATCGTACAGGTCAAAGGCTATGACCGGTCGCCTCCAAACAGATCGGGGCGAGTGGCCAGATAGGCATCAAGAGCCTCGAGCGCACGGTCCGCATACGCCTGGTAGCGGTCGCGCTTGCTGCGACGCTTACCGTCCTCGAGCGGCGGCACCAGGCCAAAGTTGACATGCATGGGCTGGTAGCCCACGGTGGCAGGATCGGTCGCATAGCCCACGAGCGCGCCCAGGGCGCCCACGCGGGGCAACTCGACGCCCGCGGCGCCGATAGCCTCGGCATAGGTGTTGAGCGCCGCGAGCAGACCGGTCGCCACGGCTTCCATGTACCCCTCGGTGCCGGTGATCTGACCGGCCAGGCGCACGCCGGTACCAGGCACGGCAAAGGTGCCATCGAGCACGTGCGGGGCGTCGACAAAGGTATTACGGTGCATGACACCGTAGCGGAAGAACTCAGCGTTCTCCAGGCCCGGCACCATATGGAAGACGCGCTTCTGCTCGCCAAAGGTCAAGTTGGTCTGGAAGCCCACCAGGTTATAGGCGGTCTTCTCCTTATTCTCGGCACGCAGCTGAATCGCCGCCCAGGGACGACGACCGGTTCGCGGGTCGGTGAGGCCGACGGGCTTCATGGCGCCAAAGCGAATGGCGTCCTTGCCGGTGCGCGCAACTTCCTCGGCAGGCTGGCAGGCCTGGAACAGATCGCCGCCCTCAAAGTCCTTGAGCACCACGCGGTCTGCCGTGGTAAGCGCCTCGATAAAGGCCTCGTACTCCTCCTTGTTGAGCGGAGCGTTGAGATAGTCGCCGCTCCCCTGCTCCTCGTAGCGCGACTGCGAGAACAGCACGTCCATATCGAGCGTGGAGGCATCGACGATCGGCGCCGCGGCATCGAAGAACGCAAGGGCGTCGCCACCGACGAGCTTCATGACCTCTTCGCTCAGCGCCGGTGAACACAGCGGGCCCGCGGCAATGACCACGTGACCCTCGGGAATCTGTGTGACCTCGCCGTGCACGACCTCGATATTGGGACGAGCGGCAACCTCGGCCTCGACAAGCTCGGAAAACTTGACGCGGTCGACCGCCAGGGCACCGCCGGCGGGAACAGCCGCGCGATGGGCGCAATCGAGCAGGACTGAACCCATGCGCTCAAGCTCGGCCTTCAGCAAACCAGCCGCGGAATCCGGACGGGTCGACTTAAACGAATTGGAACAGACGAGCTCTGCCAGGTGATCGGTATGGTGGGCCGGGGAGCTCACCTGGGGGCGCATCTCGCACAGCTTTACGGCAAACCCGCGATCTGCCAGCTGGATCGCGCACTCCGACCCCGCCAGACCGCCACCGATAACTGTCACCTGATCGAACTGCATCTGCAAACACCTTTCTAATTGACATGTTTTCCATTGTGACCGAAGGGTGTCTGGGCGTGAAGAGCAAACTTGGAGGGCGCATACCTTCCATCCATCATGCGCTCGATAAGGCCCTCGAGCTCAAGCGAACCCAGGAGCTTAAGTACGCCAACGGCATCGAGCGAGACGAGTGCCGCGATGTCGTCGACCTTGAGCGGAGAGGCGATGAGTGCATGCATCACGGTCTGCTGTGTTTGATCTAGGTCGGCAATGCCGGGAGCATCGGGGCGCGAGTAGCGCAGGGTGCCGTAGATGCGTGAAATAGCCATCTCGATAGATTCCTCGTCGATGATGCAGCAGGCACCGTTCGCAATGAGGTAATTCGTGCCACGCGACTCGGGCGATAGGATCGACCCCGGCACGGCAAGAAGTTCTCGCCCCAAATCCATAGCAGCCTCGGCTGTAGAAAACGTCCCGGAAGGCATACCCGCCTCGGATACAAAGAGGGCTTGCGACAAGGCCGCGATTACGCGATTGCGGCGCGGAAAGGCAAACTTGCGCGGACCCATGCCCCACGGAGAGATCGACACGACCGCGCCACCCGTATCGAGCGTGCGCGTAATAAGCCCCGCGCTCGAACGCGGGTAGACCACGTCGGCGCCCGTCCCCAGCACCACGACGTGTTTGCCGCCAGCGTTGACCGCAGCCCAACCCGAGGCCTGGTCACAACCGACCGCGCCGCCCGAGACTACCGTCACGCCCGCCTCGACCGCCACCTTTGACGCAAGCTCTGCCACGGCAAGACCATACGGCGAGGCCTTGCGCGCGCCGATGATGGAGAGCGCGGGCGTCGAAAGCACCTCGGGGTTGCCGCGCACATAGAGCGTCTGGGGTACATCAGAAAGCTCCAAAACGGTCTCGGGATACAACGTATCACCTGGATGCAGCTCGAAGGTTCCCTCGGCCATCATTGGTCCCTCCTTCCCTGGTACATCGCCGCCTCGAGCACGTGGTCCTGCGTCACATGCTCGCTCTCGGCGACATCTGCGATCGTGCGCGCAATGCGAACCAGGCGCACGATGCCGCGGCCCGTGAGATGCGTGCGCTTCGACAGGCCGAGCACACACTTCTCCGCCGCATCATCGAGCTCAAAGGTCGAAACGACGCCGTCAATGGACCGTGTCTCGTCATCCTCGGCCTCGGCATCCGCATCGTCCATACGGGATTCGCGCCAAGCGCGAAAAGCGCGACCGCGCACAACGTAGTCACGTAACTCAGCTGACGACATACCCTCCGCGCCCTCGATAATCACCTGAGGGTCGGGACGGGTCACATCGATCATCATGTCGATACGGTCGGCCAAAGGACCGCGCAGTTTAGACCGATAGCGCTCGACCATCGCCGCCGAGCAGCGACACGGTACCTCACGATCGCCCAAAAAGCCGCAGGGGCAGGGATTGCTCGCAGCCAGCAGCTGAAAGCGCGACGGGAAGGAAAAAGCCCCGTCGACGCGTACGATCCTGACGTAGCCGCGTTCGATGGGCTGACGCAGCGTCTGCAGCACACCCGTGGGAAACTCGGCAAGCTCGTCCAAAAATAGCACGCCGCCATGAGCAAGGCTGATCTCACCCGGGTGCACCGGGCGCCCGCCGCCGATAAGGCCTGCGGTCGAAATACTGTGGTGGGGACTGCGGAAGGGGCGGTGCCCCGCCAACAAGCCATCAATGTTCTCACCCAAAACCGAATGGATGCACAGCGCCTCCTGTTGATCCTCAACGGAAAGCTCGGGCAGGATGCCGGTCATACGGCGTGCGAGCATCGTCTTGCCCGATCCCGGGGACCCGATCATGAGCAAGCCGAGTTCTCCTGCCGCCGCAAGCGCCATGCCGCGTTTAGCGACTTCCTGCCCCAGCACGTCGGCATAGTCGAGCTCAGGCTCAAAGGTCGCCTCGACGCCCTCGGAATCCAGATAGTGCCGAGCCGCCTCGCCCATGCCATGGGCAAGCTGAGACAAATGATCGATGAATCCACAATCCACGCCCGCGAGCGGCACATGCTGATCGGACCTGCCGGCGATAAAGGACAGCCCCATATCACGCGCCAATAGCTGAAACGCCACCTCGCCCTTGACGGGAAGCACCGTACCGTCCAAGCCGAGCTCGCCGGCGATAAGGCAGCGATCGAGGTTGTCACGGGGAATCTGCCCATCGGCCGCCAGAACCGCGATGGCGATGGGCAGATCAAAGCCGCTACCGGTCTTGCGAATATCGCCGGGCGCTAGGTTGACCGTAATGCCCGAGCGTGGGATCTCGAACCCGGCGGAGCGCATCGCGCAGCGAATACGACCGCGTGACTCCATCACCTCCATACTCGGAATGCCGAGCATTTGGATGCCCGGAACACCACCGGCAAGCGAGACCTCGACCGTGACATGAATCGCCTCGACGCCACGGATGCAGGCCGCGTGAACGGCAAACGTCTCGAACGCCATCACGACACCTGCCAATCGAACGCGTTGTACTGATGCTCGATCTCGGCGATATGCCCGCCACGAATGGTGACACCCACGGCATCGAAGCGAATCGCCTTGAGCGGATAATGCTCCATGAGATAGCAACTTGCGATGCGGCGGTAGCGGCGTTGCTTTTGGGCGTCCACGGCCTCCTCGGGAAAGACCCGCGTGCTGCAATCCAGTGCGACGCGTCTGGTCTTGACCTCGGCCATCACCACGACATCGTCGAGTTCATCGAGCAGCACCAGATCGGCCTCGCCCTCGGAGCAACGATAACCCTGCTCCAGCAAGGTGTAGCCGCGCTCGTTAAAGTAGTCGATGGTGATCAGCTCGCCCAGCATGCCCAGCTCGCGGGGACTGAGTCCCTTGATAAACTCAGGCGTCATCGCCCCGCAGTCGAGCTCGCCGTTTTCCCAACGCTCCTTGAGCTGCTGCGTCTTGCTCTTTTTGCTTGCGGCACTCATGGGGTCTCCTTTCCCGCACGCTGCATTGCCCCGATGATGAGGGCACCTTTCGTGCGGGTAAGTACCGGAAGCAAACCAAAAGCTGACCAAATGCCGTCAAAAAACGGGCCGTACGCAGCAATGGTGTTGCATACGGCCCGCCACCAGCAGGTTTATAAAACCCCAGAGGTCCCTGTCTCCACAATTGACCTAGAAAAGGCGCTCAGTCTGCAGAAAGTTTCCGCAAAAGCTCACGCGGTGCAGTGGACAAAGTCCATGTTTGCGAATGGCCTCGATATGCTCGGGGCTTGCATAGCCCTTCGACTCGGCCAGATGGTACTCGGGATACTCGGCGTCGTACTCGACCATCATCTCGTCACGCGTGACCTTGGCCATGATGGACGCCGCGGCGATGCAGGCGATTTTGGCATCGCCCTTCACCACATCGCGCTCGTTAGGAACGGCGCCCAAGGGGTTACCATCCATGAGGACGCAGTCGGGCTCAAGTCCCGTATCGGCCACGGCGCCCGCAACGGCAGTACGGATAGCACGGGCCATGCCCATTTCATCGATATCCTTCGGCGCGATATGGCAAAAACCGATCGCCGTCGCCACCTCGGCAATCTTCACTGAGAGCAACTCGCGGCGCGCCGGCGTGAGCTTTTTGGAATCGTTGATACCCCAGACGCGCGGCTCCATAGGAAGACAGACGGCGCATACCGTCAAAGGGCCGGCCACCGATCCGCGACCCACCTCGTCGACACCAACGACCACCCCATCGCCACCAAGCTCATGCATAAGCTCGTACATGTCATTGACGCGCTCGCGCTCGGCAAGTTCCTTGGCATGGCGCTTAAGAGCACGCTCGCAAGCCTTGATCACCTGCTGGCGCGGGTCCTCGCGATAATGCTCCACGAGGGCGGGGATCTCCTCAAACGTAGCGCTCGCCAACTCACCGGCAACCTGCGATGCCGAAACCGAGCTCGTCATATTGGCCATACCAGGCCCTCCTTGCATGCAAATCAGATAAAAAGAAGGGCCACCCGAAGGTGACCCTTGTGTCCAAACGAGTGGACAGACGCTGCGATCTTCTTAGCGCTTCTCGGGGATGCGAGCAGCCTTGCCCACCTTGTCGCGGAGGTAGTACAGCTTGGCGCGACGGACGCGACCATGACGAACGACCTCGAGCTTGGCGATCTTGGGGCTGTGAAGCGGGAAGGTACGCTCAACACCGACACCGAAGGACATCTTGCGGACGGTGAAGGTCTCGCGGGCACCGGCGCCGGCCATGCGGATGACGTCGCCCTGGAAGACCTGAATGCGCTCGCGGTCGCCTTCCTTAATGCGGTAGTGAACCTTGACGTTGTCGGCGACGCGAACCTGAGGAATGTCCTCGCGGATCTGCTGACGCTCGATTGCGCGGATGTAATCCATGTGCAATTCCTTACTCTTCTAGAGGTGCCGTACCATCTTGGCCGGCACGTAGTTGAACAAACGTATTCGAGTATACACGCGCGGGTTTCTGCTGCAAGAACAATTTTTTACGCAGACAAAAAGACAAAACCCGCACATGATAACCGCCCGCCTCGCGAATGAGACGGGCGGCATGAGGGGGGCTACACTAGGCGTCTACACCCAAAACGTTAGGCGTTGCGCTTGGCCTCGAGCTTGGCCTGAGCGGCAGCCAGGCGCGCGAGGGGCACGCGATAGGGCGAGCAGGACACGTAGTCCACGTCGGCCACGTTAAACAGGCCCTTGATGGACTTGGGGTCGCCGCCGTGCTCGCCGCACACGCCAAAGTGCATGTCGGGATTGGTGGCGCGGCCCTTCTCGACGGCCAGGCGCACGAGCTCCAGCACCGCCGCGTCGATGGTCTCGAAGGGGTTGTCTTTCAGAATCTTTTTATGCATGTACAGCGGGATGAACTTGGCCTCGGCGTCATCGCGCGAGAAGCCAAAGGTCGTCTGGGTGAGGTCGTTGGTGCCAAAGCAGAAGAAGTCGGCATGATGGGCGATCTCGTCAGCGACCATGCAGGCACGCGGCAGCTCGAGCATCGTGCCCACGGGAATATTGAGCCCGACGCCCTCTTCGGCGGAAACCTCGGCGATTACGTGCTCAATGACCTCGCGGGTCTGGACATGCTCGGCCGTGATGGAAACGAGCGGAACCATGATCTCGGGGCGCGGGTCGACACCCTCCTTGATAAGGCGGGCAGCGGCCGTGGCGACGGCGCGAACCTGCATGAGCGGCAGATCGCCAAAGACGACGGACAGGCGCACGCCGCGCAAGCCCAGCATGGGGTTGGACTCGACCATGCCGTCGATGCGACGCAGGCGGGCGCGCAGGGCAGTGAGCTCCTCCTCGGGAGCGCCGGCGGCCTCCTTCTTGGTGATGGCGACCTCGAGCTCGCGAGGATTATCAAGGAACTCATGAAGCGGCGGATCGAGCAGGCGGACGACCACATCGCGACCGGACATGGTCTTGAACATCGCCAGGAAGTCCTCGGTCTGAACCTTGAGCAGGTCGGCCAGGGCCTGCTGCTTCACGGCCTCATCGTCAGACAGGATAAAGCTCTGGATGATGTTCTTGCGATCGCCCAGGAACATGTGCTCGGTGCGGCATAGACCGATGGCCTCGGCGCCAAACTCGAGCGCGAGCTCGGCATCCTCGGGGTTGTCGGCGTTGACGCGCACGTGGTTGGCGTGACCGTCGGTCTCGTCCAAACGGATCTCATCGGCCCAAGACAGGATGGTGTCCAGGTCGCCGGTGAGCTCTGCAGAGACCAGGTCAACCGCGCCGTCGACGACGATACCCTGGGTGCCGTCGATGGAGATGACATCGCCCTCGCGCAGCACGCGGTCGCTGCCCTCGATGCGCACGACCTTCTCTGCCGCGTCAATGTGGAAGCGCTCAACGCCGCAAACGCAGGGCGTACCCATGCCGCGGGCGATAACGGCGGCATGGCTCGTCTTGCCACCGTGGCTGGTCAGGATGCCCTCGGCGGCGACCATGCCCTTCAGGTCGTCGGGGTTGGTCTCCCAGCGGACCAGAATGACCTTGTGGCCCTCGTTGGCGCGCGCGACGGCGTCATCACTCGAGAACACGACCTCGCCCACGGCGGCACCAGGGCTGGCGTTAAGGCCGCTGGCCAGGGCCTCGTACTTCTTGGAGGCGTCGAACTGCGGGTGCAGGAGCTGGTCGAGCTGCGCGGGATCGATGCGGCTCACAGCCTCCTCGCGGGTGATGAGGCCCTCCTCGACCATTTCGATAGCAATGCGCAGGGCGGCAGTGGCGGTGCGCTTGCCCACGCGGGTCTGGAGCATCCAGAGCTTGCCCTGCTCGATGGTAAACTCGATATCGCACATATCGCGGTAATGATCCTCGAGCGTCAGGAACACGCGCTCGAGCTCCTCGCCTGCGGACTCGAGGCCCGAGGTGGTCTTGAGGTCGGCGATGGGCTCGGTGTTTCGGATGCCGGCGACGACGTCCTCGCCCTGGGCATTCACCAAAAAGTCGCCATAGAACTCCTTGGTGCCGTCGGCCGGGTTGCGCGTAAAGGCGACGCCGGTCGCAGAGGTCTCGCCCTTGTTGCCAAAGGCCATGGCCTGGACGTTGACGGCGGTGCCGAGCTCGTCGGAAATGCCGTGCTGTTTGCGGTAAATGCAGGCACGCTCGTTCATCCAGCTGCCAAAGACGGCCTGGATGGCAAGGCGCAACTGGAGCTCCGGATCACGCGGGAAGACGGGCTTGCCGTCGGCAACCTCAAGCTCGGGATACAGGGTCGCCTCGACGTTATCGGAGAAAATACCCTTGAACGTCTCGACAAGCTCCTGCAGGTCCTCGGCCGAAAGCTCGGAATCGACGCGAACGCCGGCGACCAGGCGGGCCTGGGTCAGAGCGTTCTCGAATAGGTCGGCGTCGACGCCCATGACGACGTTGGAGAACATCTGGATAAAGCGACGGTAGCTGTCCCAGGCAAAGCGCGGGTTCTGCGTCTGCGCGATAAGGCCCTGGACGGAATCGTCGTTGAGGCCCAGGTTGAGGACCGTGTCCATCATGCCGGGCATGGAGAACGGAGCGCCCGAGCGAACCGACACGAGCAGCGGATCGGAGGCATCGCCGAGTTTCTTGCCGCAACGGGCCTCGAGGTCCGCCTCGGCGGCAACGATCTCATCGAGTGCGCCTTCGGGCCAGACGTTGCCGGCACCGGAGTACTCGACACAGGTCTGGCAGGTAATGGTAAAGCCACCGGGAACCGGCAGACTGATGCGGCTCATCTCGGCAAGGTTTGCGCCTTTGCCGCCAAGCACGAAGTTCATGGATTTGTCGCCCTCAGTGACACAGGTGCCCTGGGCGTCGGTTCCAAAACGGTAAACCCTCTTGCAATCGCTCACGATACTTCCCCTTCCATGCGCTTACGCGCACGACCGTGGTAACGAATCGACCCGCCGGATGCGGGCCGTGAGGGAACTATACGGCGGGTTTTGGACAGGCTTGAGCAGAGGGTGCGCGGTTTGGTAAACGTGCTAAAACCGGCGGTAAACGGTAGGTAAAGGTGGTTACCTTATGAAGATACCACTACAAGGAAAGTGCAGGTCGGATGCGATGTTTTTGCTAAATCGCTTTACCATTTATCAGCATTAATTCCAAGTATTCTCTTTGGTTAGCTAAAAGAGCCCCGTCCCAAATTAGCAACCCAAACAACCTTGTCCCAAGTGAGCTACTTTTGTTGAGCGCGGCGGGCGGCACGGCGGGCTCTTGCCTCTTGAATCTCTTCGAGGTGAGCAATGATCTCGGCAGCGCTTTCCTCAATGGCTTTGCCGTCGGTACGCACAACAAAGCAGCCTAAGCGCTTCATGAGAGCGCGAGCTTCCTCAAGTTCGCTGCGCACGCTCTCAGGCTCGGCATAGGAGCCGGCAACGGCACGAGCGTAGTCATCGCCCAAGCGGCTATCGCGAATTTCGGAAATCACATCGACGGTCGAAATCAGGCCGAACAGGCGCATCGGGTCAACCTCGTAAATCGACTTGGGCGGCTCCATGCCATGCGCCAGTGGGACATTGGCGACCTTGTAGCCCTGATAGGCTAAATACATCGACAGCGGCGTCTTGGATGTACGCGACACACCCAGCAGCACGATATCGGCACCCGACAGATCGTCGCAACCACGACCGTCATCGTGCTCAACGAAATACTCCATGGCCTCGATACGATGGAAATAGCGGTCATCGGTCTTGTGAATCACGCCCGCAACGCACTTGGGCGGCACACCGATGAGCGACGACAGCACGGCAAGCGTCGGGCCGATCAGGTCGACCGAACGGATATGCAGCATACCTAGGTAATCGAGCACGCGGGCGCGAAGCGCCGGATCGACAATGGTATGGAACACGGCGACATCGCGATGGTCGGCATCGACGCGCGGCCCCACAAATGACTTGACCTGCTCCACGGAGGTCACCTTGGGCAGGCGCAAAACGCGAAAAGCCCCTTCATCAAATTGCCCGGACGCCGCAAGCACCACCTCACAAGCGGTATCGCCGAGCGAGTCGGAGATAACGATAACGGTGGGACGAGCGGTGACCGGGCAATCCATGCGGGGCTCCTTTTGCGCTTATGCGCAGGCTGGCTTACTTTTTGCGGGCAAGCTCACCGATGTTGGCAATGCCGGAGAAAACGGCCTCGAAGCGGTTGAGCAGCTTAAGGCGATTATCGCGAAGCTGCTCGTCCTTGTCCATGACCATGACCTCATCGAAGAAACGGTCGATGGGCGCGCGCAGGGCGGCGAGGGCGGCAAATGCGGCCGGGTAGTCCTCGGCAGCAAGGGCGGCATCGACGGCGGTCTGAGCAGCCTCGGAGGCGTCGGCGAGCGCAAGCTCGACCTCGCCCATCAGGCTGCGGTCATACTCCGCACCCAGCTCGGGCTTGGAGATATGCGCGGCGCGGGCATAGGCGGTCGCCAGGTTGTCGAACGTCTCAGCGTCGTTCTTGCGGGCCTCGTCGAGGGCGGCGCAGCGGGCGAAGAAGACGGACGGGGCGATGATGTGCACCGCGGAGACGGCGGCGACGGTATCGGCCGGAATCTTTTCGTCGCGGGCCATGCTCACCAGGCGGCCATGGAAGAAGTCACGAACCTGCTGGGCGACCTCGGCGGCGTCGAACTCAATGCCCTGCTCACTGTAGAGTTCGAGGGCAAAGTCGATGAGCGACGTGGGGTCGATCGGCAGACGGTCGCGCAGGATGTTGATAATGCCGATAGCGGCACGACGCAGCGCGTAGGGGTCGGAGGAGCCGGTCGGGGGCTCGCCGATGGCAAAGATACCGGCGATGGTATCGAGCTTGTCGGCGCAGGCCACGATGCAGCCAGCGGTGCCCTCGGGCAGCTCGTCACCGGCAAAGCGAGGACGATAGTGATCGCGAATAGCATGGGCGACCTCGTCGTTCTCCCCCATCGCGGTCGCGTAATAACCGCCCATCACGCCCTGCTGGCTCGTGAACTCGACGACGGCGTTGGACACCAGGTCTGCCTTGCACAGGTGTGCGGCGCGAGCAGCGTCGGCGGCAAGATGGGCGCCCAGGTGAGCCTCGCGGGCGATAGCGAGCGCGAGCTGCTCGATGCGCTCGGACTTGGCGAGCACGCTACCGAGCTTCTCCTGGAAGGCAACCTTGGACAGACGCTCACGGAACTCGTCGAGGGAGATCTTCAGGTCCTCCTCGTAGAAGAACTTAGCGTCGTCCAGACGGGCGCGCACGACGCGCTCGTTACCGTCGATCACTCGCTCGGCGTTCTCGGGCTTGCTGTTGGAGACGACCACGAACTCACGCGTCAGCTTGCCCTCGCCGTCATAGATCGGGAAGTAGCGCTGGTTGGTGAGCATGGACTCGCAGATAATCTCGTGCGGGACCTTGAGGAACTCCTCGTCGAAAGTACCGACGAGCACCGTCGGCCACTCGCAGAGGTTAATGACCTCCTCAAAGACCTTCTTGGGCGTATCGACATGGCAGCCGGGGCGAGCGGCCTCGACCTCGGCGATACCGGCGAGAATCGCCTCGCGACGGCGCTCGGCAGAAAGCACGCCGGCATCCTCGAGCACCTGCTCGTAAACAGCGGGGCTGGCGACCACATGGTCACCGGGGCCAAGCACGCGATGGCCACGCGTGGTGTTGCCACTCGTCACGTCGGCAAACGACACGGGCACAACGTCCTCGCCCAGAAGGCAGCAGATCCAACGGACCGGACGAACAAAGGTCGCGTGCTCGTGGCCCCAGCGCTGAGAGCGGTAGTTGGGCCACTGCAGGCCGGCGATGGTCTTCTCGCACAGAGCGGTCAGAATCGGCGTAGCCGGTGCGGAAGGGATATTCTTCTCGGCAAAGACGTACTCGCGGCCGTCGGTGTCCTCGCGACGGACCAGATCCTCGGCAGCCACACCGCACTTGCGGGCGAAGCCCTGGGCGGCCTTGGTGGCGTTACCGTCAGCGTCGAAGGCGATGTTTGCCGCGGGGCCACGCTTGACCTCGTGAACCTCATCGGTCGCGGTGGCAACGTCGGCAACGAGCGCAGCCAGGCGACGCGGGCTCGAGATCACGCGGACCTCGCCGTGGGCCAGACCGGCCTCGTCGAGACCCTTGGCGATCATGGTACCAAGCTGCTTGACGGCATTGTTCAGCGGTGCAGAGGGCATTTCCTCCGTACCGATCTCAAACAGGAAATCCTTAGCGTCTGCCATGGCTTACGCCACCTCGCCTTCCTGGTCGGCATTCTCGTTGACTCCGGCGACCTCAGCCATGTAGGCCTCGCAGCACGCCTTGGCGACGGCGCGGACGCGCAGGATGTAGTTGGCACGCTCGACCGCGGACAGGGCGCCGCGGGCATCGAGCAGGTTGAAGGCGTGACTGCACTTCATGACACAGTCGTACGCCGGCAACGGCAGCTTGCGCTCCAGGCAGGAATGGCACTCGGCCTCGTAGTCGTCAAACTTCTGACGCATCATCTCGACGTTGGCGACCTCAAAGTTATAGGCACTGAACTCGCGCTCGTTCTCGAGGAACACGTCGCCGTAGGTCATGGGCGTGCCGTCGGGCAGATAGCTCCACACCAGATCGTAGACCGAGTTGACGCCCTGAGCGTACATGGCGATACGCTCCAGGCCATAGGTGATCTCGACGGGCACGGGGTCGACCTCGATGCCGCCCACCTGCTGGAAGTAGGTGAACTGCGTGACCTCCATGCCGTTGAGCCAGACCTCCCAGCCAAGGCCCCAGGCGCCCAGCGTCGGGCTCTCCCAGTCGTCCTCGACAAAACGGACGTCATGGTCGTTGGGGTCCAGGCCAATGGCAGCAAGAGACCCCAGGTAAAGCTCCTGAGCATTAACCGGAGAGGGCTTAATGAGCACCTGAAACTGATAGTAGTGCTGCATGCGGTTAGGGTTCTCGCCGTAGCGGCCGTCGGCGGGACGGCGGCAGGGCTGCGCATAGCAGGTGCGCCATTCGGCGGGACCGAGCGAGCGCAGCGTGGTCGCGGTATGGAAGGTACCGGCACCGACCTCGGAGTCATAGGGCTGCATAATGACGCAGCCCTGCTCGCCCCAGTACTGCTGGAGGCGCAGGATGATGTCTTGGAAGGAAAGCGATGAAGCGTTCATGCCTCTAATATCCCCTCGTCGAAACGATTACACGGTTAGGTACTGTACTATAGCGGT
This sequence comes from uncultured Collinsella sp., assembly GCA_900545555.1. Classification (GTDB taxonomy): domain Bacteria; phylum Actinomycetota; class Coriobacteriia; order Coriobacteriales; family Coriobacteriaceae; genus Collinsella. The sequence continues at coordinate 24,243 of UQZI01000005.1, forward strand.
TTTTAGTCGATAGCGCCCAGACGGTTAAGCGGCCAGTAACGCACGAGCGCCACGGCGATCAAATCAGAGCGATCAACGGGACCAAAGTAGCGTGAGTCGGCTGAGTTCTCGCGGTTGTCGCCCATCACCCACACGCACCCGTCGGGAACGGTGTAGGGATAACTCACCTGGGCGCCAGGCGCTTGGACCGAAAGCGGCCAGCTCATGCCGGTCGTATAGTCCTCATCGAGCGCCTGGCCGTCGACGACGACCTTGCCGTCCTGAAGGTCGACCGTCTGACCGGCCGTGGCGATGACGCGCTTTACCAGCACGTCATGCTCGGACGTGGCATCGGGGTTATGGAACACCACGATATCACCCTGTTTGACGGGCTGACCGAGCTCGAGGCTCACCTTTTGTGCCAGGATCTGGTCGCCAATCTCGATCGTGTCCTCCATGGAGCCGGTGGGCACCACAAAGGGCTCGACCACAAAGGTGCGGATCAGGAAGGTGGCCACGAGCGCGATTGCGATGACCGCGATCCACTCAAAGGCGCCCCTCAACGCGGAATGCTGCGATGGAACCATTCTCACTCCTCGCTCTGCGAATACGAAGCGTCAAGGATCTCCTGAGCGTAAGCGCGCTCCTCGGGCGTAAGCCGCGCCGTCTCGATCAGGTCGGGGCGCCAGCGGCAGGTACGCTCGATGGCGTTCTTGCGACGCCAGGCATCGACCTTGGCGTGATCACCGCTCACGAGCACTGGAGGCACGCCCTCGCCGTTGAACTCGGCAGGACGGGTGTACTGCGCGTACTCGAGCAGACCACCGTCCTCGGCAGTCGAGAATGACTCGTCCACGTTGCTCATCTCGTCACCAAGGGCGCCGGGAATTAGGCGTACGACGGCATCGGCAACGACCATAGCGGGAAGCTCGCCGCCCGTGAGCACGTAATCGCCGATCGACAGACGCTCGTCGGCATACGCATAGGCACGCTCGTCGACACCCTCGTAACGGCTGCAAACAAACAGCAGACGCTCACTTTTGAGCAGGCGCTCGGCCACATGCTGCGTAAAGGGTTCGCCGCAGGGAGTGAAGAACACCACCGTGGGCTTGGGGCCCTCCGCGCTAATGGCCTCGATGGCCTCGGCGATAGGCTCGACCTTCATGAGCATGCCCTGCCCGCCGCCGTACGGCTCGTCATCGACGGTACGATGGCGGTCGTGCGTCCAGTCACGCAGGTTATACGCCTTAAAATCAAAAAGGCCGGCCTTGCGGGCGCGGCCCAAGATCGACGTGGACATAACGGGCTCAAACATCTCGGGAAAGACCGAAAGGGTCTCAATCAGCATGTTGTCCTCCCTACTTGTCCATATCGATCAAGCCATCCATCACGTGGACGGAAATTGTTCCTGCATCGGGAAGATCGAGCACGACCTGCTCGATCACGGGAATCAGTACCTCGCCGTACCGATCGCCTTCGACAACCCAAACATCGTTGGCAGGCGTCGACATGATCTCGACGATCGTGCCGAGCGAACCGAAGCGCTCATCGACCACCTCGCGACCCATCAGGTCGGTATAGGCGGCGTCGAGCGAATCGAGCTCAAAGTCGTCACGATTTGCCAGCACATAGCATCCCGTGATGCCCTCGGCGGCCGTCAAGTCGTCAATGCCCTCAAACGAGACCAGATCGCCATCGCCCGTATCGGTGACGGACACGACCGTGCAAAAGCGGTCGCGCTTGAGCGCCGGCGGCGTCAGGGCGACGCGCATACCCGGCTCTAATACAGAAGGAAGCCCCCGCAGCGGCTGCGCGAGGACCTCCCCCTTCCTTCCGTGCGGCTTGACCACACGGGCGATGTTTTTGTACTGGGACCTCAAGGTCCTAGCCCAGAACCTCTACCTCGACAGCAGTGTCGAGGCGAGCGGCCAGTGCACGGGCGAGCGTGCGAATGGCCTTGATGGTACGGCCACGACGGCCGATGACCTTAGCGACGTCATCCTCGGCGACAGAAACCTCAATCATAGAGGCGTCATCACCATCAATGACCTCAAGGCTCACGGAATCCGGGTCGTCGACGATCTGAACAACGAGATATTCGACGAGATCGGCGATGCGATCTGAGAGCATTGCCTCACCCTCGAGCTGTGCAGCGTCAACCTCAGGCACGATTTACTCCTCGGCGCCCTCAGCGGCCTCAGCGGCAGCCTTAGCGGCCTCGGCCTCTTTGGCGAGCTGCTTCTTGGACTTCTTGACGACGGTCTCGGTCTTCTCGCCCTCGTTGGCGGCCTTGACCAGAGCGGCGACGGCGTCGGTGAGCTGAGCGCCCTTGGACTGCCAGTCGGCGATCTTCTCGAGGTCGAGGTTGATGGTCTTGGGGGCGGTCATCGGGTTGTAGCGGCCAACCTCCTCGATGATACGACCGTCACGCGGGGCGCGGGAATCGGCGACGACGACACGGTAGTACGGACGCTTCTTAGCGCCGTGACGAGCAAGGCGAATCTTGACTGCCAAAGGAAACTCCTCCAACCAAGCAGCTTTAGGCTGCAACTACAAACAAACAGTTGAACATAATACGCCATCGACGCGGGCAGGTGAAGTCCGTGAGACCAACTTCTTCGGTGTAGTCGAGGGCAAATCCATATCTTAGACAAGAATTCGGGATTTGCAAGCACATACACGCACCCCACATGAGCTGCGCGGTATACTCATGACATGGAAAGACGCGAACATACATACGGTTATGAGGATGCCATGAGCGTCACGCCGCCTCCCTGGACGGGTCCGGCGGTGGGCCTCATGGACCTCGATGCGTTTTTTGCGAGCGTGGAGATGCTCGATCATCCCGAATGGCGCGGAAAGCCACTCATCGTGGGCGGAGACGCCGATTCGCGTGGCGTCGTGTCCACGTGTTCGTATGAGGCGCGCCGCTTTGGCGTGCACTCTGCCATGGCCTCGGCCGAGGCGCGGCGCTTGTGCCCGCAAGCCATTTGGACGCACGGGCACTTTGATCGCTACCGCGAGGTGAGCGCGCAGGTCATGGCGATTCTTGCCGAGGAGACGCCGCGCGTTGAGCGCGTATCCATCGACGAAGCCTTTATCGATATCACACCGGGTCGCTTTGCGCCCGAGGACCCACTGCTGGTTGCACGGCGTATAAGCGACCGTGTGGCAGCGCTGGGAGTGACGTGCTCCATTGGCGTGGGCTGCAACAAGACGGTCGCAAAGATCGCAAGCGAGCGGGATAAGCCGTTTGGGCTGACCATCGTGCGCCCCGGAACCGAGCAGCGCTTTTTGGCCGCGCTGCCGGTATCTGCCATGAGCGGCATCGGGCGCTCGGCCGAGGAGCGACTGCGCCGTATGCGCATCTACACGCTCGGCGAGCTGTCACGCGCGCCGGAATCCACCTTGGCCTCTATTTTTGGCGTCAACGGCGAACGTATGCGTCAGCGTGCGCTGGGACTTGAAATCTCCGAAGTCACGAGTCTCGATGAAGAGCGTGAGGTTAAATCGGTGAGCAATGAGCGCACCTTTGCGAAAGATTTGACTGAGCGCGGGGACATCGAAGCGGCGATTGCGCTGCTGGGTGAGTCGGTTGGACGCCGCCTGCGCCGTCAGGGACTGACGGGCGGCACGGTAACGCTCAAGCTTAAGTATTCGTATGGCAGCGGGCGTACGGCACAGCGCCGGCTGCCTCATCCGACCGACGATGAGAACATCTTCGTGGCGGTTGCACTCGAACTGCTCGACAACATCTGGCAGGAAGGCATGCATGTTCGCTTAGCGGGCATCGGCATGAGCGACTTCGACCACCAAGGCGGCATCCAGACCGACCTGTTCTGCGAAGTCGACGACCGCGGAGCCCAATCAAGCGACCGTCGCGACCTCTCGGTCGCTATCGACGCCGTCCGAGACAAGTTCGGCGACACCGCCCTATCTTTCGGCCGCCAATCCCGCTTCAACGATTAACCGCCTTTAGGCAAAAAGAAAGCCGGGCAGGTGCGGAAAACCGCAACTGCCCGGCGAAATGCGCGAAGCTAGCTAAAAAGCCCCGTATCAAATGAGCTACTAGAGGAGATTGAGGGGGAGCTGGGGGGCGTCACCCCAGAGCTTTTCTAGGCGGTAGAAGTCGCGGGCTTCGGGAGTGAAGACGTGGACGACAACCGAGCCGTAGTCCATGAGCATCCAGGTCTTCTGCTCGCGGCCCTCGATGGAGAACGGATGCTCGCCGCAAGCCTCGGCGACCTTCTCCTCGATCTCGTCGACGATCGAATCGACCTGGCGGTTGTTGGTACCGGTGGCAAGCACAAAGTAGTCGCACACGTCGGAAAGCTCGGTCAGGTCGAGCACCTGCACGTCCTCGCCCTTCTTGTCGTAGGCGGCCTGCGCGGCGGCGCGGGCGACATCCTCGGCGGCGACACCGCTCGCGGACAGCGAGGCGGCGGTGCGGTCGGACGTGGCAACGAAACTCTTGTGCTCCACACCTTCAAGAATCTGCTCGTCAGTCATGGTCTCGTCGGCCATGGAATACCTCTTTCTAGACACACCCGAGCTAGCGCAGCTGGGCGTAATGGTTGTAAATCGTAATAGCCGTGGGATAAAGATAGCGCCCGGACTGGATCACATAGACCAGACCCTGCGCAAAACAGGAGAAGAACAACTCGTCAAGCGTCGACTCCCCCACCATCTTGCGCAGCGCATGGGCATAGTCGCCGTGACGGTTGGGCTCGATGGCATCTGCCACAAAGACCACCATATCGAGCGGCGTCATGTCGCAGGCACCCACGGTGTGACGGTCGACAGCCTGGAAAACAGCCGGCGACAGCTCGGGAAAAAGCTGCGGAAGCTCATAGGCGGCAACAGGGCCATGCAAAAGCGGCGTCGCAGCGGAAGGAGAGCCGGCAACCTTGATGCCATAGTGAAGCGCGCGGGCCACGAGCTCGTCATCGGAAAGAACCTTGTCCCAATCGTGAATTAAGCCGGCGGCAGCCGCATCAAAGCGGTCAACGCCGTAGACCTCGGCCAGATGAAGTGCGGTCTCGGCAACACCCAGCGAATGCACATAGCGCTTGCGCTTATCTTTCATGCGAACATCGAGCAGTTCTTGAATGCGCTTGAGCAGCGCGCGCTCATCGCCCTCAAACTGATCCTCTACCGACAACGTAGCCCCCATCACTCAAAATCTTCTTGGCCCAAATCGGCATATAGCCTGCGCTTGCGAATGTAGCCGAGCACGGACTCGCTCGTAAGATAGCGCACGCTCATGCCGCGGGCAACTCGCTTACGAATGTTCGTCGAGCTGATCGCCAGCGCCGGAATCTGAATATAGCGCACGTCGAACGGCAGCCCCGACTCTTTGATTCGGGCACGCGCCGTATCGATATCAAAGCCCGGTCGCGTCGCCGCAATAAAGGTAGCAAGCTCAGCGATTCGTTCGGCATCATGCCAGGTCACAATATCGATAATCGCATCGGCGCCCGTAATAAAGTAGAGCTTTACCTGCGGCGGGTAAAAGTCGCGAAGGGCATGAAGCGTATCGGCCGTATAGGTTACGCCCGGACGGTCAATCTCGAACCGGCTCGCCAAAAAGGCCGGGTTCGCGGCGGTGGCGAGGACCGTCATGGCATAACGGTCCTCAGCAGGCGTCACCGGCTTGTCAAGCTTAAAGGCGGGAGAGCCCGCCGGCATAAAGAGCACGGCGTCCAAGTCGAGCGACTCGCGCGCCTGCTCGGCAGTCACCAGGTGCCCGTAATGAATCGGGTCGAAGGTGCCGCCCATAATGCCAAGCCGAAACTCTTTGCCCTCTTTTATGGGCAGCTCGGGCAAACCGATTCCACCGCGCAGCGACATGGCTTACTCGCCCTCCGAGGTCTCGGCATCGTCCGCGGCATCAGCCGCATCGATAGCCTCGACGCCCTCATCCGCAGCATCGGCCACGTCAATGGCCTCAACGGCAACGTCCTCGCCAGCGTCCTCGAGCTCCTCGTACTCCGAGAAGTCCTCGGCGCCCTCAAAGTCAAAGGCGCGCTGGCAAATGCGGACCTCGTCGCCCGCACGGCAACCGGCCTTCTCGAGCGCGTCGTCAACACCCATACGCGCAAACTTGTGCTGCAGATAAATGACAGCTTCCTCGTTTTCCCAGTCGGTCTGGATGACCATGCGCTCAATCGCGCGACCAACCACACGGAAGGCACCAGGCTCCTCCTGGACAATGCGGAAACGCTTCTCGCGCTGCAGACGGCGGCGCTCCCACTCCTCGTCGCGCAGATCGACCGGCTCATCGGAGACCGCCAGCTCGGCGCGCAGCTTAGCCACCTGCTCGCCCACGGCAAGCATCAGCGTGTTGAGGCCGGCGCCAGTCACGGCGGACACGGCAAAGAACATATGTCCATCGTCGAGCGCGGCGCGCTTGAGGTCGGCAATCTTGTCGGCCGTGCCCGGCGCATCGCACTTGTTGGCGACGACGATCTGCGGACGCTCCGAAAGCTCGGCGCCATACTGCTCGAGCTCACGGTTGATGATGCGGTAATCCTCAACCGGGTCGCGATCCTCAAAACCGCCCGTCATGTCGACGACATGCATGATCAGGGCCGTACGCTCAATGTGGCGCAGGAACTGGTGGCCCAGACCCTTGCCCTCGCTCGCGCCCTCGATCAAACCAGGAACGTCGGCAACGACGTAAGAATATTCGCCGGCACGCACCATGCCGAGGTTCGGCACGAGCGTTGTAAACGGATAGTCGGCGATCTTGGGACGGGCGGCACTCATGCGCGCAATGAGCGATGACTTGCCCACCGAGGGGAAGCCCACGAGTGCGGCATCGGCCATAAGCTTCATCTCGAGCTCAATCCAGTGCTCCTCGGCCGGTTCGCCCAGCTGAGCGAACGCGGGCGCGCGGCGCACCGACGTCACAAAGTGCGTGTTGCCCAGGCCACCGGCACCGCCGGGCGCCACGACAACGCGCTCGCCATCATGCACCAGGTCGGCAATCTCGAACATCGGGGTCTGCGTCTCGGGGTCGAGCTCGCGCACCACGGTACCCATAGGGACCTTGAGAATCAGGTCCTCGCCGCTCTTACCGTTACGACGGGCACCCTGCCCGTGCGTGCCGCGTTCGGCGCGGAAGTGATGCTTAAAGCGGTAATCGATCAGCGAAGACAGCTGAGCATCGGCCTGGATGACGACATTGCCGCCACGACCGCCGTCGCCGCCATCGGGGCCGCCCTTGGGGACAAATGCCTCACGCCTAAACGACATGCATCCGGCTCCGCCGTCGCCGCCGCACACGTTAATGCGGCTGATATCGGTGAACTGTGACAACAGAATCGCCTCCTACAAAAAAGAGGGAGACCCTTGAATCCTAAAACTCAAGTGCCTCCCACATATGTGCTCTATGAAGGGTGAATTACGCGTTCGCGAGCGGGCGTACGCTGACCCTGTGCTTGATACCCTTGTGGAACTCAACGGTACCGTCGACCAGCGCGAACAGCGTGTCGTCCTTGCCACGGCCAACGTTCTCACCCGGATGGATGTGCGTGCCGTGCTGACGGACGAGAATCGTGCCCGTGGTTACCGTCTGGCCGGCATAGCGCTTCGTGCCAAGGCGCTGACCGCGGGAGTCACGGCCATTACGGGAGGAACCGAGTCCTTTTTTGTGTGCCATTGTGTATACCTACTCTTTCGTTACGAGTGTAATCTACTCGGCGACGGGAGCCTCGGCGACAGCCTCAGCCTCTGCCTTGACAGCCTTCTTGGCGCGGGACGTAGCCTGGACCTTCACGATCTTCAGCTTGGTGAGCTGCTGACGGTGACCCTTCAGACGACGATAGCGCTTACGCTTGTGGAACTTGAAGACCAGCTGCTTCTCGCCCTTGAACTGCTCAACAATCTGAGCGGTAACCTTGGCCTTGGCCAGCTTGTCGGGATCGGTGACGATCTTCTTACCATCGTTGAGGAAGATAACCGGCAGGGTGACCTTGTCGCCCTCATTGCCCTCGATCTTCTCGACGGTGATGACATCGTCGGTGGCGACCTTGTACTGCTTGCCGCCCGTGTTAACGATTGCGTACATGTTTACTTGCCCTTCATGCATCAGTTAGTGCAACAGCCGAATATAGTAGCAGGCGAAAATACCCCCGTCAACGAGTATGTGGAGCAAATCCACAAGTTCGCACAGGTATGGGGCTGACGAGTCGGCCCTCGTCGTCCTCGCATGCTTGATTCTGACGCTCGACATCGTAGGAGCAGATGGTCACGAGGTCTTGCATACCGATGGAAACAATAGGTGCATCCACGCCCGGGGTCAAGCCCTGCAACAAAACATCAGCAGCGGAAAGCAAAATTTCCGGACGCATGGAGCCCTCGTTGTCGGCATGGGTGTCGAGCATGAGCACCAGATGGTCCGGGCGCTCCCCCGCCGTGAGCTCATAGCCCACGAGTGTGTGATCCAAATCCAAGCGCTTGCTCTTTTTGCCGCGCGCGTAGTCGATGCCATGGTCCGCGCGCAGCGTGTCGATCGCACGACGCACCTCGTCGGGGCTTACGGGCGCCTCGGGATCCAAGTGCAGGTCGATGAGATACGACAGGCGCGTGAGCTGCGCCGTCAACGCCGGCGTGCGCACGTCGATGTACGCCGCCTCGATGGGCGCCAGATCGGCCGGAGACGCCGCAGCCAGGCGCCCAAACGCCTCGTCGAGCGCCACGAACTCGGTCATAAACAGGTCATACCACTCGCAGGTCGACGACGTACCCACCGGTAGCGCCGAAGAGAAGCCCACGCGCATGTGCGGAGAAAAGCCCTGCGTGACGGCATAGGGAAGTCCCGCACGGCGCACGATGCGCTCTATGGTATGGATTACTTCGAGATGGCCCAGGTACTTAAGGCGATCGCGCTTGCCATAGCGAACACGAAGCCTAAAGAGCGTGGGGTTGTCGGTCAGGCGCTCACTCATGCGCGATCACCCATCAATACATTCTTGGCGTGGAGCGTGGGGCAGATCCCGCAGCCGGCGCACGACGTGCGGGTGCAGTCGGGAGTCGTGACGCCCTCGAGCGAGCGACGGTACTCGCGCTCGAGGAAGCCGCGCGTGCAGCCGGGGCTCACGTGCTCCCACGGCAGACGCCAGTCCAACTCGTAGGGCAGGTGCACAAGCTCATTGAGGTCGATGCCGTTTTTGGCAGCAGCCTCCTTCCAGTTTTCGAGCGAGAAATGCTCTACCCAGGCGTCAAAGCGAGAGCCCGCGCGCCAAGCATCGATGATGACGGGCGTCATGTCACGACCGGCGCGGGAGAGCGCGGCCTCGATGAGCGAGGTCTCGGCATCGTGGTAATGCACACGGACGGCACGGTTGCGAACGCTCGTGATAAGCAGCTTCTGGCGACGCTTGACGTCGTCGTAGTCGAGCTGCGGGCACCACTGGAACGGCGTGGCAGCCTTGGGGATAAAGACCGAAACCGAGATGGACACCGAGATCGAGCCGCGACGAGCCTTGGGCACCACGGAACGACCGAGCTCCAGCACGTGATCGGCCAGATTGGCGATGGCCACGATGTCCTCGTCGCGCTCGCCGGGAAGGCCCATCATAAAGTAGAGCTTCATGCGGTTCCAGCCGGCCTCGAAGGCCGCCTTGGCCGCACGGTCCAGGTCCTCCTCGGTCACGTTCTTGTTAATGATGTCGCGCATGCGCTGGCTGCCGGCCTCGGGCGCGAACGTCAGGCCGCCCTTCTTTTCGCCGGCGACCGACTCGGCCATATCCACGCCAAACGAATCCAGGCGCTGCGACGGAATAGACACGCGAATACCCGTATCCTCCAGGCGACGGTTGAGCCTGCCGAGCACGTCGCGAATGCAGGAGTGGTCGGTCGTGGAGAGCGAGGTCAGCGACACCTCGTCATAGCCGGTCTTTTCCAGACCCTGAATCACCGACGAGACGATCTGGTCGGCCGAGCGCTCGCGCACCGGGCGATACGTCATGCCGGCCTGGCAAAAACGACAGCCGCGAGCGCAGCCGCGCAGAATCTCGATAGACAGGCGGTCGTGGACCAGCTGCGCATAGGGTACGCACGACTGCGACAGCGGATTCGTGGCGCCGAAATCCTCGACGACGCGCTTGTAGACCACGGTCGGCGCATCCTTGCCTTCACGCGGCACGGTGTAGCCATGCGGCGAGCAGGGCTCGTCGTGACGAATCTCATAGAGCGACGGCACGTAGTTGCCGGCAATGGATGCAAGCTGCTCGACAATCTGCGCGCGCGGGACTCCTTCGTCGCGCAGGCGGCGATGCAGCTGGCAGGTCTCGAGCAGCGATTCCTCGCCCTCGCCGATGAGGATGGCATCGAAGAAGGCCGCGTACGGCTCGGGGTTGTACACCGAAGGACCACCGGCGATGATAATGGGATCGTCCTCAGTGCGGTCGGCCGCTAACAGCGGAATGCCAGCGAGATCGAGTGCCTCGAGGAAGTTCGTCACCGCCATCTCGTGCGGCACATGCAGGCCGACGATATCAAACGAAGCGACCGGCGCTGCGCCCTCGAGCGACAGCAGCGGAATGCCCGCCTCGCGCATGGCGTCACCCATATCGGGCCACGGCACATAGCCGCGTTCGCAGGAGATGCCCTCGGCCTGGTTAAGAATGTTGTAGAGGATGGCGATACCCTGGTTGGGCAGACCGACCTCGTATACGTCCGGATAGATCAGGCAACAACGGTAATCGGCATCGGCCTTGGAAAGCGTGCCCCACTCGTGATCGATATAGCGACTCGGCTTTTCGACCTTGGCGAGCAGCGGCTCAATTAAATGAAAACAGTCTTGGTATGCAACGCGCAACGGAAAACCCCTAAGCAGCGAGATCGGATGCGTCCTGATAGGACGCCATAGGACGGGTAGCGCCCGCGACCGTGGTCACCAGATCGCGAACGCGGGAGAACGTGGCAGTGACTACCTCGTTGGCACGGCTGTAGTCGACATCGCGCTCGTAGAGCGAAACGAGCGCACGGCCCATGCCGTAGGTGCCCGCGGCAGCAGTGAGCGCCTTGACGGCAAACCCAATATGCGGCGTCTGCTTGACGAGTGCGCGGGTGACCGCGCGGATCACAAGACCGCCGGCAAGCACGCCCGCGACCTCGTAGCCGCGCTCAGGCTTAATGCCGCGTCCAAAGACGGCAGCGAGCTCAAAGAGCATGCCCACCTGCGCCAGCGCCATAACGGGATAATCGGCGCCCGGCAAAAACACCAGCGCACCGGTCGCCATATTGGTGAGCGCGCACGAGGTGATGATACGATTGGCGGCCGCGATGCGCATGAAGGCAAAGTTCGCCGCAAAAGCCGTTTCCTTGTCGGTGCGATCGAGAATCCAGCGGGCAAGCGTCTCGAGCAGATACGTCTTATCGGTTGCCGCTACCACGCCGAGCATGGGCGTGGACTCCTCGATAAACGGCACCTCCACAGCAGACTCGGCAAGCACGCACACGGGCGCGCCGGCGATCACGAGCTCCTGCACGGCACTCTCCAAGCGGTCGGAACCACACGAGAGCACCAGCACCACATCGGTATCGGTCTTTGGAGCAATTCGCTCCTCCCCCAGACGCTCGACGCGCACAATGCCCGAGGTCGTCTGCGGCACAAAGGCGTCACGCACCGTCTCGGCCAGAAAGCGCGAGGCGGACGAATCCAGATAGACCGAGACGCGCACCGGCGTATCGGAATCCTTCTTAACGGACGCGCCCATCTTAAAAGCGCGGGTCAGCTTATCTACGGGAATTTTCATAGCAAACCCCTTCAGCGGTTACGCGGCGCCCGAACGATGCCGCCATATGGATTGTACGATACCCACCGTCAGCAGCTGAATCATCATCGAAGACGAACCAAAGCTAATAAACGGTAGCGGAATACCGGTAATCGGCATCATGCCGATGCACATGCCGATGTTTTCGAAGGTCTGGAACGCCCACATGCCAACGATGCCCACGCACGATAGGCGCAAGAACAGCGACTCACACTTAAAGGCGACGCGAATCGTCGAAAAGATCAGCAGCACGTAGAGGCACAGCAGCAAAAAGGAGCCGCAGAAGCCAAAGGTCTCGGACAAAAAGGCGAAGACGAAGTCGGTATGGAACTCGGGTAGGAAGCCGCCGGCCGACTGCGTCGCATGCCCCAGGCCCTTACCAAAGAAACCGCCCGAGCCGACCGCGATCAACGACTGCTGCAGGTTGTAGGCATCGTCCGAATCGGCATTATCGGGGTCGATAAAGACCGTCAGACGGTTCATCTGATACTGCTTGATGAGCACATCGTGGCCGAGCAACGAATCAAAGACCGAATCGAGCGCCAGGACGAGGGCCACCAGGCCCACGAGCAGGGCCAGGGTCGACAGCACCCATTCGCGACGTGCACCGCTCATACAGATGACGATAGCGCCAGAAACCAGTACGACCAGACCCGATCCCAGGTCGCCCATGGCGACGACGGCCAAAAACGGGATGGACAGCATACCGCAGAGCTTGACGTAGTCGCGAACGGTATCGATGCGGCCGTTGTATTGCGAGCCAAGCGTGGCGATAAAGAAGATGGTAATGAGCTTGGCGAGCTCAACGGGCTGGAAGGTCAGGCCGATACCGGGGATCTTGATCCAGCCCGTCATGCCCAGACCGCCCGTATAGGACAGGCCCGGAATCTTGGGCGAGAAGATCACAATAAGGTCAATGACGAGCAGCGCCGTCGAGAAATTGGAAATGCCACGCAGGTCGGTGCGCCAGACGAGCACCGCCAGCAGCACACCAATGCCAATGCCCAGTAGGTGGCGCGAGAACGAGGCATCGGCCTTAAACTGCGAGGCCGACCAAATAATGATGGCGCCATAGGCAACGAGCGCGACGGTAGCCAGCAGCACACCGATGTGTACCTTCTGGCGGAACGTGCCGCGCGAGGCCGAGAGCTGCTTGTTAACGCGGTCCAGGCTGCTGCGGGAGCCGGTCTTAGTTGAGCGGAACAGGTCCGCCGGCGAAAAGTCCATCGCAACCTCCTATCGAACCGAAGAATCGCCCGAGGCCGAAGAGGTATCGGGCTCGTCATAAATCGCACCGAGTACGTCACGCACGACATGCATCGCCGTGTCCGATCCGCCACCGCCCTGTTCCAAGATGGTGGCAATCACGTACTTGGGATCGTCAGCAGGGGCATATGCGCAGAACCACGCGTATTCGTCCTCGCCGCTTTTCTCTCCCGTGCCCGACTTGCCGTATACCTGCGGCGTCAGGGTGCCAAAGTGTGCCGCCAGGGACGTCGATGCCGTATAAATCACGTCGTGCATGCCGTTGCGAACAAGAGCCAAATCCGAATCGCTGTTGATCTTGGCCTCCAGGCGCTTCTTCTTGCCCTTGCCGTTGTACTTATAGGCATCACCGTCGCCATCGCGCGACACGGCAGACAAAAACACGTGAGGCACGTACTGTTTGCCGCCGTTGGCAAGACCCATATAGGCGCACGCCATCTGCAGGGGCGTCACCAGGATGTCGCCCTGGCCGATAGCGATGTTCGTCATATCGCCAGCGTTCCACTTGCGGTCCTCGGCAGAGGCATCGGTAAAGTACGACTCTTTCCACTCGGCGTCGGGAATACGGCCCGCGCCCTCACTCGGCAGATCGATACCGCAGGTCTTGCCAAGGCCCCAGCGACGAAAGACCTCCTGCAGGCCCTCAGGGTGCTGGTCGTTGTAGAAAAACGCCTTGCCCATGTCGTAGAACACGGGGTCGCACGAATTGGCGATACCGGACTGCAGCGTCATGGTGCCGTGGCCGGAGTGCAGCCAGCAATACTTGCCCCACGACTTGCCCAAACCCGTCCAATAGCCCGTGCAGTTGGTCGTTTGACCCGAGGTATAGGTTCCAAACTCAAGGCCCGCCAAGGCCGAGAGCGGCTTAATGGTCGAAGCTGACATGTACTGGCCGCTAATAGCGCGGTTGAGCAGCGGGTGCGAACCCTCGTCGTCGTTGAGCTCGGTCCACACGTCGTTGGAGACACCACCGATAAACACGGACGGATCAAACTTGGGCTCACTTGCCATGCCCAGAATCTCGCCGTTGTTGGGGTCGAGGCACACCACGGCGCCGTTGCCGGCGTTGCTGTAACCCGTGGTCTTGGCGAGTTCGATAGCACTCGCCAACGCCGTCTCGCAGGCTTGCTGAATCTTGAGGTCAAGCGTGAGCTTAATGTCGGAGCCGGCCTTGGCAGGCACGGCGCCGGCCTGTCCGGTCACGTTGCCCGAGGCATCGACCTTAACCGTCTGCTCGCCGCGAATACCCTGCAGCAAGTTCTCGTAGTAGCTCTCGACACCCGCCTGGCCCACGATATCACCAGACTGGTACGTAATCTGACCGGCAGCGCTATCGTTATCGCCCGAAGACTTCTTGTTCTGTGCCTCGAGCTGCTCAGAGGTAATGGTGCCGGTATAACCCAAAATGTGACAGGCCGTCTCGCCATACGGGTACTGGCGCTCGGTGCGCTCGGCAATCTTCACGCCCGGGAACTCGCCGGCATGCTCCTGAATATAGGCAACCGTGGAGCGGCGCACGTCCGTCGCGATGGTATGCAGGCTCTGAGCGCCCTCGGAATTGTCCTGGATATTGCGCAGCACCGCGACGTAGGGCATACCGAGCACGTTGGCAAGATGGCGCACCAGCACGGTGTCCTCGGCAAGGTCGCGGTAGGCCACGACAGCAAGTGAAGGACGGTTCTGGACAAGTGCCACGCCATTGCGGTCGAGGATGCGGCCGCGCACAGCGGGTGTGGTAACGGTGCGCGTCTGATTGCTATTAGCCTGCTTTTCGTAATAGTCCGACGAGACCATCTGCATGCCCCACAGCTTGACGGCAAGCGCCGCGAACATCGCGCCCACACCCGTGGTGAGGATGGAGAAGCGGCCCTTAAAGGCGGTCGCCGCGGTATTGCCCTCGCCCTCGGTGGCACGCGGGGCCGTTCCATGCTGTGTGTCGTAGGTAAAACGGGAATCGCCGCGGCGCATGATGACCAGCGCGACCACAATGGCCACGACCAGCACGATACCGGCGATGATAACCGTCATCTGGGAAGACATCTACGGGCCTCCCCTATTTGAGTTTGCGGGTCTTGGGCTTGAAGCGCATGCCCGTCTGACGACCACCGCGTGCGGAGAATCCGTAACCGGACTGCGGCACGACACCGGACATCAAAAACGGAATGGCGACCAGACCCGTCAGGATCGAAGACGGCAGTGCATGGCCAAAAACAGCCACCACAAAGCTCGTCTCCAGACCCATAAACAGCAAGATGATGCTGTAGACCACGTTGATGGCAAGCGCGAAGGCGCCCACGGTAATACCGCGCGCGCTCGGGGAGCCGGCCGTCTGACCGGCCGCGCTGTGCACCAGGGCAAAACTGCCCACCGTCAGCAGCAGCGACATAACGCCCACCGGAACGGCAGCGGAAAGATCATAGAACAGGCCACTGCAAAAACCGCAGACGACAGCCCGCGTAGGATCGCCCGAGAACACGCTCAGGCACACCAGGATAATCATAAAGTTGACGCGACCGCCCGCGATGGAAATCTGCGGCGCCAGGCCCGCCTGCAGGAGCACGCAGGCAATGGCGGCGATAGCAAACGTACGGGAGCTCGCCCCCTGTTCGTGTAGATCCATGGACATGCCCCCTATTCGCTCGAGCCGGAATCGGTCGTCTCGGACGTGTCGGAACCGTCATCCGAGCTCTCGTCCTTCGTCTTGGTCGCAGCATCGCGCGACGTTCCCTGCGGCGTGCTATTAGCGGTGCTCACGTCCTCATCCGAGGCCGACTGTTCGTCGGTCAGCGAGGTGATGACCAGCACTTCCTCGTTGTTCTCGGCCGTCGTCTGGGCGCGCACCACAATGGTGTAATACACATCGTTGGCCGACTTCTCCACCGAGGAAACAGTGCCGAGCGGCAGGCCCTTGGGAAACACGCCGCCAATGCCCGAGGTCACGATGATGTCGCCCACTTTGACGTCGGAGTCGACGCTCACGTACTCAAGGCGCAGGGTGCCATCGGGCTGGCCCTGCAGCATTCCCTGGGCGCGCGTGTCCTGCACCATAGCCGACACGCCCGAATTCTCGTCGCCAATCAGGCGCACGGTAGAGGTCTTGGCCGATACCTCGATAATCTGGCCGATAACACCGGCGGAACTCGTCACGGGCATGTTGATGGTAAGACCGTCGGCAGAGCCCTTGTCGATGGTAACGGTCGAGGTCCAGGCATCGCCCGACGCACCGACAATACGGGCAGCGGTCGACTTAAGGTTGTAGGTCGATTGCAGGCCGACCAGGCCCTCCAGGCGCTCGGCAGTCTTTTGAGCCTCGGAAAGCTCGGCGACCTTAGAGGTCAGTACCTCGTTTTGCTTCTTGAGGTCATCGAGCGACTCCTGCGAAGCCGTGAGGTTGGAGAACACGTTGCCGATCGCGTTAAAGGGAGCCGCCACGGCCGAGCCCACAAAGCGCACCGGCGAGGTAATCGTCGTCACACCCGAGCGTACGGCATGAATCGGCCCGGCCTCGCCCTCACGGATATAAAACGTGAGCAGCAACACCGAAATCAGGCTGAAAACAATCAACGGGCGCATACCCGTTGATTGTCGCTTGGTATTCAGATTTGGAGAGAAACCCGAAGATCGTGCCAAATGGAATCCACCTTTTGGAAATTAAGCATTGGTTTGGACGAAGCCACCGTCAAAGGCGTTGGCCTCGAGCACGCGGGCGCAGCCGTTTACGACGTTATCGAGCGCCGTGGGGCTGACGTTGACCGAAACGCCGGTCTCGTCGCGCAGGCGCACGTCGAGGCCGCGCAGCAGCGCACCGCCACCGGTCAGCAGAATGCCGTAGTACATAAGGTCCGAGGCAAGATCGGGCGGCGTGGCGTCCAGAGCGTCCTTAACGGCCTTGGCCATCTCGTCGAGCGGCTTGTTGAGCGCGCGACGGATCTCCTCGCTCTCGATACGCACGGTCTTGGGCAGGCCCGTGATAACGTCGCGTCCGTTGACCTCGACGTCGAGCTCATCCTTGAGCGGCACGGCCGAGCCGACCTTAATCTTGATGTCCTCGGCCGTGCGCTCGCCGATAGCCAGGTTGTAGGCATCGCGAACATGGGTGAGGATAGCCTGGTCGAACTCGTCACCGGCAATGCGGATGGACTGCGACACGACAATACCGCCCATAGCGATAACGGCGACCTCGGTGGTGCCGCCGCCGATATCGATGACCATGGAGCCCGTGGGCTCCTCGACGGGTAGGTCGGCGCCGATGGCAGCCGCCATGGGCTCCTCGATCAGATAGGCCTGGCGAGCGCCGGCCTGAATCGTGGCCTCAAAGACGGCGCGCTTCTCGACCGACGTGACGCCGGAGGGAACGCAGACGACGACGCGCGGACGCGGAGTCCACGGATAGCGCTTCTCGGAAGCCTTGTCGATAAAGTAGCGAAGCATGGCCTCGGTGACATCGAAGTCGGCGATGACGCCGTCCTTAAGGGGACGAACGGCCACGATGTTGCCGGGCGTACGGCCGAGCATTCGCTTGGCCTCGATGCCGACTGCCAGGATGCGCTCGTCGTTCTTGTCGATAGCGACAACGGAGGGCTCGCGGATGACGATGCCCTTGCCGCGCACGGAGACGAGCGTATTGGCGGTGCCGAGGTCGATGGCGAGATCGCCCGCATAGCTACCGAAGAACATATCCATCAAAGAAAACAACGCAACTCCTGATGTGTTGGATGATTGCTGGAAAACTACTAGCCCATCATACTAGCGCAAGCCCGGCGCCTCACTTGCGGTGAAGCGCCGGGCAGAGCCAAATCTCATAAGGTCACTACTGGTTGTCAGCGGCCGAGAAATCGATATCGAAGGAGGAAACGGCCCAACCGATATGGTTGTCGGAGCGCACGAACTTAACGGTGTACTCCTGCTCGCCGCCCTTGGACAGTGACGCCTTGACCTTGGCGGTGGTCTCGGTCATGGACTGATCCATACCCTCAATCGAGACGGTGGCGCCCTGCGGGATCGAGGAGATGATCATCGCCTTGGCGTCCTCGGACAGACTCGAGGCCAGGCAGGACTCGGCCTTGGCGGTATCGCCGTCACCGGCAGCCTGGAACAGGTCGGTGATGACGGACTCCTGCGAGGGGTAGCCCATGCCGCGCGTATAAGCATAGCCAAGACCGCCGGCAGCGATCACGATGAGCAGAAGCAGTACCAGGAAGATCTTAAGACCCGTGTGGCGGTGGCGACGACGAACCTTGGCCTGTTTACGGTCCTGCTGGACCATCTCGGACTCGGACAGCGTAAAGAAGCCGGTGTCCGAGGGATCGGGCATAAACTGACCGGTCGCGCCCGTGGGATCGAGCGGGTCGACAGCGGGAGCGTCCATCGCGGGAGCCGGAGCCGTGGACATGGCCGTCTGGGCCGAAAGCGCGGCGAGCGAGTCGTGCACGCGGGCAAGCTCGTCGGCCTGCTCGGGCGTGAGCTGGTAGATGCCGTCGGCGGTGGCGGCGTTAAAGGCATCGAGCGCATCAGAGGGACGGCCGGCGGCGGAAAGCGCTTGGCCCATGCCGGCGTTGAGGGCGCGCGTATCGTCGCGCGGGCCGGCAAAGTCGATAGCCGTGCGATAGGTCTCAACGGCGTCCGCGGGGCGGCCGAGCTTGATGAAGCAGCGGCCCAGATCGCCGAGGGCGGCCGCAGGAGCCGGGTTGGCGCCGTCGATGGCAGCCTGACGGAAGGCAGTACCGGCGTTCGCATAGTCGCCCGACTGGAACAGCGCGTTGCCCAGACCCAAGTAGGCCTTAAAAGGCGTGGCGTAGGAAGCGTCCTGGGTAGCTGCAGAGAACGCCTGGGCAGCCGTGGTGTAGTCGCCCACCGCGGCGAGTGCCTTGCCGCGGTTGGTGAGCAGGGCGCCGCGCTTGCCATAGGCGCCGTCGTTGAGGGCGGCGGCGTAGGCCTCGGCGGCCTCGGCGTACATGCACAGATGCATCAGGGCGTTGCCGCGCAGGTGGTCGGCCTCACCCATGATCTCGTTGGGAGTCTTTGCCGCGCCAAGCATCTGGGCGGCAGCGGAAAAATCACCCGCGCGATAAGAGGCGCGGCCCTGTTGGATCAGCTGGCTATTCAAGGAAGTCCCCTTTACTCGTGAACGATCTCGACATGAACGATCTCGTCGCCGGCACGCAGCTGCGAAATCACATCGAGACCCTCGACCGTGGTACCAAAGACGGTGTAACCGGAATCGAGGTTATGCTGGGCACCCAGGCAGAAGTAGAACTGCGAACCCGCGGAATCGGGATCCATGGAACGCGCCATGGCAAGGGCGCCATCGACATGGCTGTTGCGCGGATTGGTGGCAAACTCGCCCTTGATGCAGTAGCCGGGGCCACCGGTACCGGGCATGCCGTCGGGGCCCTCAAGACCGGCAGCGACGTCGGCGCCGGACATGTCGCGGGTATTGGGGTCCCCGCCCTGGATAACAAAACCGGGCACATAGCGATGGAACTTAAGGCCATCATAGAAGCCCATCGTGGAAAGCTCGCAGAAGTTCGCGACATGAATGGGAGCGCCCTCGCCGTCAAACTTGACCTTGATGGTACCCTTCGACGTCTCGATTACGGCGCACTCGTCGCCGGCAAGCTGATACTCGGGCGTGTAGAGCTCTTTCTTAAAACCAAACATGTGGTTCCTTCCTCGTGCGTTTAAAGCATATTTGTACGAATTGTAGCAATAAGCACGGGCTTACATCAATTGCGCACGTAGGTTATGCCGACTATGGCGAACTAATTTTAGGAACGCTGCTGCGGCTTCCAGGAACCCACATTGGCATCGTACTGGTTCAGCGCGCTGTTGCCGCCCTGCGCGATGGGCGCCAGGATCTCGCTTTGGTGGGAACTCATCGACTCGCCATCGGGAATGGCCAGCGAGATATCCCAGCTCTGGCAGATCACGTCAACGCGCTCATACATCCACTCGGCAAGCTGCTTTAAGTGGGCGATGTCATCCGCATAGACCGTATCGTCCTGTACTTTCAGGTTGTTGAGCTCATCTTGCGTCTTTTTGATCTGGTCGCGCAGGGCGTAGGCACTCTGCGACAGCTCCTGACGGGTGGACAGCGGCGTTCGGAGATAACCGTTGTTAAAGGAATCGATGACCTCGCCGATCTGGTCCTCGTCAGCGTAGGACACGATGGTCTGATACAGACCGTCGAGCCTGGTATAGAGCTGATCATCGGTGAGCACGGTTTCTTCCTGAACCACCTCGGCAGAATCGCCCTGCTTGGTATCGTCCTCAGTCGCCTCGCCCTTTTGGCGCGTGGGGAAGGTGGTTTGTGCAGCTTGGCCAAACTGGTCGTAGAAGCCAGGCATAACACCCATGGGATCGGTCGTCACGAACCAATAGGCACCACCGCACACGACGGCAAGGACCGCGATGATAATGAGCGGCTTGGGAATATGACGCTTATGCTTGTGATAGGCGTCCTCGTCGGGGTGCACCTTGCGCTTGGGTTTTTGAGCATCGTCATGCAGGGAAACGGGCGTGGGAATATCGACCTTGGGGATACCGAAATCCTTATCGAAAGCTGGCAGCACGCAGGTCTCATTGGGGTCGGCGGCGTCCGAAAGCACCGCAGCGGCAGAGGCCGGCGCATGCGGCACCTCGGTATCGATCTGCTCTTGCGTTAGGCGCGGAAAGCCCGCCGTGCGGCCCGCTGCCAGGTCGGATGCGGCCGCGTCCTCGGAGAGGATACCCGGAGCGGGGCGTCCGCATTTGGGGCACGTACGATCATGCGGAGAAAGACGGGCACCACAGCCCTCACAGAACACGAACTCGGTGTGCTCGGGACCATCGCCCGGACCCACATAGGCGTTGCAGTAGGGGCAGAACGAGGCGCCGTCCTCGATAGTCTTAAGGCAATGCGGGCAGATCACGGCATCCTCTTTTCGAAGCAATTCAAACAATCGAGGTTAGAGCATAACATCGCCACGGCCCCACAGGAGCAAGGCACCAATTCAACATCGCCAGGGCGCGTAGTTACTTCTTCTTTTTGCTTGGCATCGAGACTTTGATGCCTTGGGCGGACTTGGTCACGCGAGAGCGCTTGGCTCCGGTACTCTTCTTTTTCTTGGGCTGGGCCTGGGCCACGCCCTCGAGTGCGCGGGCCTCGGCCTCACGAACGGTGCGAGCTTCGCGGCGCTGCGCCATGTCGGCGGCGACGCGCTTGGCAAAACGCTCCGCCGTCGAACCCGTCGAGCTCACCTTGCCGCCACCGCGACCCAGGCGGACGCGCACACCGCGGCCAAAACCAGTTGCGGCATGACGACGACGCGGCTTGAGCGAATCCATCATCGTGGCGAGCTTAAAGAACACCGAACAGGTAAAGACCACGATGACGGCCAAGATAACCATCTGGCCCATCGACAGGTTGGCAATAGACAGCAGCTCCGGGAATCCGATAACGCCCACCAGAATGCCGGCGACTACAAACACAAAGAGCACCACACGTAAGGGCGTGAGAGGCTGCGAGATGCGCCAGATCAGGCTGACGCTCGCCGCGCACGACGTAAGCAGGCACATCGTAGACAGCGTGAGCTGGCTAAAGCCAAACACCCGCGCCACAAAGATATCGAGCGCCGCAGCCAAAATGACCGCAATCGACGCCGGCAGTGCCCGCTTGAGCACGTTCGTCAGGAACGACCCCTTCACGCGAGCATTGTTGGGCTCCAGGCCCAACACAAAGCCCGGCGCGCCAATACAGAAGAAGTTGATGAGCGTCATCTGGATGGGCTCGAAGGGGTACGGCGGCAGCGCGATGCACAGCGCCGCCAGGCCCATCGAGAACAGCGTCTTGGTCAGGAACAGCGAGGCCGAACGCTGCAGGTTGTTGATGGAGCGACGGCCCTCGGCCACCACGGCGGGCATCGAGGCAAAGTCGTTGTCGACGAGCACGATCTCGGCCACGTTGCGCGCGGCATCGGAGCCGGCCGCCATGGCGACGGAGCAGTCGGCCTCCTTGAGCGCCAGCACGTCGTTGACGCCGTCGCCCGTCATGGCCACGGTGTGCTCACGGCGCTTGAGCGCCTGCACGAGCTCGCGCTTCTGCTGCGGGGTCACACGACCAAAGACATGGTAGCGGTCCACTGCGGCATCGAGCTTTGCCGGCGTATCGAGCGTCGTGGCGTCCACATAAGCGTCCGCTCCCGGCACGCCCACCACGCGCGCGATCGACGACACCGTACGCGGGTCGTCGCCACTGATCACGTTGAGGGTCACGCCCTGCTCGTTAAAGTAGCCGATGGTCTCGGCCGCCGAGGTACGAATCTCGTCGCGGATGGTCACAAAGCCCACGGGCTCGGCCTCGCCCACCATATCGCCATCGGGCGTAAAGCCGTCCACGCGCGCCACCACGAGCACGCGGCAGGTATCGGCAAGCTCGGCGACACGATTCTCGACCTGCGAAAACACACGCTCCGAAAGCACAAACTGCGCGGCGCCCATCACATAGGAGCCCTGCGCAAAAGAAGCACCACTCCATTTTTTAGACGACGAGAACGGAATGACCGACAGCGGCTCAGACACCTCGACCGGGCGATCGGCGTAATAGTTGAGCAGCGCCTGGCAGGTCTCGTTGGCATCGGCCGAAGTCGCACGCGCGACGTTAGCCAGCGCAAAATCGAGCACTGTGGTATCGACGGGAACAGCCGCCTCCTCCGAGTCCACGCCAAAGCCAACACCCTCAACAGGCAGCGGGTAGGTGCCCTCGACCTCCATGCGGCCCGACGTGATGGTGCCCGTCTTGTCCAGGCACAGCACGTCGACGCGAGCGAGCGTCTCGATGCAGTAGAGCTGCTGCGCCAGCACCTTGCGGCGGGCCAGACGCACCGTGGCGATGGCGAGCACCGACGAGGTCAGCAGCACCAGGCCTTGCGGGATCATGCCCAGCAGGGCGCCCACCGTGGACAGCAGCGCCGACGAAGGCGCATGACCAGCCAACAGCTCGGAGAAGCACCAGGAAAGCGCGCTATCGCCCGGGGTTCCCGCGGCATCCCACAGCTCGCTCACACTCGAGGCAAACAACGCCAAACCGAGCGGGATCATGATAATGCTCGCAAAGCGCACGATGGCATTAAGCGCGTTCATGATCTCGGAATTGACCTTTTTGACGTACTTGGCCTCGTTATTAATTTTGGCTACGTAGTTGTCGGCGCCGACATGGATCACGCGGGCGCGCAGCAGGCCCGAGTCGATAAAGCTGCCGCTCATGAGCTCGGAACCGGGCTGTTTCTTAATAAGGTCGCTCTCGCCCGTCAGCAGGCTCTCGTTCACGAGCGCCTCGCCCGAAACCACCACGGCGTCAGCGGGAATCTGATCGCCGCGCCCCAGGCGGATGATGTCATCGAGCACGATCTGGTCCAAGTCGAGCTCCACCTCGGCACCGTCGCGCACCGCGATGGCCTTCTTGGAGGTCAGCAGCGTAAGCTTATCGACCATCTTCTTGGAACGCATGGACTGAATGACGCCAATAGCGGTATTGAGGAACACCACGAGCAGGAACGTAAGATTCTTAAACGAACCGGTCAAAATGACCAGGAACGCCAAGATCACGTTGATCAAATTGAACAGCGTGCAGAGGTTCTCGATGATGAGCTCTTTGACCGACTTGGTCTTGAGCTCCATGTTGCGGTTGATCTTACCGGCGGCGATGCGCTCCTCGACCTCGGCGGTCGAGAGTCCGCGCTCGATATCCGTTGCTGCCATACCACGTCCCATCACGTCGCGTCGGTATAAGAAAAACCGCCCGGACCATGCGAGGTTCGGACGGTCTTACGTTCGATGGTGCCCCATGTTGGATTCGAACCAACGGCCTTCTGCTCCGGAGGCAGACGCTCTAATCCCCTGAGCTAATAGGGCCAACGTTTGGCATTATACCCAAGTGCACCACGGGCTATCAAAATAAAAGAAAAAGCTTTGCAATTCCGAGGAAGACGCGGCGCAACGGCCCACTTTAGAAGGCAAAAGCGAGTCAGATAGTATAAACTCTCATGCACCATATATACACGGCTCGCGATGCGGGCCGTTTTTGCAAGGGTTATCCATCGAGGTGAGAGGCACACCATGATTGCTATTTTAAAGCAGAGCGCCAGCGACGAGGCCGTCAGCCATATCGTCAGCTGGATTGAGAAAAAAGGTCTGAAGACCGACGTCTCGCGCGGCGAGAATGAGACGATCATCGGCCTGGTGGGCGACACGACCAAGATCGACCCGTTCCTGCTCGAGTCCATGGACGTCGTCGAGCGCGTGCAGCGCGTCTCCGAGCCGTTCAAGCGCGCCAACCGCAAGTTCCACCCCGAGGACTCCGTCATCGACTGCGGCCACGGCGTACATGTAGGCGGCGACCAGTTCCAGGTCATCGCCGGCCCGTGCTCCGTCGAGGGCGAGAACCTCATCCGCATCGCCCGCCGCGTGAAGGCAGCAGGCGCTACGATGCTGCGCGGCGGCGCCTACAAGCCCCGCACGTCCCCGTACGCCTACCAGGGCATGGGCCCCGCCGGCCTGGACCTGCTGTGCGAGGCGTCTGCCGAGCTCGACATGCCGATCGTCACCGAGATCATGGACCCGCGCGACGTGCAGGTCTTCCTGGACAAGAAGATCGACGTCATGCAGATCGGCGCCCGCAACGCCCAGAACTTCCCTCTGCTCAAAGAGGTCGGCAAGACCAAGACCCCGATCCTGCTCAAGCGCGGCATGTCCGGCACGATCGATGAGCTGCTCATGGCCGCCGAGTACATAATGAGCGAGGGCAACGACAACGTCATCCTGTGCGAGCGCGGCATCCGCACCTTTGAGACCCGCACCCGCAACACCTTCGACCTCAACGCCGTGCCGGTGCTGCACCACCTGTCGCACCTGCCCGTCGTCGCCGACCCCAGCCACGCCACCGGCTACACCCGCTACGTTGAGCCCATGGCGCTCGCCGCGACCGCCTGCGGTGCCAACGGCCTGGAGATCGAGGTCCACGACGAGCCCAGCCGCGCATGGTCCGACGGCGCTCAGGCCCTCACCCCCGATCAGTTCGACGACACCATGCGCCGCATCCGCGCCATCCGCGATGTCGTCTGCCAAGAGACCATGGAGTAGGCCATGGGTACGGTGAGAAACGCGCGCGTTAACCAGGGCGGTCCCAAATGCGCCGGTATAGTGGGCCTAGGTCTGATCGGCGGCAGCTTTGCCCGCGGCTATGCGCAGGCGGGCGTCCGCGTGCTGGCCTGGGATCCCGATGACGATGTCATGACTGCCGCCAGCATGGGCACCGTTGCCGGAGAACTCAACGACGAGACACTCGGCGAATGCGACATCATCGTGCTGGCTTGCTACCCCGAAGCCTGCATCGAGTGGCTCGAGGCGCATGCCCAGGCACTCGCCGACGCCACCGACACCGATGCCATCATGGGCCCCGTGGTGATCGACACGGTGGGCGTCAAGGGCATTGTGTGCGAGCGCGCCTTTGAGCTTGCCCGCGAGCACGGCTTTTACTTTGTGGGCGCGCACCCCATGGCGGGCACCCAGTTCTCGGGCTACGCGCACTCCCGCGCCGACTTGTTCCAGGGCGCGCCGCTCGTGCTCGTGCCGCCCGCGGTGAACGATGCGCTCAAGCTGGAACTTTTGGGCCAGGTGCGCGAGATGGTACGCCCCTTGGGCTTTGGCAAGTTCAGCGTGACCAGCGCCGCCGAGCACGACCGCGTGATCGCCTTCACGAGCCAGCTTGCGCACGTGGTATCCAACGCCTACGTCAAAAGCCCCACCGCCCAGGTCCACCACGGCTTTTCGGCCGGTAGCTACCGCGACCTCACTCGCGTGGCGCATCTCAACCCGCAAATGTGGTCCGAGCTCATGATCGACGACGCCGACGCGCTCGCCTTCGAAATCGACCATCTGATCGAGTCGCTTGGCGCCTACAGCCATGCGCTCAAGGACCGCGACCAGCGCTATCTGGAGAATCTCCTTGCCGAGGGCGACCGCATTAAGCGCGCACTCGACGACGAGGCCGCCCACTAGACCACTCATCACGCCAGGTCGAAAGGACCGAAGCTTATGGCGATTACCATCGATATCGACACCGCACGCCCCTACAAGGTGCATGTGGGCACGTTTTTGCTGGAGCAGGCGGGACCGCTCGTGCGCGCCACTGCCGGCGGCACCAAGGCCGTCATCGTGACGGACACCAACGTGGGCCCGCTCTACCAGATGCCCGTTAAGCAGAGCCTGGAGGCGTCAGGCTACGAGGTGAGCATCTGCACCTTCGAGGCCGGCGAGGCCCATAAGCGCGCCGAAACCTATGTTGCCATTTTAGAGTTTGTGGCCGAGCACGAGCTTTCGCGCTCCGACGTGATCGTGGCTCTCGGTGGCGGCGTTGTGGGCGACGTGGCGGGCTTTGTGGCTGCCACCTACATGCGCGGCTGCAGG
>UQZI01000006.1 GCA_900545555.1 uncultured Collinsella sp.
GCATGGAACATGCGCAGGCGCGCGGTGCGCACATTTATGCCGAGGTCGTGGGCTACGGCAACACCGATGATGCCTATCACATTACGAGCCCCGATCCCGAGGCTGCCGGCATTGCCCGCGCGATATCGCTGGCGGTTGCCGAGGGCGACGTCAAGCCTTCCGAGGGCCTCTACATCAACGCTCACGGCACCTCGACCAAGCTCAACGATTCGTCCGAGACGGTGGGCATTAAGCGTGCGCTCGGCGAGGACGCGGCGCGCGCCGCGCACGTCTCGTCGACTAAGTCAATGACCGGCCACATGATCGGTGCCACGGGCGCCATCGAGGTCATGGCCTGCGCCATGGCGCTCGAGCAGGGCGTGGTGCCGCCGACCATTAACTACCGCACACCCGATCCCGCCTGCGATCTTGACTACACGCCCAATCGCGCGGTTCGCGCCGACCTTACCTGGGCGCTTTCGACCAACCTGGGCTTTGGCGGGCACAACGCCGCCATCGCGCTGCGTAGATATACGAGGAGCTAGAGCATGGATTCCAAAAGACTTGCCGAGATAGCCGATGTTATGGAGGACCGCGGCCTCACGCGCGTGCGCGTTGAGGAGCCCGATGGCACCGCGGTCGAACTCGAGCGTGCGAGTGCCGCGCAGCCGGTTGCCGTGCCCATGCCTATGCCGGGTGCCGTGACTGCTCCGGCGGTGGCTCCTGTCGCCATGCCTGCCGCCGCACCGGAGCCCGCCGCGCAGGCGCCTGCCGCCGCACCGGAGCCCAAGGGCACCGAGGTGACCGCTCCCATGGTCGGCGTTTTCTATGCTGCCCCGGCGCCGGGCGACGAGCCGTTTGTGCACGTGGGCTCCAAGGTCAAGGCCGGTGAGACCCTCTGCATCATCGAGGCCATGAAGGTTCTCAACGAGGTGACGGCCGAGGCAGACGGCGAGGTGCTCGAGATCTGCGTGGCCGACGGCGACCTCGTGGAGTTCGGCAGTTGCCTTATGAGGATCGGATAGGTGATGTCCATGAACAAAGAAGAGCTCAAGAAGCTGTTGCCGCATCGCGAACCGATGCTTTTGCTCGACGAAGCCGAGCTGGTGGGCGACGAGGCCCACGGCAAGATCACGATTACGGGTGACGAGTACTTTTTGCAGGGGCATTTTCCGGGAAACCCGGTAGTCCCCGGCGTGATTCAGTGCGAGATGCTCGCCCAAAACTGTTGCGTGCTGCTGATGGGCGATGAGGAGGCGCGCGGCGCGACGCCGTTCTATACGAGCCTCGATAAGGTGCGCTTTAAGCGTCCGGTGCGCCCGGGCGACACGGTTGATCTGGTGTGCACCATCACGCGTGCGCGCGGGCCGTTCCGCTTTGCGACGGGTACTGCGAGCGTTAACGGTGAGGTTTGCTGCCGCGCCGATATGTCTTTTGCACTCATGCACGAAAGTTAAGGAAGGCTTCATGTTCGACAAAGTGCTCATCGCCAACCGCGGCGAAGTCGCGGTCCGTGTTATCCGCGCGTGCCGCGATATGGGCATCAAGACCGTCGCCGTTTATTCCACGGCCGATGCGGACGCGCTACACGTGCAGCTTGCCGACGAGGCGTATTGCATTGGCGGCCCGCGTCTTGCCGAGAGCTACCTCAACGACGATGCCGTGCTCACCTGTGCCGTAAAGTCGGGAGCTAAGGCAATTCATCCCGGCTATGGCTTCTTTTCCGAGAAGGCGAGCTTCGTGCGCGACTGCGACAAGTTCGGTCTGGCGTTTGTCGGTCCTTCGGCCGAGGTGATCGACAGCATGGGCGACAAGGACGCCGCACGCCGAACGGCCGCTGCTGCGGGCGTGCCCATCGTGCCGGGCTGCGATTTGCTCAAAAGCCCCGAGGAAGCAACGGCCGAGGCCGAGCGCATCGGCTGCCCCGTGCTTATTAAGGCGCGCGCGGGCGGCGGCGGTCGCGGTATTCGCAAGGTCGAGCGCGTGGAAGATGCGGCAAAGGCGTTCATCGAGGCGCGTGCCGAGGGTGAGGCCGTTTTTGGCGACGGCGAGTGCTACATGGAGAAGCTCGTTGCGCCGGCGCATCACGTTGAGGTACAGATTATGGCCGATAAGCAGGGCCATGTGTTTTCGCTCGGCGAGCGCGAGTGCTCGGTGCAGCGCCGCAACCAAAAGCTGATCGAGGAGAGCCCCGCGCCGTGCCTCGACGGACGCGATGATATTCGCGCGCGCATGCACAAGGCCGCGCGCGACCTGGCTCGTGCCGTTGGCTATGAGGGCGCTGGCACCATCGAGTTTTTGTACTCAGATGACGGCAATTTCTACTTTATGGAAATGAACACGCGCTTGCAGGTGGAGCATCCGGTTACGGAGTTTGTGACCGATACCGACCTGGTTAAGTGGCAGCTGCGCGTGGCTGCCGGCCAGCCTCTGCCCTTTGAGCAGGAGGACGTACCGGTCCGCAACCACGCCATGGAGTGCCGCATCAATGCCGAAACGCCGGACTTTCTACCGTCATGTGGAACGGTCACCGCGTTGCGTGTGCCGGGTGGTCCGCGCGTGCGCTGGGATTCCGCCATGTTTACCGGAGCGAAAGTTCCGCCGTACTACGACTCCATGCTCGGCAAGCTCATCGTGTGCGCGCCCACGCGTGACGGTGCCATTCGCAAGATGCGCTCGGCCCTGGGCGAGCTCGTGATTGAGGGCGTGAGCGAAAATAGCGAGCTTCAGCTCGACGTGCTGGCAAACGACGAGTTTTTGTCGGGCATGTATCACACCGATCTGATGGGGCATCTCTATGCTGATGAATAGAAAAGCGAAGACGGTCAATGTCCTTGAGGGGCCGATAACCGAGTCGTGCGCCGAGTTCCCCGCGCGCCACGTGTTTGTCAAATGCCCGGAGTGCCGCCGTGTGATCGATGAGGCGCGCCTGCACGACAACCTCGAGGTCTGCCCTCGTTGCGGCAAACACTTTCGCGTGAGCGGTCGCGCGCGCATGCGCATGACGGTCGACGAGGGCACGTTTGAGGAATGGGATGCCAATCTGGCGTCGGAGGACTTCCTCTCGTTTCCCGGTTATGCCGACAAACTCAAGAGCGCGAGCGAGCGTTCGGGCGAGCGCGATGCCGTTGTGTGCGGCAGGGGTAAAATCTGCGGTTGCGATACCGCGTGCTTCTTTATGGACGCCAACTTTATGATGGGCTCGATGGGTTCTGTGGTGGGCGAAAAGATCTGTCGCACATTTGAGCGAGCGACCGAGCTGGGATTGCCAGTTGTCGGCTTTACCGTTTCGGGCGGTGCGCGCATGCAAGAGGGCGTGACATCGCTTATGCAGATGGCCAAGATTTCTGCGGCAGTTAGGCGCCACAGCGAGGTGGGCGGCCTGTATATCACGGTGCTCACCGACCCCACGACCGGAGGCGTAACCGCGAGCTTTGCCATGGAGGGCGACATTATCCTGGCCGAGCCCGATGCCCTGACGGCATTTGCCGGCCCGCGCGTGATCGAGCAGAACATGCACAAGCGCCTGCCCAAGGGATTCCAGCGCTCCGAGTTTTTGCTGGAGCACGGCTTTTGCGATGCCGTTGTTCCGCGTGGCGAGATTGCGCTCACGGTAGGCGAGCTGCTGGCGCTGCACGAAGGGCACGCGCCCGGCCTGGGGGCACCGCATGAGATCGTGCATACGGGTCGCCGCGGCAAAAAGCTGGGACACTTGTTCAAGCGCTCGGCCGCACCAAAAACCGCGCTCGAGATTGTCAAGCAGACCCGCTCGGCAGATCGCGCCACGGCAGGCGAGATGATCTCGCTGGGCCTGGATGGATTTGTGGAGCTGCACGGCGACCGTTACTTTGGCGACGACGCCGCTGTGGTGGCTGGCATTGGCTGGAAAGACGGACGCCCCGTAACGGTCATCGCCATCGAGCGCGGCACCACGACCAAAGAGCGTATGCGCCGCAACTTTGGCATGGCGCATCCCGAGGGCTACCGCAAAGCGCGTCGCCTTATGCGCCAGGCCGAAAAGTTTGGTCGACCGGTTCTGTGCCTGGTCGATACTTCGGGCGCGTTTTGCGGCATCGGTGCCGAGGAGCGCGGCCAGGGCGAGGCGATTGCCCAGAATCTCATGGAGATGAGCGGCCTTAAGACGCCGATTGTCTCGGTGGTGACAGGCGAGGGTGGCTCTGGTGGCGCGCTGGCGCTGTCCGTGGCCGACCGCATCCTGATGCTCTCGAGCTCGGCCTATTCGGTCGTGAGCCCCGAGGCCTGTGCGTCGATCCTGTGGAAGGATACCGAGCGCGCGAATGAGGCCGCCGAAGCGCTTAAGCTCACGGCCCCCGATCTGTTGGCGCTCGGCATCATCGACGGCATTGTTGACGATAGGGGCCTGTCGCATGAGGAGATCGCCGGTGCCGTCATGTCCTCGGCATTTGATGCCTTCGATACGCTTGGGCAGCTCGACGACGCGACCCTCACAAACCTCCGCTACGAAAAGTACCGCGCAATCGGTCAGTACCGCACGATGTGACAAAGGGACAGCCCGCATGTCACATTGGGAAAGGCGTTCCATGTCACAAGTTTCTAACACCTCGTTTACAACGACGGTTTCATCAAACGCCATGGCCGTGGTGGACTATCTGTCCAAAAGCATGATGTCGGCGCTGCCGTTTATTGTTTGCGCGGCGTTGTTCCGCACCGCCGCCGTCATTATGGGCGAAGGCATGCTGGGCCTGTGGTCTGCCGATTCCGAAATCTATCGCCTGTTCTACAGTTGGCTCTATAACGCCGGCTACTACTTTTTGCCCATTTATCTTGGTTGGGCGGCCGCCCGCCAGCTTGGTTGCTCGGAGCAGCTGGGCATGATGCTGGGCGGCGTATTGATTGCGCCCGATCTGCTTAAGCTCGTCGATGCCGCATCGACGACGGGGGCAGCGATGACTTTCGTGTATGGTCTGCTTCCCGCGCCGGTCAACGATTACACAACGACTGTTATTCCGGTTCTCATCTCGGTACCCGTGCTATGGCGAGCGGAGTGTTTCTTTCAGCGCGTTATCCCTAAGGCCGTGGCGTTTTCGTTCGTTCCGTTTGCGACCATGCTCGTCATGGTTCCAGTTTCGCTGTGTATTACGGCGCCGGCGGGCAGCTATCTTGGCATGCTGTTGGGCCAGCTTATGTTTATGCTTGGCAATTCCGGTGGCATCGTGTCGCTGCTCACGCTCATGGGGCTTGCCGCGGGTTGGGAGTTTCTTAAGATTGCGGGCGTCAGCAACGTTGTCCTATCGCTTGCCTACGCGCAGTTTATGAGTGTGGGAACGGATTCGTGCATCCTGATCGCCGCGACGATGGCAACGTTTGCCGTTTGGGGCATGCCCTTTGGCGCGTCGCTCCGCGTTGCAGATAAGGACGAGAAGGCGCTCATGCTGGGCTATTCAATCTCGGGTGTTCTTGGCGGCGTAAGCGAGCCGGCGCTGTACGGTTGCGGCTTTAAATATGGCAGGTGCCTGACGTGCATGGCCATTGGCGGCGCCGTCGGAGGCCTTGTTGCAGCCGTGGGCAACGTTACGGCCTATACCATTGGCATGACGAATGTCCTCATGGTCATTGGCTTTGCCACGGGCGGCATCTCGAACCTGCTGTGGTGCTGCGCTGCCGGCGGTGTGGCATTTGCGGTGTCTGCGGCGCTGAGCTACTGCTTTGGCGTGGTGCCGGCGAAGGGGCAGGCGGCAGAAGACGGAGCCGATTCACCCGAAACCTCGAAGAGCGTGGCCGAAGTAAGCGCGTAAACCTGTGCGGCACAAGGACGATTCCTTTGCCACATTCCAAGGCCGTGGCCCGTGTGGGTCGCGGCCTTTTTGTATCTGGGGGACAAAGTGGCTACACTACAATCCGTTTGAACAATAGATATATAAGTAGCACCGTGGGGGCGGATGTAGATGGTCGAGTGGATTGTTAAGCGTGCGCAGGGCGATCGTGCGCGTGTGGGCACGTTAGCGGGCATGGTGTGTATTGTCGCCAATGTCGCGCTTTGTGCTGCGAAGGGCGCAATTGGTGTGGTTTCGGGATCGGTTTCGATTGTGGCGGATGCCATGAACAACCTATCCGATGCCAGCTCGAACATCGTGAGTGTCCTTGGCTTTAAGCTGGCGAGCAAGCCGGCC
The DNA here is from genome assembly GCA_900545555.1 of uncultured Collinsella sp. GTDB lineage: Bacteria > Actinomycetota > Coriobacteriia > Coriobacteriales > Coriobacteriaceae > Collinsella. The sequence continues at coordinate 6,132 of UQZI01000006.1, forward strand.
GACCCCGAGCATCCTTACGGCCACGGTCGCTACGAGTATCTCTCGGGTCTGGTCGTGGCGGCGCTCGTGCTGCTGATTGGCGTTGAGCTGGTGAAGTCCTCAGTTGAGCGCGTCATCCACCCCGAACCTGTCGAGTTCTCGCTTGCCCTGGTGGCAGTTCTCGTGCTTTCGATGGTCGTAAAGCTCTGGATGGCGACCCTCAACCAAAAGCTCGGCGATCGCATTGAGTCCGAGACGCTGCATGCGACCGCCCAGGATTCCAAGAACGATGTCCTTGCTACGGGCGCCGTGCTGGCGTGCGCAATTGTTTCGCAGGTGACGCACATCAATCTTGACGCATGGGTCGGCCTTGCCGTTGGCGCCTATATTGGCTGGAGCGGTTTTGAACTCATCCAGGATACGGTGAGCCCGCTTTTGGGCCAGACGCCCGATCCTAAGCTGGTCAAGCACATTCGAGATAAGATCATGAGCTATCCCGGTGTTTTGGGCGTTCACGATCTGATGGTTCACGACTACGGCCCGGGCAGGAAGTTCGCAAGCGCTCACGCAGAGATGGCGGCCGAGGCCAGCCCGCTGGAAAGCCACGACACGCTCGACAATATTGAGCAGGCGTTTAGGAACGAAGACGGCATGATTGTCACGCTCCATTACGACCCCATCGTGACCGACGATCCAAAGGTGGCGAGCATGCGTTTACGCATTAACGCCATGGCCCAACAGATCGATAACCGCCTTTCGATTCACGACCTTCGCTGTGTGCCGGGTCCTACGCACACCAACGTGATCTTTGACTGCGTGCGTCCCTCGGATCTGCAGATGAGTGCCGAAGACGTAAAACACGCGCTGGCACAACGGGTCGAATCGGAATATCCCAAGTCGATTGCCAAGATTACGATCGACGAAGACTACGTAGGCCATACCCACGAGTAGGCCGCGCCGGCAAAGCAAGTTATGCAGAAGGGGAGAGCATGAAGCGCCTATACCTACTCCGCCACGGTCAGACGGAGTTCAACGTCAAAAAGCTGGTCCAGGGCCGCTGCGATTCACCGCTGACCGGCCTGGGCCGTCAGCAGGCACGGGTGGCAGCCGCGTGGCTCAAAGCCCACAACGTCGTTCCCGACAAAGTGGTCTCTTCGCCCTTGGGCCGAGCCATGGACACAGCTCAGCTCGTTGCTACCGAACTCCTCGGTCCGGACGCCGCTGTCGAGCCCTGCGAAGGCATCATCGAGCGCTGCTACGGCACCTTCGAAGAAGGTCCCCACGATGCCCTCCCCACCGACGTCTGGGATCCGGGCGAGGACCTGGTCCCCTTCGGAGGAGAAGGAAGCCGCGCGTTGCAAGAGCGCATGGTGGACACCCTCACCAATATCATGGGCGCCGATGGTATCGAAACCCTCCTAGCAGTAAGCCACGGCAGCGCCAGCCGCCAATTCATCAAGGCTGCAGCCCCAGAGGGCTTCGAGCTCCCAACAAAACTCCCCAACTGCGCCATCATGATCTTTGATTTTGAGGATTCGCAAGAAGAATGCGACACGTCCCAATGTAAGTTCACCTTGCAGCAGATCATCGATCCTCAACAAAGTCTTTAGCCTGAGCGAGCAGAGTTAAGCAGGCATCAACGTGTCGTCTCCCGAGCTTTGGCTTGACACGCTGAACATCTACAAGGATAACCTTGAGGCCGTCGAGGCGTTCCTGGCCGACGCCCGCGCCATGGGCGACGGTCGCCTCAATGTGGTGCTCACCGGTGCCGGCACCTCCGATTACGTGGGTGAGGTTGTCGTCCTCAACCCCGACCTATCCCTCGTCGAGACCTATCTCGGTGGCGAGAGCGTCTACACTGAGAAGTAGCTGCTGACCTATTTGCGATTTGATGCGAATAATGAGACCCCGATTCGGCTTTATCGAATCGGGGTCTTTGCTGTGGTGTCCAGCTAAATCAAAACAGGCCTATTCTGCGACGATGATGCGAGTTGATTCGAGAACCATGGAACGCTGTTTGTCGTTGACATTTGCATCGGTGATGAGTGCGTCCATTTGATCGAGATTGAAGAAGCCGAAGAAGTCCATCTGTCCGATCTTGCTTGAATCGCAGACAAGGTAACGCTTGGCGGCGCGATCGCAAGCGAGCGCCTGTAAGCGTCCTTCCTCAAGGTTAGAACAGGAGATGGATTGGGCGAGTACGCCGTTGGTGCCGATAAAGCAAGTGTCGATACCGAGCGGGGCGAGAGCATCTTCGGCGATGGGCCCGACGAAAGAACCCGATCGTTTGCGATACTGTCCTCCCAGGGCCCAGATCTCCACATCGTTACGCGTCTGGAGCATGTTCAGCACGATGATGCTGTTTGTGATGACGCGCAGCCGCATGCGCGGCAGCGCACGGGCGATGAGAGCGCAAGTCGAACCGGGTCCGAGGAAGATGGTGTCGCGCTCTTTGATGAGGTTGACAGCGGTGCGTGCGATATGCTCTTTTTCAGGGGAGCGGATTGAGAGCTTTTCAAAAAACGGGACCTCTTCGGCAATGGGGGAGCCGCTTGAAAGTCGGATGCCACCGTACTCGCGGATGACGCCAGCGCGTCGCGAGAGCTCATCGAAGTCTCTTCGAGCGGTCATTTCAGATATACCAAAGATTGTTGCGGCTTGGGCAACAGTGACCATTCCGCGCTGAGCGCACAGCTCAAGTAATTGTTCGTGACGTTCGGGTTTAAGCATGGCTTGCCAATTGGATTATGCGGTAATGACGGAGGTATAGGCGCGGAGGGCCTCGATGGTCCGGGGGTCTGCGTCCTCGTTAATGAATGCCGCGGTCATATCCTCCAGTGTGGTGAAAAGGCAGAAGTCGCGCCTTCCGACTTTTTCAGCATCTACAACAAGATAACGCTCCTGAGCTCGAGAAAGAGCGTCTGAGAGGACCATGGCTGCATCGGGACGAGAGCCAAAGACCTCGTTTCCAAAAATACCGGTTGCCGAGACGTAGGCCTTGGGAGCGGATAGACCGTAGGGGCCGCGGCCGTTGTATGGCATGGTGAAAACTCGCGTGTCGTGACGCATCATGCCACCAACAAAGAATAGATCTATATGTGGATTGTCGGCTAGCAGGTTCAGCACGGGAAGACTGTTGGTGACGACGCGTATGTCCTCCTGGGGCAAATACGAACACATGAGCTCGAGAGTGGAGCCTCCACCGAGAAAGATCGTATCGCCGGCTGAGACGGTTTGGGCGGCGGCTATAGCAGCGGCACGTTTCTGATCAACTTGAAAACGACGTTTCTCCTCATGCGGGGTCAAACGTGAAAGGGCTGTTCCGTGGGCGGAGTGTGGAAGCTGAGCCCCTCCGTGTACGCGCACAAGAAGGCCCTTGTCGGCAAGCTCGGCCAGGTCACGCCTGATGGTCATATCCGAAACAGATAGGGTATTAGATATCTCGTTTACCGATACCGAATGATGTTGATCGAGCAAGTCGAGAATGGCCTGCTGGCGTTCGGATTTCATGAGTGCCGACTCCCTCATCGAGCGTTTGTTCTTATTTCAATGTAAACGAACAACATAAATAAACGCAAACCGTTCACGAAGGCACATTACCTTTCACCGGTCAAAACATAACGCTCACGGAAAAAACCATCAAATAGGAGGTAAATAGAGCTCATTCCAAAAATCATCTCTTGACCAATAAACAAATATAGACGAACAGAACGAACAGAACGAACAGAACGAACAGAACGAAGAGAATTAATAAGTATGAAAGGACAGAAGATGCGTATCGGTGTCATCCTTGCAAGTCACGGAGAGTTCGCTCAGGCCGCCCTCGGCGCCGTCGAGATGATTGCGGGCAAGCAGCCTGATGTCATCGCTCTTGGTCTCACCGCCGAGAAGAGCCTGGAGTCTTTCGAGTCCGAGATGCGCGAGGCTTACGAGACCCTCAGCGCCGAGTGCGAACTCGTCGTCACCCTATGCGACATCTACGGCGGCACCCCATTCAACGTGACTACCCGCTGCCTGCTCAACGGCATGAACATGGTTGCCTACACTGGCCTGTCCATGCCCGTTGCGGTCGAGCTCCTGCTCACCCGCGATGGCCTCGATTCCGCCGACGCGGTCCGTGCCCAGCTCACTGCCGCTCACGCCGGGGCCCAGCAGGAGATCAAGGCTCCCGCTCCGGCCGTGGAGGCAGACGAGGACGATTTGGACCTCTAGGCTCGTTAGCCCGTCGATTCGAGTGGCGCTCACCCGTATCCCCCGAGTGGGCGCCTCGATCGAGCAGAGCATTCGTAAACGGTACTGAAGGAACGTGCAAACGAAAAGGAGAACATCATGGCACTCAAACTCGTCGACATCGATGACCGCCTGATCCACGGTCAGGTCGCCACCACTTGGATTCCCGACTTCGGCATCGAATCGGCAATCATTGTCTCGGATAAGGTCGCCAACGACCCCGTCCAGAAGTCCGTCGCCGGCCTCGCCGCCCCCGACATCAAGGTCTCCGTCTTCGGTGTCGAGAAGTTCATTGAGGTCCTCAAGAAGACCGAGCTCAAGAAGGCCACGATGGTGCTCTTCACCAACCCCATCGACGCCCTCAAGCTGCACGAGAACGGCTTGCCGTTCGACTACCTGAACGTCTCCGGCATGCGCTTCAACGAGCAGCGTCATCGCCTGCACAAGAACATGTCCGTCACCGCCGAGGAAAAGGCCGCCTTCGAGGAGCTCATTGGCCTCGGCGTCGACTGCTGGATGCAGACCACCACGCGCGATTCCAAGGAGCCCGTGTCCGAGCTCCTCAAGAACTACTAAGTAAGTAACCATCTCCGGGCATGTGAACCCGGGGCGTGCCCATCGGAGGGAACGATGGGCGAATAGGGAAGGAGAGGCTTATGCTTCAGGCACTTCTGCTCGCCATCTGGGCGGGTCTGTGCACTTGGGACCAGTTCGGTCCCCACCTGGGCTTCCGCAAGCCCCTGCTGGCATCCGTCGGCGTCGGCATCATCCTCGGTGACATGACGACCGCCATCATGATCGGCGCGACCATGGAGCTCATGTGGCTCGGCGTCAACAACATCGGCGCTTATGTTCCGCCGGATGTCATCTCCGGCACCATCGTCGGTGCCGCCCTGGGCATCATGGGTTCCACCGACACCGCCAGCGCCATCGCCCTGGCAGTCGCCATCGGCATCCCCACCGCCACCTTGGTTCAGCAGCTGAACATCTTGGTCATGACCACTAACGTCTCGCTTGTCCACGGTGCCGACAAGGCCATCGAGTCCGGTAAGTTCAACGCCGTCAACAAGTTCTTCTGGACCGGCGCCCTGTGCTTCTTCCTGACCCGCGCCGTTCCCGTCTTCATCGCCACGGGCATCGGCTCCTTCGTGATCGAGGACATCATGGCCTTCCTGCAGAACCAGGTTCCGTGGGTCCTCACCGGCTTCTCCACCGCCGGTGGCATGATGCCCGCCGTCGGTCTGGCCATGCTCCTCACCATGATGATGAAGAAGAACATGTGGATCTTCCTGCTGCTCGGCTTTATCATGGCCGCCTTCCTCAACGTCCCGACCGTGGGCATCGCGCTCGCCGCTTGCGCCGCCGCCGGCGTGTGGGACGTCATTACCGAGGGCCAGAAGAATCAACCCGCCCCTGCCGCCGCCTCTGCCGCCGGCTCCGATGATGACGAGGAGTACGATCTCTAATGGGTAAGATCTCCAACTCCACCCTGAACAAGGTCCTGCTGCGCACCCAGGGTTGCCAATTCGCGCACAACTACGAGCGCATGCAGTCGCTGTCCCTGACCTACTGCTTTGCCCCTGTCCTCGAGGAGCTCTACAAGGACGCCCCCAAGGAGGAGCGCGTTAACGCCATGAAGCGCCACCTCGAGTACTTCAACACCCACCCGCTCGCGATCCCCTTCATCCTTGGCATCACCGCCGCCCTGGAGGAGACCACGGATGAGGATCAGAAGGACACCGTCGTCGGCATCAAGACCTCCCTCATGGGTCCCTTCGCCGGCCTTGGTGACTCCCTGCTGAACCTCACCTGGTTCCCGATCGCCGGCTCCATCGGCGCATCTATGTGCGTCGACAACGGCTCCATTGTGGGTCCGCTCGTGATGTTCTTGCTCATCAACCTGCTGTATTGGCCGCTGAAGTACTTCGGCCTGCACAAGGGTTACGAGATGGGCATGGAGCTCGTCGAGAAGGCGGGCGTCCAGGTCTTCGACCGTCTGGGCAACCTCGCCAACGTGCTGGGCGTCATGGTCACCGGCGGCCTGATCGCCACGACCGTTAAGCTCAAGCTTGCCGTGCAGTTCGCCTTCGGTGAGGGTGACCCGCTGGTGCTCCAGGACCAGCTCGATAAGGTGTTGCCCTTCCTGCTGCCTGTCGTTCTGACTTTCATCTGCTATCGCCTGCTCAAGAAGGGCCAGGGCAAGAACTCCGCCCAGATCATCATCGGTCTGATTGTGTTCTCCCTTGTGTTCGCCGCTATCGGTTTCTACTTCCCGGCGTTCAAGATCTTCGCCTAATCGCGAGCTTATCAAAAGGCAAATCGTTTGATGCCCGCGCCCCGCATGCCGGGCGCGGGCCTCGTTGTCTCATGTGCTCTCCATCGTGCGCGATCGGGGTGCGCTCCATTATGCCCATGTGCCTTTGGCGTATCGCCATCTGGCAAATCCAACTATCGAAAGGATGCCAATGAGAACCGTCCTCGTGCTCATGGATACTCTGCGTCGCGACGTCCTGTCGTGCTACAACCCCGCAACCGACGTCCAGACCCCCAATCTCGATGCCTTTGCCGAGCGTTCCTGCGTGTTCGACAACCACTGGATCGGCTCGGCTCCCTGCATGCCTGCCCGCCGCGACATCCTCACCGGTCGCTACAACTTCCTCGAGCGCCCCTGGGGCCCCATCGAGCCCTTCGATGTGACGCTGCCGGCCTGCCTGCGCGCGAACGGCAACTTCTGCCACATCACCACCGACCACTGCCACTACCTACGTACCGGTGGCGAGGGCTACCTCCAGGAGTTCAACACCTGGGATTACTACCGCGGCCAGGAGGGCGACCCGTGGGTCAGCCGCATCGATGAGCCGAATAACATGCCCGAGACCTTCTACGGGCGCGTGCGCGAGCAGTACCAGAAGAACCGTCAGCTCTGGCCCAACGAAGAGGACATGCCGAGCCCCAAGACCTTCCAGTCCGCCTGCGACTGGATCGACGGCAATGCTGGGGCCGACGACTTCTTCCTCATGGTTGAGACCTTCGACCCGCACGAGCCCTTCGATGTGCCCGACAAGTACATGGAGATGTACGGCGGCACTGGCGAGCTCGACCGCGACTACTTCGAGATTCCTGAGTACAAGCGCGTCTCCGCCACCGACGTCAACAAGGGCGCGGAGGACTACCTGCAGCGCCGCTACAAGGCCCTCGTCACCATGACCGACCGCTGGTTTGGTAGGCTCATCGACAAGCTCGAGGAGCGCGGGATGCTGGACGATACCATGGTCATGGTCACCACCGACCACGGCTATTTCCTGGGCGAGCGCGACTACATGGGCAAAAACTACATGCACCTGTATAACGAGCTCGCGCATCTGCCGTTCATTGTGCACTTCCCGGGTAACGCCCGCGCCGGCGAGCATGCCCGCCAGCTCACTCAGGCAATCGACATCATGCCCACGGTGCTTGAAGCCCACGGCTGCGAGATTCCCGCAGATGTGTGCGGCACCTCCCTCGTGCCGCTCATGACGGATGCTGACGCGCCCACGCGTGGCTACGCCCTGTACGGCGTGCACGCCATGACCGTCAACGTCACCGACGGCCGCTACACCTACTTCCGCGCGCCGGTCGCCGGCAACCAGCCGTGCTTCGAGTACACCGCACTGCCGCACACCATCCGCAAAAAGATGGGTTCGGACTGCCCGGAGGAGATTGAGTGTGGCCGCTACTTCAAACGCACCAAGTACCCGCTGTTCAAGATCCCCTGTAAGAAGCCGGCCCAGATCGAGGGAGCCACGCCGCTCGCCGAGGTCGAGCAGACGATGCTGTTCGACCTTGAGAGTGACTACGGCCAGGTTAATAATCTCGCCGGCAAGGACGACCACGCCGAACAGCGCATGATTGACCTGCTGCTGCGCGGCCTGGAGGAGCATGAGTCCCCGGCCGAGCAAAAGGAGCGCCTGGGCTTGGCCTAAGATTCATGCGGTGATTGTGCGGGCCGGATGCGCCGCCTCGGGTAAGGAAGTGGTTTCCGGCCCGATGAGTGAGGGCTAGCCTGTGCGAAGGGGGGTATGTGCCATGTGCGCGAAGCATATTGGCTTTTTGATAAAACCGGCATCGAGTGCTTGCAACATGCGGTGCAGGTACTGCTTTTACTGCGATGTCGCTGCTCATCGCGAGGAGCGGAGCGCCCGCGTCATGGGCGAAGACGTGGCAAGTGCCATCATCGACCGTGCACTCGCCGTGGCGAGTGATGCGCACATTTCTTTCGCCTTCCAGGGCGGCGAGCCCACCCTGGCCGGCCTTGACTTCTTCCATTCGTTCGTCGCGCGGGTGGAGGAGCGCCGTGAGAACCAGCGGGTGAGCTGGGCGTTGCAGACCAACGGCTACCTGATCGAAGAGGAATGGGCCGAGTTCTTCCGCGAGCACGGGTTCCTCATCGGAGTCTCGGTTGACGCTTATCGCGACCTGCACGATTCGATGCGTCCCGATGCGCACGGTGCCGCTACGTACGCGCGCGTCATGAGCGGCGTTCGCCTGCTGCGCGAGCGCGGCGTGGACGTCAACATACTCTCGGTCCTCACCTCGCAGATGGCGGCGCATCCACAGCGCGTCTTCTCCTTCATCAAGCAGGAGAAGATCACCCATATCCAGTTCATCCCGTGCCTGCCGGGCCTCGACGATGAGCGGGACACGTTCTCGCTCGACCCGCGTGCCTTCTCCTCGTTCTACCGCCGCTTGTTCGACTTGTGGTGGCGCGAGCTCGGTGCTGGGCGCTATGTGAGCATCTGGCTGTTCGAGAACGTCATGCAGATGGCGCTCGGGCAGTTTCCGTCGCAGTGCGGTATGCTCGGCCGCTGCGCTCCGCAGTTCGTGGTGGAAAGCGACGGTTCGGTGTATCCGTGCGACTTCTATGCGCTGGATGAGTACCGCGTGGGCGATATTCGCGTCGATTCCCTTGAGGCAATGGCGACCTGTGAGACCATGCGCATGTTTTTGAACGAGCCGCGTCGCGATTGCGCGCGGTGCGCCGATTGCCCCTTTGAGGGCATTTGCCATCGCAACTGCAAGCGCCTGAACATCGCCTATTACGATGCGGGCTACTGCGGGCTGCGTGAGTTTTTGGAGTACGCCTATCCCGGCCTGCAGCGCGTGGCTCGCATGTTCACGCGGCGCTGATCCTGCCCGGGTTTTGCCTCGTCGTAGTTGTGTGGGGCTCTGCGCCCCTCCCGCCTTGACCACTCAATCTTCATCCCGTTCCCGTGAGTTTGGAGTTCCCTATGCCCCAGCAACCCAACGTTCTCCTTATCATGTGCGACCAGATGCGCGGCGACTGCCTGGGTATCGACGGCCATCCGGACGTGCAGACGCCCTACTTGGACACGCTCGCCGCCGACGGCATGCTGTTCGAGAACGCCTACTCCGCCTGCCCGAGTTGCATCCCGGCGCGCGCCGCCCTCTTTTGCGGCAAGACGCCCGCGGGCACGGGCCGCGTGGGTTACCAGGACGGTATCGCGTGGGAGTACGACCATATGCTCGCGCAGGAGATGCGCGACGGCGGCTACCAGACCGCCGTGGTAGGCAAGATGCACGTGCATCCGCCGCGTTTGGGCTGCGGCTTCGAGCACATGCGCCTGCATGACGGCTACATCGGCCACTACCGCAAGGCGAACCTGCCGTACTGGATGCACCAGAACGTCTCCGACGACTACATGCGCTTCCTCAAAAATGAACTGGGCGAATTCGCCGACGTGAACGGTTCGGGCGTTGAGAACAACTCCTGGATCACCCATCCCTGGGCCTACGAGGAGCGCCTGCACCCCACCAACTGGGTGGTGGACGAGTCCATCCGCTTTTTGGAGACCCGCGATCGCACGCGCCCGTTCTTCCTCATGACGAGCTTCGTGCGGCCCCACCCGCCCTTCGACGCGCCGCAGACCTACTTCGATCTGTACCGCGACATGGAGCTGCGCGCGCCTGCCGCTGGCGATTGGGATGACGCCGATGCCACCGAGCGCGATGGCATGATCTTGGACAGCGTGCACGGCTGCCGCGACGCCGAGCTGCGCCGCGAGGCCATGGCGGGCTATTATGCCTGCATCACACATATGGACCACCAGATCGGCCGGCTCATCACGGCGCTCGAGAACGACGAGACCTACCACGACACCGTGATCGTGTTCTGCTCCGACCACGGCGAGATGCTCTTTGACCACAGTCTCTTTCGCAAGGTGTTGCCCTACGAGGGCTCCGCGCGCATCCCCTTCATCGTGCACGTGGGCAAAAACGTCGATGTGCCGGGCGGCGAGCGCGTTCGCGGCGTGAGCGAGAGCACGGTGGAACTCATGGACCTTATGCCCACCATCCTCGAGGCGTGCGACCTGCCCGTGCCCGAGGGCGTGGAGGGCGCCTCGCTCATGGGCGAGCTTACCGGCGCCGCGCCGCTGAACCGTGCATACCTGCACGGCGAGCACAGCGGCAGCCGCGAGCAGTCCAACCAGTGGATCGTGACCCCGCATGACAAGTACATCTGGTTCACACGGACCGGGATGGAGCAGTATTTCGACCTGGACGCCGATCCGCGTGAGGAGCACGACCTCATCGACGCTCCGGAGCGCGCCGCGCGCATCGCCGTGCTCCGTGCCTGCCTGATTGAGGAGCTCGCTGGTCGCGAAGAGGGATATGTTCGTGACGGCGAGTTGGTGGCGGGACGTGCGCCCGCCGTTATGCTTGAGCGCCCCCGGCCCTCGCGCCTCCAACGTTAAGAGAAAGGCCTATCCATGGATATGAAGACGATCGGCATTGTGGTCGTAGTGGTTGCGGTCGGGTTCACCATTTACATGGAGGTCCAAAAGCGCACAACCTTCGCCAAGCTCGAGGCGTACCTGCGCGAGGGCGACCTCAACAACTACCTCAAGGTCCTGAACCGCCCGCTCACTAGCGTGCTGTACCCCAAGTACAACGTGCTTTTCATGCGCTTGAACGCAGCTCTTGCCATGGATGACGTCGAGGCATCCGAGCGCATCATCCGCGAGATGGGTTCGCTCAAGATGAGCGAGGAGCAGACACTCGCGCTGGCGGCAAAGGCGTTCTCCTTCTACGTGGAGATCGGGGATGAGCCCCACGCACGCGAGGTGCTCTCCTACCTCGAGGAGCACGGTGATCGCGAGGCTGCGCGTGCCGACCGTCGCACCTATGACGTCTTCCTCAAGGGCTCGTATGCCTATATCGACGAGATGGAGCGCGCGTTGTCGGAGGCGGCTGGCATGGAAGAGGCCCTGCTCTGCCAGATGCTCTCGGTTCAGTACGAGAACAAGGGTGACGAGGGGCGCGCTGCGTCCTATTGCGAGCGCGCTGAGCGGACGCTCGCAGCAGCCATGCCTGACAAGTAGGGAAGAGTCTAGGCGCTTCATATGCTAGCAATCGTATTCGCCATTGCGTTTTTCGCCTCTACCATCAGTGCCATCTGCGGTGTCGGCGGGGCATCATCATTAAGCCCGTGATGGACGCCGTGGGTGTCGCCGACGTGGCGACCATCAACTTCCTGTCCGGATGCACCGCGAGGACAACATCGGGCACTTCGCCATGAGCGTTTCCACCGCGCTGCTGCTCGACGTCGTCTACGCGTGCATCTTCAACCAGGATTACTTCGCTAACTACTAGCGGCGTGTCGAGACGGTGCGCGGGCCATTGATGGACTCGGCAGGCAGATTGGCGGGGACGCCTAGCCCTTGGCGCAACGGTGCTCCGCATGAGCGGCGTAAATAGGGACATATCGCGCAGCAGCGTTCGAGATATGTAAAAGTCCACAACCATACGCTGCGGTTTTGAATGATACGAACGCTTGCAATTCGTTGCATAGGGTGTTGCTCGATCGATAGGAGCTTGTTCGGATGGGTCCTCAATACATCTTGGTCTTCGCGGTATGCTTCCTGGCGTCGCTTCTGGGGCCGCTCTGTGACATCGGCGGCGGCGTGATCATCAAGCCCGTGGTCGACGCGATGAACGTCATGAGCGTGAGCACGGTGAGCTTCCTCTCGAGCATGTCGGTGCTCATCATGTCGCTCTCCACGCTCGCGCAGAACGCGGCGAGCGGGCAGTCTGATATCGACGCGCGGGCGATGTCGCCCATCGCCGTCAGCTCCGCGGTGGGCGGCGTGATCGGCAAGATGTTGTTCAACCGGCTGGGGTCCGTGTTCCCCGACGCCGAGCTCGTCGGCGCGGTCCAGGCCGCCGTGCTCATCGTGCTCGCCGTCCTCGTGCTGGCCTACACGCTCAACAAGGCGCGCATCAAGGGCCTCAAGCTCGAGAATGCGTGGGCGCAGGCGCTCATAGGGTTCTGCGCCGGGGCGTGCTGGTCCTTCCTCGGCATCGGCGGCGGCCCCTTCAACCTGGCCATCCTCGTCTTCTTCTTCGCCATGGAGAGCAAGCCCGCCGCGCAGGCGTCGCTGTTCATCATCGCGTTCTCGCAGACGGCGAGCCTCATCTACACGCTGGCCACGGGCAGCGTGCCCGCGTTCCTCCCCGTGGTCCTGCTGGGCATGGCGGCGATGGCGGTGCTTGGGTCGGTCGTGGGGCGCCGCCTGCTGCGCCGGATGGACTCGGCGGCGGTCGATAAGCTCTACGTGTTCGCCCTCGTGCTCATCATCGTGATCTGCACGTACAATTTCATCCGGTTCTCGGTGCTCTAGTTCTTCGCCCCGAAACGGGATGCCGCGATAATGGAGCTGGAGCGCGGGCCTTCCTCTTCTGCCTTGAGGAGGTCGCCGTGTCCCGCTCGTCTCATGAGCGCCGATGGTGTTGAAGTCCTCTTGGCAATAAGTCGCGGCAGCGTCAGCCGCCAATTCAAAAAAGCCACAGGCGGAAGGCAAACCGCTTCAAAGCAAATTCACCCTCCAACAAATAGTGGATCCCCAACAAAGTCTTTAGCCTGAGCGAGCAGAGTTAAGCAGGCGTCAACGTGTCGTCTCCCAAGCCCGGCAGAGCAGCAACCTTAATATATTTCGCCGCCGCTCTGCCGGCCCCAGGCGACTCCGCGCACTTTACCTGCGTAAACAATGTGAGTGAAATATGAATCTCGATGGATACGCCCGCAGCCGTGTATACTAAACAGCTGTGTGAAACCAGGGGAGTATTCTGGCTGGACAAAATGCCTGCTTAATAGGGTTGTCAGGTAGTCCGGGCGTAATACAAGACTGGGGAGCACGTCGTGTAAGTAGTGGTCCTCTAGGGGCGTACGCTCGGTGGTGTACGCATTGTCCCAAGACCACGCGAGAGTTGGGATCATATCTTGATCAGCATGATTCTCGGCCGCAAGATTGGCATGACCCAGGTTTGGGACGAGGACGACAACGTCGTTCCCGTCACGGTCATCCAGGCTGGCCCCTGCGCTGTCTCGCAGGTTAAAACTCAGGCAACCGACGGCTATGACGCCGTCCAGATCGGTTTCGGCGACATCAAGGCCAAGAACGTGAACAAGCCCATGGCTGGTCACTTCGCCAAGGCTGGCGTCGAGCCTGTCCGCTTCCTTCGTGAGGTCCGCGTCGAGAACGGCGAGGAGCACAAGGTCGGCGAGGTCGTCACCGTCGCTGATTTCGCTGATGTCGAGAAGGTCGACGTCATCGGTACCTCCAAGGGTAAGGGCTTCCAGGGTCGCATCAAGCGCTGGGGTCAGCGCCGCGGTCCTATGACGCATGGTTCTCACTTCCAGCGTCACCCCGGTTCTATCGGTCAGTGCGCCTATCCTGCGCGCGTCCTCAAGGGCGTCAAGATGGCCGGTCACATGGGTAACGAGCGCGTTACCGTCAAGAACCTTTCCGTTGTCCGCATCGATGCCGAGCAGAACCTCATCTTGGTCAAGGGCGCTGTCCCGGGTGCCAAGAATGGTCTCGTCGCCATCCGTATGGCCTAAGGGCCCAGCCCATTTAGCCCAGCGTCATACCAAGGAGAACACTTAAATGGCAAAGTTTGAAGTAAAGAACAGCGAGGGCAAGAAGGTCGCCGAGGCCGAGCTCGCCGCTGAGGTGTACGGCATCGAGCCGAACATCCACGTTATGCACCACATCGTCAAGTGCCAGATGGCCTCTTGGCGTCAGGGCACCCAGTCCGCTAAGGGCCGCTCTGAGGTTTCCGGTGGCGGCAAGAAGCCTTGGCGTCAGAAGGGCACCGGCCGTGCCCGCCAGGGTTCCATCCGTGCTGCCCAGTGGCGTCACGGTGGCGTTGTCTTCGCCCCCAAGCCCCGTTCCTACGCTAAGCGTATGAACAACAAGGAGGTCAAGCTGGCTATGCGCTCCGCGCTGTCCGCCAAGCTGGCCGATGGCGAGCTCGTGCTCGTCGACGACTACGGCTTCGAGAAGCCTTCCACCAAGGCTGCCGTCGCCATGCTCAAGGCTCTCGGCCTTGAGGGCAAGCGTCTGACCATCGTCGTTCGCGATGAGGACGTCAACGCCTACCTGTCGTTCCGCAACATTCCCAAGACGTTCATCATCACTGCCGACGAGGCCAACACCTACGATCTCGTCAACAACAACGCCGTGCTGATGCCCGCCGACATCGCCGCTCACTTCGGGGAGGTGCTTGCATAAATGACCGCCCACGAGATCATCATCCGTCCGATCGTGTCCGAGCGTTCCTTCTCCGGTATGGAGCTGAACAAGTACACGTTCGAGGTCGCCAAGGATGCTAACAAGTATCAGATCAAGGACGCTGTCGAGGAGATCTTCGGCGTCAAGGTCGTTCGCGTGAACACCCTGACGGTCAAGCCCAAGACCAAGCGCGTGCGCTATGTCGCCGGCAAGACCCGTTCTTGGAAGAAGGCCATCGTCACGCTGGCCGAGGGCGACACCATCGAGGTCTTTGGCAACCAGGCCTAAGACTCGCTGCTGTTGAGTGAGCTCATGCCTCCCAAATAGGGGAGGCGAGAGCTCAAGGTTTTGGGCGTATAAAATGGACACGCCCGGAACCGTGTATACGTCCGGTGTCATCGCACCCGAGGCAGAACCTCGAATCCCTGTCTGCGATGGCTAACGGATTCCTATTGAAAGGGATTGTAATGGCTGTAAAGCACCTTAAGCCGACCTCCGCTGGTAGGCGTTGGCAGACGATCTCCGACTTCTCCGAGATCACCTGCACCAAGCCCGAGAAGTCTCTTCTCGAGCCCCTGCCCAAGAAGGCCGGTCGTAACAACAACGGCCGCATCACCACCCGCCACCAGGGCGGCGGCGTGAAGCGTCGTTACCGCGTGATCGACTTCAAGCGCAACAAGGACGGCGTGCCCGCCAAGGTTGCCACGATCGAGTACGATCCGAACCGTTCCGCTCGCATCGCTCTGTTGCACTACGCTGACGGTGAGAAGCGCTACATCCTGGCCCCCAAGGGCCTCGAGGTCGGTCAGACCATCATGTCCGGTTCTGACGCCGACATCAAGCCGGGCAACGCTCTGCCCCTCGCCGACATCCCCGTCGGTACGCTCATCCACGCCGTCGAGTTCCAGCCGGGCAAGGGCGCTGCTATCGCCCGTTCCGCCGGTAACTCCTGCCAGCTGATGGGTAAGGAGGGCAAGTACGCTATCGTCCGTATGCCTTCCTCCGAGATGCGCCGCATCCTCGTTACCTGCCGCGCCACCGTCGGTGAGGTCGGCAACGCCGATCACGCCAACATCGTCATCGGCAAGGCCGGCCGTAAGCGTCACATGAACGTGCGCCCGACCGTCCGCGGTACCGTCATGAACCCTGTCGACCACCCGCACGGCGGTGGCGAGGGCAAGAACCACACCTCTGGTCGTCCCTCTGTTACCCCCTGGGGTAAGCCGACGAAGGGCCTTCGTACGCGCAAGAAGAAGAAGGTCTCGAACCAGCACATCATTCGTCGCCGTAAGAAGTAATTTCGGATACCGAGTTTTAGGAGAAAGCACTTATGAGCAGAAGTCTCAAAAAGGGCCCGTTCGTGGAGACTCGCCTTCTCTCGCGTATCACCGCGATGAACGAGGCTGGCAAGAAGGACGTCGTGAAGACCTGGTCCCGCGCGTCCACCATCTTCCCCGAGATGGTTGGTCACACCATCGCCGTCCACGACGGCCGCAAGCATGTGCCCGTGTATGTTACCGAGTCCATGGTTGGTCACAAGCTCGGCGAGTTCGCGCCGACTCGTACGTTCCGTGGCCACAAGGCCAAATAGGGGGTTAACCGTAAATGGCAACTAAGTCTATTGAAACTGAGGCCACCGAGGTTCGCGCCGTCGCTAAGTACGTGCGTGTTTCCCCCAGCAAGGCCCGCCTGGTGGTCGATCTGATCCGCCGCAAGCCTGTCGCTCAGGCCTTCGACATCCTCCACTTCTGCGACCGCGCCGTCGCCGTGGATGTCGAGAAGGTTCTCCGTTCCGCCGTTGCGAACGCCGAGAACAACAACGGTCTGCGTGCCGACAACCTGGTTGTCGCCGCTGCCTATGTTGACGAGGGTCCGACGCTTAAGCGCATCCGTCCCCGCGCCAAGGGTTCCGCTTCTCGCATTCTGAAGCGTACTTCCCACATCACCGTCGTCGTTGCTCCTCGAAAGGAGGCGTAAAGCTGTATGGGTCAGAAAGTCTACCCCACCGGCTTCCGTCTTGGCATCACCGAGAACTGGCGCTCCCGCTGGTTCGCAGTGAAGGATTACGCTAAGACCCTCGGTAACGATCTCGAGATCCGCAAGTACCTCGAGAAGCGTCTTTCCCGCGCAGCTGTCTCCCGCGTCGAGATCGAGCGCGCTGGCGACAAGGTGAAGGTCATCATCCTCACCGCTCGCCCCGGCGTTGTCATCGGTAAGAAGGGTGCCGAGATCGATACCCTCCGCACCGAGCTCGAGAAGGTCGCTGGCGTCTCCAAGGGCCAGCTCTCCGTCGACGTTGTCGAGATCAAGCGCCCCGAGCTCGACGCCAACCTCGTTGCTCAGTCTATCGCCGAGCAGCTCGAGGGCCGCGTTGCCTTCCGTCGCGCTATGCGCAAGGCTGTCCAGTCTGCCCGCAAGGCCGGCGCTAAGGGCATCCGTATCCAGTGCTCCGGTCGTCTCGGCGGTGCCGAGATGGGCCGTCGTGAGTGGTACCGCGAGGGTCGCGTGCCTCTGCACACCCTCCGTGCCAAGATCGACTACGGCACGGCTGTCGCCAGCACCACCATGGGCGCTTGCGGCGTGAAGGTCTGGATCTACCTGGGCGAGAAGCTCCCGGGCCAGCCTGTTCCCAACCCTGCACTCGAGGGCTCTTCCCGTCCTCGTCGTCGTAACTCCGAGAGGAGGGGTCAGTAGTGCTTGCCCCTAAGCGTATTCTTCACCGCAAGGTGCAGCGTGGCTCCATGAAGGGCCAGGCCAAGGGTAATACCGAGCTGCATTTCGGCGAGTTTGGTATCCAGGCTCTCGAGGCCCATTGGATCACCAACCGTCAGATCGAGGCCGCTCGTATTGCCATGACCCGCTACATGAAGCGTGGCGGTCGTGTCTACATCACGATCTTCCCCGATAAGCCCATCACCAAGAAGCCTGCCGAGACTCGCATGGGTTCTGGTAAGGGTAATCCCGAGGAGTGGGTGGCCGTCGTCAAGCCCGGCCGCATCATGTTCGAGGTCAAGGGCGTGCCCGAGGAGGTCGCTCGCGAGGCTCTGCGTCTTGCACAGCACAAGCTTCCCATCAAGACCAAGATTGTTGCTGCCAAGAACGCTGAGCAGCGCATCGAGAAGGAGATGGCTGAGGAGGCCGCTCTCGAGGCCAAGTGGGCTGCTGAGGACGCCGCCGCCGCCAAGGAGGAGAACTAATGAAGCCCGCAGAGATTCGTGAGCTCTCGGACGCTCAGCTCGTTGAGAAGCTGAAGGAAATGCGCGCCGAGCTCTTTAACCTTCGTTTCCAGATGGCCACCAGCCAGCTGGACAACACCGCTCGCGTCAACACCGTGAAGAAGGACATCGCTCGCGTCCTCACGGAGCAGCGCGCCCGCGAGATCGCAGCGGAGAAGTCCGCTGTCGCCGAGTAGGACCTAAGGAGAGAACATGACTGATTCGCGTAACTCGCGTAAGGTCCGTACGGGTGTCGTTACCTCCGTCTCCGGTGCCAAGACCATTGTTGTCACCATCACCGAGCGCAAGCGTCACCCCAAGTACGGCAAGATGATGACCAGCTCCAAGAAGCTGCACGCTCACGACGAGGAGTGCACGGCTGGCGTGGGCGACACCGTCCGCGTTATGGAGACCCGTCCTATGTCCAAGATGAAGCGTTGGCGCCTCATCGAGGTCGTCGAGCGCGCTAAATAAGCAGTCGCTCTTACGACTTGTACGTTTCCGAAGATGTGCGTATGCCTGGCTTGCATACCACGGGCCGTATAAAGGCTGCGCACCTCTCTTCGGTTCTTAGTTCGGAGGAACATCTACCATGATTCAGATGCAAACCATGCTGAACGTCGCCGACAACTCCGGCGCTCGCAAGATTCGCTGCATCAAGGTGCTTGGCGGTTCCAAGCGTCGTTATGCAGGCATCGGCGATGTGTTCATCGGTGCTGTCCAAGAGGCTACCCCTGGCGCCAACGTCAAGAAGAAGGACGTTGTCCGTTGCGTCGTCGTTCGCACCGTTAAGGAGATCCGCCGCAAGGATGGCTCCTACATTCGCTTTGATGAGAACGCCTGCGTTGTCATCAACAACGATGGTTCGCCCGTCGGCACCCGTATCTTCGGGCCCGTCGCTCGCGAGCTTCGTGACAAGAAGTACATGAAGATCGTCTCGCTCGCTCCCGAGACCCTGTAGTTAGGGGAGATATATGTATATCAAGAAGGGCGATAAGGTCCAGGTTCTCTCTGGTAAGGATCGCGGCAAGCAGGGCGTTGTCCTGCGTGCTCTCCCCGCCGAGAACAAGGTCGTTGTCGAGGGCGTTTCGGTCGTCAAGAAGGCCGTCAAGCCCAACGCTGCCAACCAGCAGGGCGGTATCGTTTCGCAGGAGGCTCCCATCGACGCCTCCAACGTCAATCTCGTTTGCCCCGAGTGCGGTAAGGTTACCCGCGTCGGTCACGAGAAGGACGGCAAGAACAAGCTGCGCGTCTGCAAGAAGTGCGGTCACAAGTTCTAAGCTGCCCGCAACATCAAGTTGCTAGCAAAGGCCCGGATGCCACGGCACCCGGGCCTTTTTCTATCCCTACTCATTGCACTCATTGGGGACAGACTTAAATGAGTGCCCTTAATGGGCAAGCATAGATGAGCGGGTGCGCTGTACAAATTGCTTGTGTGCGCGTTTATACGCGTTAGATTGCGTTAATTGCACACCCATGCGTATAGATGCGCCGTTTTCGGGACAACAATGATCGTTTAGCGGTGAGATACGCAAAAACGCGCACAGAAGCGCGTGTTTGTGCGAATATAGAGCTGTCAGAAAGCAAGGCGTTCTATGACACAGGAGGCACATAATGGCAGATTCCAAGCAGGCTCCGCTCGACGCTGCGGCAGCCGCCAAAGCAGCGTTCGCTTCGGTCCAGGACAAGCCGTTCCCCGACGATATTTTTACGGCTCCCGAGCTCCATTGGGCCGTCATCGGTTGCGGCGTTATCGCCAACCAGATGGCTCAGTCCCTTGCTCTTGCCGGTCGCAAGCTTGCGGGCGTCGCCAACCGTACGCTGTCCAAGGCTCAGGCTTTTGCCGAGCAGTATGGCATCGAGAAGGTCTACGACACGGTTGAGGACCTCTACGCCGATCCTGGCATCGACGCCGTCTACATCACTACCCCGCACAACACTCATATCACCTATCTGCGCGCTGCCCTGGCAGCCGGCAAGCACGTGCTCTGCGAGAAGGCCATTACCCTCAATTCCGCTGAACTCGATGAGGCCCGTGCCATTGCCGCCGAGCACAACGTTGTCCTTATGGACGCTACCACGGTGCTTCATATGCCCTTGTATCAGGAGCTGCGTCGTCGCATGGATGCCGGCGAGTTCGGCCGCATGAACCTCGCTCAGCTCAACTTTGGTAGCTACAAGGAGTACGGCGACCTGACCAACCGTTTCTACAATCGCAACCTTGCCGGCGGTGCCATGCTCGATATTGGCGTGTATGCCCTTTCGGTCATGCGCCTGTTTATGGCCAGCCAGCCAACCGAAGTTGTTTCGCTCGGCAACACCTGCGAGACTGGTGTCGATGTCGCGGGCGGCATTGTCTGCCGAAACGCCGAGCAGCAGCTGGGCGTCGTGAGTCTTACGCTCCACTCCAAGCAGCCCAAGCGCTCGATTATTAGCTTCGATAAGTGCTATATCGAGGTCAACGAATATCCGCGTGCCGATCATGCGACGATCGTGTGGACTGCGGACGGTCATCGCGAGGAGGTCGCCGCGGGCACCGAGGCTTACGCCCTATGCTACGAGATGGCTGACCTCGAGAAGGCCGTCGCCGGCGATGATTCCAAGCGTGAGCTTCTGGATTATGCTTCTGATGTTATGGAGCTGATGACCAAGCTCCGTGCCGATTGGGGAGTCGTCTACCCCGAGGAGGAGTAAGCGATGCTCGCGGAAGATAGACTCAATGCGATCGTCTCGATGGTGCAACAGGCTGGCTCAGTAACGGTGCCAGAGCTTGCCGATGCCCTGGGTGTGACGGCTTCTACCATTCGACGCGACCTGCAGACACTTGACCGAGCGCACCGCATCGCCAAGGTGCACGGCGGCGCGACAAGCCTTGAGCGCGCGCACGTGACGCGCGACCTAACGCTTAATGAGCGCAGCGATCTCCATAACGACGACAAGGAACGTATCTGCGCCCGTGCGGCGGCGCTGGTAGAGCCCGAGAGCTTTGTGTACATCGATTCGGGTTCGACGACGCTCAGGCTCATCGAGCATCTTCCGCATCTCGAAGGGGTCACCTATGTGACTGATTCCGTGCTCCATGCTCAGCATCTCGCTTTGCGCGGCATGCGTACCGTGGTGCTGGGCGGCGAGCTCAAACCCGAGACCGAGGCGCTCGTTGGCCCCGATGCCTTGGCAACCTTAGATCGCTACAACTTCAACTGTGGCTTTTGGGGCTCTAATGGCATCGCCGCCGAGCAGGGCTTCACGGCGCCCGATATCGAGGAGGCCCAAGTAAAGCGCATCTCGATGCGTCATACGGCCAAACGCTTCGTAATCTCGGACGCCAGCAAATTTGGCATGGTGGCGCCCGTCAAGTTTGCGGACTTCCGCGACGCAACGATTATTACCGCAGGCGAGGTCCCCGCCAAGTACCGGGCAATGGACAACGTCATCACGGTCTAACAGCAGGGGACGGGCTAAGGCCAAAACCACCACAAAGGTGCCTGTCCCCATTGTGGTGGTTAGTAACGAAAACCGAGTAGTTTTCTCAATAGAAAAGCGGCAACGTCCATCACGGGCGTCGCCGCTTTCGTTGCCTGCCGGTTTGTCTAAGTCTGTAACAACTGGACCGTAAAAAGTGGGCTAGGTGTTACAGATCGAGATACTTACGAACCGCGCCGTCCCTTTGTCTCAATCTGTAACATCTGGGACTGATTTTGCCGAGTTACTGTTACAGATTGAGATTATTCCCTTGAGGGGATTCGAATGTCTCGATCTGTAACAGATGGACCGCAAAATGGGCTTTAGCTGTTACAGATCGAGATGTTTGGGAATCCGGCAGAGCCATCGCGGCACAAAACCACCACAAAGGTGCCTGTCCCCTTTGTGGTGGTTTAGGGCTCCCAGGGGCAGGGGGCTTCGATGTGGATGTGCTCGCCGGTTACGGGATGCGTAAAGGACACGCTGTGGGCATGGAGCATCAGGCCGTAGGGACGCGGCGTTCCGTACAGGTCATCGCCCACCAGGGGATGGCGCTCGCTGGCCAGATGTACGCGGATCTGGTGCTTGCGGCCGGTGAGCAACTCGACATCGATATACGAGCGCGTGGGCAGGCCACGACGGCTCTTAAGACGTTTGAGCACCTTCACGCGCGTTTGAGACGGCTTGCCGCTGGCGCCGACGCGCATCTTGCGGCTGTCGTGACGGTCGCGGGCGATGGGCTTGTCGATGAGCTTTTCGTTCCAGTCGATCTTGCCCTCGGCGAGCGCCAGGTAGTGCTTTTCGAACGCGTGGTCGATGATCATCTGGTCAAAGGCGGGCTGCGTCTGCTTGTCGAGTGAGAACAGCACCACGCCGGTGGTGTCACGGTCCAAGCGGTTGAGCGGCTGCATATCGGTCGCGGCAAAGCCGTCGCCCATCGCCAGCAGCAGGTCGCTGGCGTAGTCGGTGAGCGTGCGCTCGCCGGTGCCGTCGCCGTGGACGATCATGCCGGCGGGCTTGTCGATGACCATGAGCCAGGCGTCGCAATAGAGGACTTGAGGTTCTTCGTTCACGTGTAAGCCTTTCGGTTAGCTAATTCCCACAAACATGCAGCCCGAGGTGGCGCCGCGCAGGCGGGCGGCCGGCTTGAGCCGCCTCGACAGCGCGACGGACGCGTGCGACGGCGCGGCCCACCTCATCCGTCTCGAGCAGCGTGCCGTCCACCATAAGACGGCGCACGCCGGCGTCGAGCAGCTGTGGTACCTGCGGCGTAAGGTCGATGGGGTAGGCGTCGTACAAGCGAGAGCGGCCATGGATGTCGGTGCGCACGGGCATGACCTTGCCGTCGATATTCTTGAGCGAGAGCTTGCGGGCACGCAGGCGGCAGTTGGCGCAATCGTGGATGCAGCCGTTGGCAACCTGCAGAATGCAATGCTCGCTTGTCATGACGCGCGGGCGGCCAAAGACGGTGATGCCCAGCGCCGCGGGCGCGGCGGCGCCGAGCGAGACAATCTCGTCGAGCGTGATCTCGGGCGAGAGCCAAAACGCACCGGCTCCGCGCTCGGCAAGCGCTTCCATGCAGGGCGTGTTATGAACCGGCAGGCAAGAGCGAATCTCGGCCGTGGCGCCAACCTGGGCGGCCAGGGCAAGCTCAGAGATGTTGCCAATAGCGACCGTGGCACCGGCAACAACCCACGGGTCAACGCGGACGTGGTCAACGGCGCGGCAGACCTCATCGAGCACGGGTACGATGCCCTGCTCAAACGTATCGGCGGGGGAGAGCTTGGCCGCATCGAGCGCGTTGGTGGTCATGTAGATGCGCGTTGCGCCCTCCGCGCGGGCTGCCTCGGCAGCCTCGAGCGTGGTGACGGTGGCGCAGATCTGCGGCTCGTCGCGGTAGTGCGCGGGCGCGGGGCGGGAACCACTGGTTACAATCACCGGCAACTCGAGCGTTTTCGCGCGCTCCTCGTACGGCGCCAGAATGGCCTCCTCCAATGCCTTGCAGGCGGCGGCGCGCACCTTGTGCACGGCAGAGAAGCCCATACCGCAGCCGGCGTCGAGCGAAACGTCAAAGCTCGCTGCCTCAAAGGGCGAGGAGCCCATGCGGCCGACGTGCTCTGCCAAATCGGACGCCTCGACCGCGCGGGTCTTGGCGGCCTCGACGGTAAAGCCCGTGGCCGTGGCCGTAAGCGATGGGGCGTCGCAGCAGGTGAGCGTCACGGTAAACGGTTCGCCCAGATGCGCCACAACGGTTACATCAACGGCGCGGCGGCGAAGCACGTCGCGCTTGAGCGCGGCGCCGGCGGCGTCGATGGCGCGCTGGCTGCGGATGACGCGCACGCGGCAGCCCTCGGGCATGCTGCGGGGCACGCGGCACTCGATGATGTCACCGACGGCGGCATCATCGGCAGCGATAGTGGTTAGGAACTGATCGAACTCATCATCGTGGCGAAGCTCCAGCAGGTCGCCCTTGCCCACGGGCTCAAACAGCTCAATGCGGGCGATGGCGGCGCGGCGACGGCGGTCGTCGGGCTTGAGGCCGCGCACATCTCGGTTGGCCGGGCGGCTGCCCAGCACCGTGCCCACGATCTGGCCGCGGTTGTTGGAACGCTCATAGCTCATCATCTCGTCGCCCGAGGTGCCGTCCTGATAGGCGTGCGTAAAGTCGCGGTTAAAGCAGCGCTTGAGCTGGCGCTGGCGGGCGGCTTTCTCGTCCTTGGCAACGGTGGTTCCGGCCAGCATGTCATCAATCTGATGACGATACACGTCGACGATGGAATACACGTAATCGGGCGCCTTCATGCGGCCCTCGAGCTTGAGCGATGCGGCGCCGGCGTCATACAGACGGCGAACAAGCTGCGAAGTGTTGGTGTCGCGCGGGCACAGCGCGCGCTCGCGACCGGCGGGGGAGAGCGTGCGGCCGTTCTCGTCGATTAGCTCGTAGGGCAGGCGGCAGGGCTGGGCGCACATGCCGCGGTTGGCCGAGCGGCCCGCCATGGCAAAGCTCGACAGCAGGCACAGACCCGAGTAGCAAAAGCAGATGGCACCGTGGCTAAAGACCTCGAGGTCGACATCGGGCGCGGCGTCGTGGATGGCGGCGATCTCGTCGATGGAGAGCTCGCGCGAGAGGGTCACGCGGTCGGCGCCCTGCTCGCGGCACCAGATGGTTCCGCGGTCGTCATGGATGTTCGCCTGGGTCGAGATATGCGTCTCGATGCCGGGCATCGTGCGCTTGACCTCAAAGAACAGACCCCAGTCCTGGATGATGAAGGCATCGGCGCCCAGCGTGGAGCAGCGATGGATGAGTTGCAACGCATCGGCCATCTCGGACTGCTTGATGACGATGTTGACCGTGACGTAGACGCGCGAGTCGGCCAGGTGTGCAGCACGGCAAGCCTGCTCAAAGGCCTCGTCGGTAAAGTTCGTGGCCTTGCGGCGGGCGTTGAAACTGCCCATGCCACAGTAGATGGCGTCTGCCCCGGCAGCGAGTGCGGCGGCGAAGGGCTCCGGGCCTCCGGCGGGGGCCAAGAGCTCGGGTCTACGGTTGGTGGTTCGACTGGCGGTTGCGGTCATATCCTGCCTTTCAAAATGCTCAGATAATCAAAAGTATAGTGGTGCCATCGCGGCAGGCGATGCCCGTGCTCTAAGCGGGATAAAGTCTTCAGCAGCTTGGACTGGCTGCTTCATATGAGAACCGTTCAGCGGTCCGGGGAAACCGTTGGGCGATAAAATATTCTCGAAGGCTGATAATTATCTTGCATCGGGCAAACTCATCCCCTACTATCCCAATCAAGCGCGGTGTTCAGACCGAACTGTGCCTCCCGGTGTGAACGCCGCGCTCCCGTTCCCTTTTACTTGTAAGGAGAAAAACATGAGCAAGACCGTCGTGTCTTCCGATAACGCACCCGCAGCCATCGGTCCGTATTCCCCCGGTATCCAGACTGGCAACATGGTGTTTCTGTCCGGCCAGCTGGGCATCGATCCCGCGACCGGCAAGCTGCCCGAGGGTGTCGAGGCCCAGGCCAAGCAGTCCCTCGCCAACGTCGAGGCTCTGCTGACCGCTGCCGGCGCCACGTTTGCCGATGTCGTCAAGACCACGGTCTACCTGGCCGACATCGCCGACTTTGCCGCCGTGAACGAGATTTACGCCTCCAAGTTCGAGGCTCCGTTCCCCGCGCGCAGCGCTTTCCAGGTTGCCGCCCTTCCGGCTGGCGGTCTGGTCGAGATCGAGGTTGTCGCCGCTCTCTAAGGTGTTGGTAACAACTAAACATGACATGCAAAAAGACCCTGCAGCGCGTGCGAGCTGCAGGGTCTTTTGTCAAGCGATGCGACAAAAATGATCCGTTTCCCTTCGTCCCCAAGGGATCACGTTTAGCCTTCCTTGCGGACTTTTTGCAGGTAGCGGTATACGCTGGGCTCCGAAATGCCCAGCGCGGTGGCGGCGCAGGCCACAGCGCCCTTGAGCATGAACACCCCGTTGCCGTTGAGGTGGCGAATGACGTCCACGCGGTCGCTCTGACCAAGCGACGCTACATCCAGCCCGCGTGCGCTCAGCAACTCGGCAATGCTGCGGTCGATGAGCTCCTGCGTGGACTCCGAAAGGCTTTCGACCTCGATAGGGGCGGGCTCCGTGCGCGTCGGCGCCGCGTCGAAGCATGCCATGAGCTGCTGCGCCATGGTGTTGATGGAGCGCACGGTCGAGAGGTCGGTGTTGACGCAGAGCATACCGACGATCTCGTTATCCTCGCGGATAAAGTACGTCGCCGACTCCAGCGTTTTGCCGCCGGCGCCGCGGCCCTCGTAGCCCGTAATAAACGGCAGGTCGCGATACTTGGGGTCGTGCATGATCTTGAGCGCCAGATCGGTGGCAGGACCGCCGATCTTACGGCCGCTCACGATGCCGTTGCGAATATCGACGATGGCGTGGTCGGGATCCGAGAAATCGTGCAGCACGATCTCGCTGTTCTTGCCGAGTATCTGCTCCAGGAAATCGACCATCGGCAAAAAGCGGCGTACGGTCTCGTTCACGGGCAACTCCTTTGGGTGAAATCGGAAATGTTCATAACAATTTTTTCTCATGGTAACACGCTGCTCATCATCTCGTATATCCGCAGGTACATTGCGTAATGCAGACGAACGGTATGATTTTGGCGGTAAACGGTCGACCAAAAGAAAAGTAAGATGTTATTTAGACCAGACACATTCCTGACCTGCGGAAACGAGTTATTTCAGCCGAAGAATAGTCTGATAACAAAAAATTATTATTGAGAATGAGAATCATCTTTAATACGATATGCAACGAAGGCACAACCTCAACCCCGCACTGCGTCACAATAGAGCGTTAGATGCGAAAACAACTACTTCGAGGATTGGTGGTCAAATGACCCAGGAGACGGTTACGAACGGCACTGAAGCCCTGTTCACTCGTGAAGGCATGCCTCCCGTTAAGGAAATGATCCCGTGTGCCCTTCAGCACGTACTGGCATCGTTTGCCGGCATCATCACCCCGGCTGTCATCATGGCCGGTGTCTACGGCTTTAATAGCCAGCAGAGCACCGACATCATCCAGGTCGCGCTCATTCTTTCGGCGATCGACACGGCCCTTCAGGCCTTTGCCCCCTTCCGTCGCATCGGCGGCGGCCTGCCCATCGTCATGGGCGTTTCGTTCGCGTTCCTGCCGGCCCTGCAGGCCATGGGTGCCTCGGGCTTTAGCTTTGGTGCGCTGCTGGGCGGCGAGATCGTCGGCGGCGCCGTCGCGGTCCTCTTTGGTCTGGCCTACAGCAAGATCAAGTGGCTGTTCCCGCCCGTCGTGACCGGTACGGTCATCTTCTCCATTGGCGTCTCTCTCTATCCCACGGCCGTCAAGTACATGGCCGGCGGCATGGGCACGCCGCTGTGGGGCACCCCGCAGGCCTGGTGCGTCGCTCTTATCACCTTCGCCGTGGTCTTTGCGCTCGCCAACTTTGGCAAGGGCACGCTCAAGCTGGGCTCCGTGTTCTTTGGCATGATCGTTGGCATGATCGTCTCCATCCCCTTCGGCATGATCGACTTCTCCAGCGTCGCCACCGCTCAGGTCTTCGCCCTTCCCAAGCTCATGCCCTACGCGCTCGAGTTTGATCCCGAGGTCTGCATTACCCTCGCCGTCGTGTTCCCCATGGTTGCCATCCAGGTTATCGGTGACGTCTCCGCCGCCTGCCTGGGCTCCATCGACCGTATGCCCACCGAGCGCGAGCTCTCCGGCGCTATCGTGTCCCAGGGCCTTACCTCTATGGTCGGCGGCCTGCTGGGCGGTCTTCCCACCAGCGCCCTTGGCCAGAACGTGGGCATCATCTGCTCCAACAAGGTCGTCAACAAGTGGGTCTTTGTGATTATCGCTGCCGTCTTTGCCATCGCCGGTCTGTTCCCGCAGCTCTCTGCCGTCCTTTCCGCTATCCCGCAGCCCGTCATCGGCGGTGCTACCGTGGGCGTGTTTGGCACCATCACCATGAACGGCGTGCGCATGTTCACCCGCGAGGGCCTCACGCAGCGCACTACCACCATCGTCGGTACCTCCGTCGTCTTTGGCCTGGGTATCTGGATGGCCAGCGGTTGCCTTGCCGGCGAGGGTATGCCCGCCTGGGTGTCCACCGTCATCGGCTCCAATGCCGTAACCCCCACCGCCATCATGGCCATCGTCCTTAACCTGATTCTTCCGCAGACGCCGGTCGTGGCTCAGCACATCGATGCTGCCAAGGACGCTGCCGTGGATCTGGTCTTGCCCGAGAGCAAGAAGTAGCCAATTCGGTGCTATTCGTCGGCGGGCGCATCGCCTCGTCCGCCGACGTCATGCGGCGCCAAGCCGCACTTCAAAGGGTTTGTCCCTTTGGTGAAGCGTTGACGGGAGAGGGCCCGTTTCCGGTGTAGGCCGGCGCTTCGCACTCCGCCATGTCAGAGGTGTCAAACCCCGCCCCTGATGTTGAAGGGAGCATCCATGCTTCTGGTCGCTAACGGTTCTGTCTTTACCCGCAATGCTCAGACCCCGTTCATTCCAAACGGTGCGGTCGCCATTGACGGAGATACGATCGTCGAAGTGGGCCCCGAGTGCGAGCTCAAGGCCAAGTACCCGGATGCCGAGTACGTCGACGCCCGGGGCAACCTCATCATGCCCGGACTCATCAACTGCCACACCCACATCTACTCGGGTTTGGCCCGCGGCCTTGCCATTAAGGGCTGTAACCCTACCAATTTCCTGGAGAATCTTGAGCAGCAGTGGTGGAAGATCGACGACAACCTGACGCTCGACGGCACCAAGGCCAGCGCCTATGCCACGATTCTTGACTCCATCCGCGATGGCGTCACCACGATCTTCGATCACCATGCGAGCTTCTGCGAGATTCCGGGAAGCCTCTTTACCATTAAGGATGCCGCTCAGGAGCTGGGCATGCGTTCGTGCCTGTGCTACGAGGTCTCCGATCGACGCGGCCAGGAAAAATGTGACCAGGCCATTGCCGAGAACGCCGAGTTTGCCCAGTGGGCCGCCAAGGAGCGTCGCGATAACGACAACCACATGATCGCCGCCATGTTTGGCGGTCACGCCACCTTTACGCTGTCGGACGAGACCATGGACAAGATGGCCGAGGCCAACAACGGCCTGACCGGCTTCCACATCCATGTGTGTGAGGGCATGAATGACGTGTGGGATTCCCGCCTCAACCGCGGCGGCATCAGCCCCGTCGAGCGCCTGCTGCAGCACAACCTGCTGGGTCCCGACACCATGCTGGGCCACTGCATCCACGTGACGCCCGCCGAGATGGATATCGTCAAGGAGTCCGGCACCTGGCTCGTTAACAACCCCGAATCCAATATGGGCAACGCCGTGGGCTGCGCCCCCGTGCTCGAGTTCTTCCGCCGCGGCATCCCCGTGTGCATGGGCACCGACGCCTACACCCACGACATGCTCGAGAGCCTCAAGGTCTTCCTGATCATTCAACGCCACAACGCCGCCATGCCCAACGTGGGCTGGTGCGAGGCCATGACGATGCTCTTCAAGAACAACGCCAAGATGGCGAGCAAGTACTTCGATCGCAAGCTCGGCGTGCTCGAGGCCGGCGCTGCCGCCGACGTCATCGTTATGGACTACAAGCCCTTTACGCCGCTGAGCGAGGAGAATATCGACGGCCACATGCTCTTTGGCATGATGGGCAAAAACTGCCGCACCACCATCATCAACGGCCGCGTCCTGTACAAGGATCGCGAGTTCGTTGGCATTGATGAGGACAAGATCAACGCGTGGACCATGGCTGAGTCCAAGAAGCTCTGGAGCACGCTCAACGGTCGCACCTACTAATTCACAAGTAGATTCGCGCGCGTCAGATGTTTCGCCGCATCCGACGCGCGTATAGGCGACCTCCGCGGGGTCGCCGGCGCTGTGCTAGCGCTACACCGTATTTGCGCCCGCCGCGCGGTCTCGCCGGGCGTTACAGAGAGGAGCTCACTATGAGCGACATCATGAGGCCGATCCCGTTTTCGCAGCTGATGAACTGGATCATCGAGGAGCACAAGACCCAGGACGCCATCTTTGGCGTGCGCAAGATGGTCACGACCAACCAGGAGGGTGCGCTTCCCATTTTTGACGAGCGCATCGAGACTCCGTTTGGCCCGGCCGCCGGCCCCAATACGCAGCTTGCCCAGAACATCGTGGCATCCTATGTGGCCGGTTCTCGCTTCTTTGAGCTCAAGACCGTCCAGGTTATGGACGGCGAGGAGCTCTCCAAGTGCGTCAACAAGCCCTGCATCGTGGCTCAGGACGAGTGCTACAACTGCGAATGGTCGACCGAGCTCGAGGTTCCGCAGGCCTTTGCCGAGTACGTGAAGGCATGGTTTGCCTGCCACCTGATCGCTCGCGAGTACGGTCTGGGCAGCCCGGACGGCTTTGTCTTCAACATGTCGGTGGGCTATGACCTGGAGGGCATTAAGAGCCCCAAGGTCGATGCCTACATCGAAGGCATGAAGGACGCCAGCGGCTCCGACATCTGGAACGAGTGCCGCGCATGGGCGCTCGCCAACCTGGACAAGTTTGAGCATGTCGACGCCGCGTTTGTCGAGTCCATCCCGGCGCGCGTGTCCAACTCCATAACCGAGTCCACGCTGCATGGCTGCCCGCCGGCGGAGATCGAGCGCATCGCGACCTACCTCATCACCGAGAAGGGCCTCAACACCTACATCAAGTGCAACCCCACGCTGCTGGGCTATGAGTTTGCCCGCCAGCGTCTGAACGAGCTGGGCTTTGACTACATCGTCTTCGACGATACACACTTCCGCGAGGACCTGCAGTGGGCCGACGCCGTGCCCATGTTCGAGCGCCTGATTGCCCTGTGCGCCGAGCGAGGCTTGGAGTTTGGCGTCAAGCTGACCAACACGTTCCCCGTCGACGTGACGAGGAACGAGCTGCCTTCCACCGAGATGTACATGTCGGGCCGTTCACTGTTCTCGCTGACCATCGAGGCCGCCCGCCGCATTACCGAGCAGTTCGATGGCAAGCTGCGCATCAGCTACTCCGGCGGTGCCACGGTCTACAACATTCGTGCCCTGTACGATGCCGGCATTTGGCCCGTTACCCTGGCGACCGACGTACTCAAGCCCGGTGGCTACGAGCGCTTTAGCCAGATGGCCGGCGAGTTTACCGACCTGGATGGCAAGCCGTTCGCGGGCGTCTCTCTCGAGGCCGTGACTGCGATCCAGACCGACTCGCTCACCAACCCGCTCTACAAGAAGCCGCTGCGCCCGCTGCCCGACCGCAAGGTCGCCGGCAAGAGCCCGCTTTCCGACTGCTTTACCACGCCTTGCCGTACGAGCTGCCCCATCCAGCAGGATATCCCTGCCTATCTGGCGGCTGTTGACGAGGGCCGCTACGAGGACGCGCTCAACAATATCATCGAGCGCAACGCCCTGCCGTTCATTACCGGCACCATCTGCCCGCATCCCTGCGGCCGTGCCTGCGAGCGCGCATTCTACGAGCCCGAGGGCGCCCAGATTCGCGCCAGCAAGCTCAAGGCCGCCCGCGAGGCCATGACCGCCGTGCTGCCCAAGCTGCGCACCCAGGCCATTGCCAACGACGCCGAGCGCAACGTTGCCGTTATCGGCGGCGGCCCGGCCGGTCTGGCGACGGCGTTCTTCCTGACGCGCGCCGGCGTGCCCGTCACTATCTTCGAGGCCCGCGACTCTCTCGGCGGCGTGGTCCGTCACGTGATCCCCGAGTTCCGTATCGCGAGCGACGATATCTCCCACGATGCCGAGCTCTGCCTGGCCTTTGGCGCTAAGGTGCAGCTCAACGCCCGCGTGGAGTCCATTGACGAGCTCAAGGCTCAGGGCTTTACCGACGTGGTCGTGGCCACCGGTGCCTGGATGCCCGGCTCTGCAGGCTTGGGCGAGGGTGCCGAGCTCGACGTGCTGGAGTTCCTCGAGGCCGCCAAGAAGGGCGAGAAGCTCGAGCTGGGCGAGGACGTCGTGGTCATCGGCGCCGGCAACACCGCCATGGACGCGGCTCGCGTGGCCAAGCGTCTGGCTGGCGTGAAGAACGTGCGCCTGGTGTATCGCCGCACCAAGAAGCAGATGCCCGCCGACGAGGAAGAGCTCGATCTTGCTCTTGCCGACGGCGTTGAGTTCTGCGAGCTGCTGGCGCCCAAGGCACTCAACGGCGCAGTGCTGACCTGCGACGTTATGGAACTTGGCGAGCCGGATGCAAGTGGCCGTCGCAGCCCCGTCGCCACGGGCGAGACCGTCGAGCTTTCCGCCACCACGGTGATCTGCGCCGTGGGCGAGGGCATCGATGCCAGCCTGTACGATGCCGCGGGCGTCGAGCACGACCGTCGCGGCCGTCTTGCCGCCACCTCCACCGGCGTCGAGGGCGTCTGGGCTGCTGGTGACTGCCGCCGCGGTCCTGCCACCGTGGTCGAGGCTATTGCCGACGCCGCCGAGGTCGCTCGTGCCATTGCCGGTGTCGACTTTAACAAGTACGCCGACTGCAACGAGCAGGCCGGTCGCGAGGACACCTGCTACGAGCGCAAGGGGTCGCTGTGCCGCGACAAGCACAACTGCACCAAGACCCGCTGCCTGGGCTGCGGCTCGGTGTGCGAGGTCTGCTGCGACGTGTGCCCCAACCGCGCCAACGTGGCAATTAAGGTGCCGGGCCTGGCCAAGCATCAGGTGGTACATGTCGACGGCATGTGCAACGAGTGCGGCAACTGCGCCGTGTTCTGCCCCTACCAGGAGGGTCGTCCCTATAAGGACAAGCTCACCCTGTTCTGGAGCGAGCAGGACATGGAGAACTCCGAGAACGAGGGCTTCCTGGCTGTGGACGAGGACCACTTTAAAGTCCGCGTCGCCGGCACGGTCCGCACCGTCTCGGTCGATGCCGTCAACACCGGTCTTCCCGAGGCCGTCCGCCTGACCATCAGGGCCGTGCGCGACAACTATTCGTACCTTCTTAAGAAATAGGCGAGTCTCTTATGGCCAAATCCATTCAACATAACGTGGCCTACGTTGCCTGCGGAAGCGGTTGCGCCTCCGCAGGCGGCGACGCCCGCTGCAGCGAAGGCTGCATTGGCTGTGGCGCCTGTGTCGCGGCCTGCCCCCACGGTGCCATTGCGCTGGTCGATGGCATCGCCCGCGTGGACCGCTCCAGGTGCACGGGCTGTGGCCTGTGCGGCATGGCGTGCCCGCAGCGCGTGATTGCCTTCGTTCCCGGCTACCAGAACATCCTGGTGCGCTGCAACAACACCGACAAGGGCGCCATTGCGCGCAAGATCTGCGACACGAGCTGCATCGGTTGCGGCATGTGCGTCAAAAAGTGCCCTGCCGGCGCTATCCGCATCGAGGACAACTGCGCCCATATCGACGGCGCGGACTGCCTGTCGTGTGGCATGTGCGCTGTCGTCTGCCCGCATGGCGCCATCCACGACCGCACCGGCATCGCCGCCGGCGTGTAGAAGGGAATCACCATGGCACAGGAATTCACTTTTACCGTTAACGGCGTCGAGCGCACGACGACTCAGAACAAGCCGCTGCTCCGCTACTTGCGCGACGACCTGCACATCCATTCCGCTAAGGACGGCTGCTCCGAGGGTGCCTGCGGTACCTGCACCATCCATGTAGACGGCGCGGCCGTCAAGGCATGCGTACTGACCACCGCTCTTGCCGCCGGACGCGACATCGTGACCGTCGAGGGCCTGCCCCAGGACGTGCGCGAGGCCTTTGTGTATGCCTTTGGCGCTGTGGGCGCCGTGCAGTGCGGTTTTTGCATCCCCGGTATGGTCATGGCGGGTGCAGCGCTCATCGCCGAGGATCCCGAGCCCACCGAGGAGCAGATCAAGTACGCCATTCGCGGTAACGTCTGCCGCTGCACCGGCTACAAGAAGATCATCGAGGGCATTGCGCTGGCCGCTGCGGTGCTCCGCGGCGAAAAGCAGATCGACGAGGACCTGGAGCGCGGCGACGATTACGGTGTGGGCAAGCGTGCCTTCCGTATCGACGTGCGCAAGAAGGTTCTCGGCGAGGGCAAGTACCCCGACGACATCGACGAGCTCGATCAGCCGGGTCTGACCTACGCCAGCGCCGTGCGCTCCAAGTATCCGCGCGCCCGCGTGCTCTCCATCGATACTTCCAAGGCCGAGGCCCTGCCCGGTGTGGTGGGCATCCTGCGCGCCGAGGACGTGCCGGTCAACCAGGTCGGCCACCTTATCCAGGACTGGGACGTCATGATCGCCCAGGGCGATATCACCCGCTGCGTGGGTGATGCCATTGTGCTGGTGGTTGCCGAGGACGAGGCGACGCTCGAGAAGGCCAAGAAGCTCGTCAGGATCGATTACGAGCCGCTGGAGCCCGTGCGCAACATCGTCGAGGCCAGGGCTGCCGACGCCCCGCGCCTGCACGACAGCTTCTTTGCCTTTGGCAACACGGTGGAGCTCAAGGACAACGTGTGCCAGAGCCGCCATGTGACGCGCGGCGACGCCGCCAAGGCGCTGGCCGAGAGCACGTTTACCGTGACGCAGCGCTTTACCACGCCCTTTACCGAGCATGCCTTCTTGGAGCCCGAGTGCGCCGTGGCCTTCCCGTACAAGAACGGCGTCAAGGTGCAGTCGACCGACCAGGGCGCTTACGATACGCGCAAAGAGTGCGCCCATATGTTTGGCTGGGACAACGAGCCCGAGCGCGTGGTCGTCGAGACCATGCTCGTGGGTGGCGGCTTTGGCGGCAAGGAGGACGTTTCGGTCCAGCACCTGGCCGCGCTCGCCGCATATAAGTTCCAGCGTCCTGTGAAGTGCAAGCTCACGCGTGCCGAGTCGCTCGCTTTCCATCCCAAGCGTCATGCGATGGACGGTACCTTTACGCTGGGTTGCGACGCCGAGGGCAACTTTACCGGCCTGGACTGCGAGATCAACTTTGATACCGGTGCCTACGCGTCGCTGTGCGGCCCGGTGCTCGAGCGCGCCTGCACGCATGCCGTCGGCCCCTACAAGTACCAGAACACCGACATTCGCGGCTTTGGCTACTACACTAACAACCCGCCTGCCGGCGCGTACCGTGGCTTTGGCGTTTGCCAGTCCGAGTTTGCACTCGAGAGTCTGATCGACCTACTGGCCGAGAAGGTCGGCCTGGATCCGTGGGAGATTCGCTACCGTAACGCCATCGAGCCGGGCGAGGTTTTGCCCAACGGCCAGATCGCCGATTGCTCCACGGCGCTTAAGGAGACGCTGCTCGAGGTCAAGGATGCCTATTACGCGCATCCCGGACACGCCGGTATCGCCTGCGCCATGAAGAACGCCGGCGTGGGCGTGGGCCTGCCCGATGCCGGCCGCTGCAAGATCCGCATCGAGAACGGCGTGGCCGTGGTCTACGCCGCTACGTCCGACATCGGCCAGGGCTGCAACACGGTCTTTTTGCAGGACGTTGCCGAGGCATGCGGTCTGCCGCTGAGCTGCATTGCCAACGGCGAGTGCTCCACCGAGAACGCTCCCGACTCCGGCACCACGTCTGGCTCGCGCCAGACGGTCGTGACCGGCGAGGCCGTGCGCGGCGCCGCCTTCCTGCTGCGCGATGCCATGGTTGGCATCGAGGCCGGTAAGCCCGCACCCGATACTCCCGTGAGCGCGCATGGCGACGGCGTCAAGATCGAGTACGACGACGGTCGCGCCTATCAGTTGCGCACGCAGGAGCTCGTCGCCGGTCAGGGTATGCATCCTCAGGATCCTGCGACCGCCATCAAGGCGCTCGAGGGATGCGAGTTTGGCTACGTGTACCTGGAGCCGACCGACAAACTGGGCGCGGATGTTCCCAACCCCAAGAGCCACATCTGCTACGGCTTTGCCACACATGTGGTCATTCTGGACGATGACGGCCGCGTGAGCGAGGTCTATGCCGCGCACGATTCCGGCAAGGTGGTCAACCCCATCTCCATCCAGGGTCAGATCGAAGGCGGCGTGCTCATGGGTATGGGCTATGCGCTTACCGAGGACTGGCCGCTCAAGGACTGCGTGCCCCAGGCAAGATACGGCACGCTCGGGCTGTTCCGTGCGCCCGAGATTCCGGATATCCACGCCATCTACGTGGAGAAGGACGAACTGCTGCCCGTGGCATACGGCGGCAAGGGCATCGGCGAGATCGCAACGATCCCCACGGCGCCCGCCGTGCAGAACGCCTACCGCGCGTTTGACGGCAAGCTACGCCCCGATCTGCCCATGGTGGATACGCCGTACAGCCGCGCCCGTCACCGCGGGTAGGGTAGAGCGCGGACGGTCATTGCTGACGGGCTGTTCGCGCTCAACACCAACTGCATATGCTGTGCCCTTGGCCCCAGCTCCATCGCGAGCCGGGGCCTTTTGTTTGGAGCGCCTCCGCATGCGGAAGCTGCGTCCCAGATTTCGGCTCCAGAATGGGACGTACTTTCCGGAACGGCTCTCAAGCGGAAATTGCATCCCGGAATCAGGCCTCAGAACGGGACACGCTTTCCGGCGGAGGCCTCAAGCGGAAGCTGTGCCCCAGAATCGAGCCCCAGAGTGGGACGTACTTTCCGGATCGGCCTTCAAGCGGAAACTGCGTCCCGGAATCGCTGCTCAGAATGGGATGTATTTTCCTCCTGAGCCTCTGACGGAAACTGCATCCCGGAATTCGGCTCCAGAGTGGGACACGTTTTCCGGAACAGCTCTCAAGCGGAAGCTGCGTCCCGTTCTGAGGCTTGATTCCGGGACACGCTTTCCGCTGGCCCGCCATCCGGAAAGCGTGTCTCGTTTTGAGCGTCCAGACTGGGACGCGCTTTCCGTTGGCGTGGCCGTTGGGAAAACGCGGCCCAGATAGGGGGATGCGATTCGGCGATGCGCGGCCTAGCGGCTCCTACAGCTCCACGTCGTTGAGCCATGTCGGTAGCGCGGTCTGCCGGATGCCTGCCGTCTGTAGCTTTTTGGCGAGCACTCCTGCCGAGCGGACCTCGCTGATGGTAAAGCGCAGCAGAGGGTGACCGTAGAGCGATAGGTGCGCCTCGCGCTGGCGTTCGGCAACGAGCGCTTCGGCGGTGGTGCGTCCGGCCAGCATGGTCTGGTTGGTATATTTGATGAGCCCGTCGAGCTCGCCCAGCGTGAGTTCCCGCGCCTGGCGCTCCCAGGCAAAGTCCGTTCGTATGGGCTTGGCCGAATTGAAGGGGTCCGTCAGCTCGTATTGAAGCCAATCGGGCGCAAAGCCCGTCTCGATCATGATGGCTCGGGCGACCGATTCCCCGCCGCTCTCGGCGCGGGCGTCGGCATATCGAAGCGTTGTGAGAGCCGTACGAATCGCGCGACCATTGCGGGCAGTTGCTCGTTGCTCGACGGCCTCCATCAGCTGTTCCCGCGCAAGGCCGAGCTTTAAGATCGTTGAATCGGCAATGGGCATGCCGTCGGCAAAACCAGTTTGCAGCAGGCAGTCTGTGGCCGTTTGGATGGGCGGCGTTACCGATATGCCGGCTCTGCGTATTGCTCCGGCCGGCTCAATCTGGTGTCGCTGAATATGTGCGCCCGGACGAGCCGACGGCTTTGTCGAGCTGCAAACATGCACGACGTTCAGGTGTCGCCACGAGACCTCGAGCCCCAGCAGACAGGCGGCCGAAAACGAGCAGAACGTCCAATCGGGATGGATGATCGCAAGGGCGCGGATAATCTCGCAATGGCGTTGCGCTCGGTTGAGTTCATCCCAGCGCGTTTTTCGCGCAAACAACCCCGGCATGGGCGAGACAACCGTGCCGCCGGCGCGCCGAAGGAGCGCTTTTCGGATCGCCGTGCTCGAGGGAATCAGGCAGCGCCCCTCTTGTTCGGCTTGAGTGAGCAGTTGGTCGATGAGCTGGTCATTGCAATGGGTCATGAGCTACCGCCTCCTTTTGGGTAGCAAAAACGTATCAGCTGGAACTTGCCGCTCAGCTGACCAAAAGCTGACCAAAATCTAACCATGCAGGTAGATGACCTGCTTTTGGCGACATATTTCTTGTTTGAATCGGTGGGCGGTAATCGGCGACCGTGAACGGTAACTGGATATGAAGTCTTGGTAAGTTTCGGGACGTGTACTTTTTGAAAAAGAGCATTCTATCTGCTGTTTTGTGTTTCTTGATCGCATATTTGAAGGCATG
This sequence comes from uncultured Collinsella sp., assembly GCA_900545555.1. Taxonomy (GTDB): domain Bacteria; phylum Actinomycetota; class Coriobacteriia; order Coriobacteriales; family Coriobacteriaceae; genus Collinsella. Next base: position 44,216 of record UQZI01000006.1, read on the forward strand.
TGATAAGGACGGCGGACTGTCGCCTTGTATCTGCGGAAACTGTGACCCGGAATTGCCGCTCGGAATGGGACGCGCTTTCCGGATGGCATGCTTGGCGGAAACTACGGCCCAGTTTTTGGCTCCAGAGCGGGATGCATTTTCCGGAACGGTCCACGTGCGGTGGTGTACCGCCCCTTTTCGTGCTCCGCTTGTCGAATTACGTTATAGCTAGCCATATTATAGGAAGGTATAATATGGCTAGCTATAACGTGAAGGAAGGATGGCCCTATGTTTATCGGAAGAACAGCGGAAATGTCCGAGCTCAATCGACTGTATGGCACGGGCTCCTTTGAGATGTCTGTGATTTACGGCCGCCGTCGCGTGGGTAAAACGCGCCTTATCACAGAGTTCATCCAAGGCAAGAAGGCTATTTACTTTCAAGCTCGTCGTACCAATGCGGAGGCAAACCTGCACGGCTTTAGCCAGGCGATACTTGCAGGCTCGGTTGGTGCTGCAGGCGTGTCGTTTCGTAGTTTTGACGAAGCGTTCGATGCATTGGCTACCATGGCTCGCGCGGAACGTTTGATTGTCGTGATTGACGAGTATCCCTATCTCGCCCAATCGAATCCCGAGATCAGCTCGTTGCTGCAAGACAAGATCGATCACCTGTACAAAGAGACCAGGCTCATGCTGATTCTATGCGGCTCGTCTCTTTCGTTTATGGAAGAACAGGTATTGGGCTACGAGAGCCCACTATACGGTAGGCGTACGGCCCAGTTTAAGATCATGCCGCTCGATTTTACGACGACCCTTGGCCTGTGGCAGAGCATGGGTCGCGAAGACGCTGCGGTTTGCTATGGCATGACGGGCGGCATTCCTGCATATATCGAGAAAGTCGATCCTACCGTATCGCTCAAGGACAACATCAAGCGTCTTTTTCTTACCCCTACGGGTTATCTCTTTGAAGAGCCGAGTAACCTGCTATTGCAAGAGTGCCGCAACCCCGAGCAATATGATGCGATCGTGCAAGCAATTGCTCAGGGGCGCTCGAAGATCTCGGAGATTGCGAGCTCTACGGGAATCCCTGCGAGCAACGTAAAGAGCTATGTGGATAAGCTGGCGTCGCTTGGGATTGTCGAGCGCGAGCTGCCCCTAAACGAGACGAGCAATAAGCGAGCCGTGTATCTGCTGAGCGACCAGATGTTTGGGTTCTGGTACAAGTTTGTTCCGCAGAACATCGGGCTGATTCAAAACGATATGGCCGAGATGGCGTATAAGCGCATTGAGCCGCACGTATCGGATTACATGGGTACGGTCTTTGAGCTCATATGCAGACAATACGTGTACGAACTCGCGCGGGCGGGCCAGCTCGATGTGGTTCCGGCAAGCGTTGGGCGCTGGTGGGGGACGGATAATCGCACGCATACGCAGGAAGAAATCGACTTGATTGTTGACGATGGCGAGGGCGCTGCGCTGTTTGCGGAGTGCAAATGGCGCAATGAACCGGCGGGCGAAGACGTGCTGCAAAAGCTCGTGCACCGAAGCGAGCTCTTTAGGCGGCAGCATAAAAGCTACGTGATCTTCTCGAAGCGTGGCTTTACGCAAGGATGTCAGGAAGCTGCGGCGAGCAGGGGAGATGCCAAGCTGATTTCGTTTGCCGAGATGTGCGAGCGGAGATAACCAAGCGCGCTCTGATGTGATGCTCGGAATGGGACGCGCTTTCCGGATCGCCCCTCAAGCGGAAGCTGCGTCCCGGATTCTGGCTCCAGAGTGGGATACCGTTTCCGGTTGAGGTCTCTGGCGGAAGCTGTATCCCGGAATCGAGCTTCAGAGTGGGACGTGCTTTCCCGTCAGGAGCTCAAGTGGAGACTGCGTCCCGGACTCGTGCCTCGGAATGGGACGTGCTTTCCGGATGGGCTTCAAGCGGAAACTGTGTCCCAGAATCGACATGGCTTCAAGTGGAAAGCGCGTCTCAGAATGCCTCGCCGGCGTTTTTAGCGGTCGTGGTTGGAAAGGGAAGCATTGCCTACACACGTGACGACGGCGTGGCGGTGATCCCCATGGCGGCACTTGGGGCGTAGTGGTTTTGCGGGCGTGCCGTGCTTCCTTTACCGAAAATCCATTTGGTAAACTAGATGCTCGCGGATAGAATAAAGTTGACGGCAGCCCAAGTGGTGAAGAGCTGGGCAGCGCCGTTGCTTGGTCAAGAGGTCAGTGCCTTAATGGCAGCGACTTGTTATGCTTCGAATGCTGCTTGAGTGCCTCGGAAAGTTCGATAAGCGCCGTGAAGAGCGAGACCAAAGCAACCAAGAGCTCTTCGAGCTCTGATGGGCCCGGGATGACCGCTGATTCAAGTCACCGGGCCTAAATCTTTTTCATGCATTTGAATAGAGCGGGCGATTCTCTTGGGGCCGTCTGCATGGCGTGCGACCAGCGCATGGTATTGCGCCCCGCTTTCATGTCCGCACGAGCGCCTATCCTTACGGCAATGTAGCCGCTTATGTAACGAGCGGCATTTGACGGAGAGAGGCCATAACCGTGTCAGCTGAAAAGATGCCGTGCATCTCGGCTATCGATACGACGAACTTTGCGCGCCAGATTGTGCTGGACTTTGAGTTTGCGCTGGTGCCAAAGCAGCGCCAGCGACGTGGACTGCGCAATGAGATTGTCGAGGTCGGCGCCGTCAAGCTCGATTACCACGGCAATGTGATGGGCGAGTTCTCGCAGTTTATGCAGATGGAATTTACCGAAGGCGTTTGTTCCCGTTCGCGAGCTCACAGGGATATCGGCCGTGGACACCGCGATGGCCGATCCGCTCTATGTGGTGATCAAAAGGCTCAGCGATTGGATTGGTCGCTACTCCGCCCAGGTGGTCTGTTGGAGCGGGGCAGATCGTCGACAGCTTTTGACCGAGTGCCAAGCAAAGCACATCGACCTTGCCGCATTTCCTACGGACTGGGCCGACCTGCAGGCTTTTTACACCTCGATCATGGAAGTGGGCAGCCACGGGCGCGTCTCTTTGAGTGACGCAGCGACGTGGTTTGGCATCGAGTTCGACGAGTCGACGGGTCACGCCCACAGTGCCCTGGCCGATGCGCGCGTGACCGCCAAGCTGCTCAAGCAGATGATGGACGGGGACTATCACGTGAGCCCGCGCGCCCAGGAAGTCCGCCAACGGTGGGGGATGGGCGAGCGAGCTCAGACGCGCCTTTCCAGCAAGTGTCCCGAGCTGGGCGATCTGCTAGTGAAGCTGAAGGCGGAGGGGAGGTAAGCCGTTTGAGAACGCCATCCGGTTTGGCATGGTTGAGCTGTAAGCGCAACTCCGCCCTGCTGTTTGAATCGAAGCGTCAACCAGTATGACGAGCTGTCTGGTCTGTCTGCCTACACCCCTGCAATCCCGCGCGCGGCACTCAGCAGCTCATACTCCCTTTGGCTCCGCTGGCGCAGCTCGGCCGCGCGCACGGCGTCGCGGCACAGGTCCAGGAATGCCTCGGCTCCCTCGCAGAAGCACTCTCGGACAAAGGCGCCGGATCCGTCCGCAACGCATACG
>UQZI01000007.1 GCA_900545555.1 uncultured Collinsella sp.
AGGGCGCCCCTTTATTGATGGAAGGCCTAATAAGCGGATATTCCATGTCCGGATGTATTCAGAGCGGGACGCACTTTCCGAATGCGCGGCGTTTCGGAAAGTGCGTCCCGGAATTTGGCTTTGGAATGGGATGCGGTTTCCGGTTGAGGGCTCTGGTGGAAAATGCGACCCGGAATTTGCAATCGGAATGGGATACAGTTTCCCAACGGGGCCGTAAGCGGAAACTCCATCCCATTCCGGACGTGAATTCTGGGATACGGCTTCCGGATGCAAAAAAGGCCACATGACGTGGCCTTCAACTTATATATGTTCAGCGGGTACTCCCCATGACAAGCCGCGCTCCAGCAACAGGGCGTCTGTCCGGGCGGAGGCATATAAGGTTCATCGCGAGTTCCGCACGCAAAGGGGGCCACTTAATGTGGCCCCCGTCTTGCGCAGGACTGTCCGAGCAGGGAACCTTATATGCCTCCGCCCGGACAGACGTTTCTGTTATGAACTCGCAGCTAGTCGCTATTTGATCTTGGTTGTACCCGGTGCCAGGTTGGGGTCGGTCTCGTTGGCCTCGGTCTGGAAGTGCTCGGTATACACGTTCTTGCCGTCGCGGAACATCTCGTAGTACTGCATCTTTGCGTAATCCTCACGCGCCTTGGTGGCGGCTGCGGCAGCGGCGTCGTCACCGGTGACGTTGGAGGAAAGCGCCCAGCGCAGGCTGGCGTCCTCGTAGCCCACGGAGTTGATAGCGGGCAGCGACTCGCGCAGCGTCATGTGCGCTTTCTGGTAGTCGGTCAGCGGGGCGCCGATCAGCTGCATCAGCTGGCTGGACAGATAGTTGGTGGACAGGTCGTCGACCTCACTCGTCTGGTCGCAACCGGCAACGTCGTAGTTAGCCCAGATGATGTAGTCGGTCTGCCACAGGCGCTCCTGATGCGTGGCGTCGTCCTCGCCGGTAAACCACTTGTCATTGAACTTGGACGGGAAGAACGGCTGATGGTCGCCCCAGAACACCACGACCACCTTGCGGTCGAGCTTGCTCAAGGCGTTGAGGAAGTAGCGCAGCGCCTGGTCGGACTGCTCGATGCACGAGACGTACTCGTCGACATCGGAGAGCGTGCCGTCCTCGACGGTCTTGGCGTCCAGGTCGGTCGTGTCGATGTTCAGGTGCATCTGCTTGTCGACCGGCAGCAGGCCCGTGTCGTAGCCCGAGTGGTTCTGCATGGTCACGTCGAAGATGAACTGCGGGTCGGCGTTCTGGTCGAGCAGCTCAAGAATCTTGTCGTAGGTAGCCTGGTCGGTCACCATGCCGCGCAGGGTGTCGGCTCCCTGGAAGTCGTTGATGGACAGGAACTGGTCAAAGCCAAAGTCCTTGTAGACGTTCTCGCGGTTCCAGTTGGTTGCGTGGTTGGGGTGCATGGCCGTGGTGGAATATCCGAGCGACTTGAACTGCTCTGCCAGATTCCCGGTCGTTTCCATGTTGTAGATGGTGTAGGGGTACACGCCCGAGCCCAGGTTGGCCATGGAGTTGCCGGTCATAAACTCAAACTCGGTATTGGCGGTACCGCCGCCGTAGGCGCTCACGTAGAGCTTGCCGCGGCTGAGGCAGTTGGACAGGCTCTTAAAGTACTGCGGGCCCTCGTAGCCGGCGCGCATGTTCTGGTAGATGGATAGGTCCGAGAAGGTCTCGTTCATGATGGCGATGACCGTCGGCTTCTCGCTGTCGAATTGCTCCTTTGCGGCGGTGCGCTCGTCACTCTTGGCCGCATCGGACTTGTCGTAGGCCTTGGCGTACTTTTTGAGCGTGGCCTTGGCATCGTCAACGGAGTAGTCGGCGGGTTTGGGCGGCTTGATGGACTGTGCTGCACTAATAAAGGCAGGCAGATAGCCCTCGCGCCAGTAGCTCTCGAGCGGGCGCCAGGTGTAGACGGTGATGCCGAGGGTGTTGTAGTAGTCGATGAGCGTGACGTGTGCGGTCACGCCGCCCAGGCACAGCACGGCGACAAGCAGGTTGGTGAGCAACATGCGCTTGGCGTTGGCGGCACCCTTCTGACGGTGCGGCGCTACCAGGCCGGCGTACTCGCATAGCAGCATGGCGATGGCGGTAAAGCCCATGGACAGCACGCAGAACAGCGAGATCGAGAAGGTGTAGCCGTTGCCGGCGACCGCGGCGGCGGTGGAGATGGCCGAAAGGTCGCCCGGCTGGATGGGCATGGATTTAAACGTGATGACGAAGAACTCGGCAATGCCCAGGACAAAGAGGGCAAAGGCCAAGACCGCAGGAGCTGCGCCGTGGCGCTGGAACAGGAAGAACAAGCCAGTCATGAGCACGGTGATGATGGCCCACTCGAGCAGGATACACAGGGGGTAAACCCAGGTAAAGTCGTGGTTGGACGAGACCTCCATGCCAAGCAGCGCAAAGACGCCGGCGAGCAGCAGGCACAAGACGGCGGCGACGAGCGGTTTGCCCACAAAGGCGCCGCGAAGGCGGGCGAGCTTGCCGGTGGGGGCGGGGGCATCGGTAGCAGCGAATGCAAAGACGCGCGGGGCGATGCGGTCGCGGGCGATGCTGGCCCAAGCGCATCCGGTGAGAATGGCGTTGGTCAGGATGAGCATCACAAAGGCGAGCGGCTCGTTTTGGGCGACGAGGCCAATGGCGCCCCAAATGGTCAAAAAGAGCTGGAACAGGCCGAAGGCGACGCTCCACCCAAGAGCGCTTTTGGCAACGGTGCCCGACTGTGCGCGAATGGCCTTGGCCTCGCGCAAGACAAGGTAGACGGTCGCCGCAAGACCGACGAGCGAGATGGCGGCTGCGAACATGCTGAGACTCCTCACAAACTAAAACCTACGAAAGCGGGGGTTTACCCGATTGTTACCAAGATATGCGCTGCAATTGGTGGCTGCGCACAACAATCAGCCATATTAACGCGCACGTGTGGCGGTGTGGCGCAATGTAGTGGCGACCTGCGCGATAATGGACGGGAATTACACGGAAACGTAAAGGCTTCTTAAAGAAATGGCGAGGGTAGAGCTATGGGTGAGCAGGTTTGTATGACGGGCGCCGAGTACTGCGGCGGAGCTGCGGCCGTAGATGTGTACGGCTATCCGGTCGAGACTACGGGCAATGCGGTGCTGGACATCTTGGAGCATCGCTCGTCTACGCGTGCCTTCGCGCGTGATGACGACGACCGTCCTGTGGCGGTGACCGACGAGCAGCGGGCAGCGATTTTGCATGCGGCGAGCCGTGCGCCGTCGGCAGGCGCCATGATGATGTATTCCATCGTGAGCATTCGCGAGCAGGCTACGCTCGACCGCCTGGCCGACCTGTGCGACCACCAGCCCATGATCGCCAAGGCGCCCTGGGCACTTATATTTGTGGTCGACTATGCCAAGTGGATCGATCTGTTTGAGCACGTGGGCTGCTTTGAGCCCGAGTTTGTCGAGCGTACGGGCAAGGCGCCCCGTCGTGCGCCGGGTCTGGGCGACTTTGCCATCGCGGCACAGGACGCCGTGATCGCCGCGCAAAATGTCGTGGTCGCCGCCGAGGCTCTGGGGCTGGGGAGCTGCTATATCGGCGATGTTATCGAGAATGCCGAGGAAGTGGCCGAGCTGCTGGATCTGCCTCCGTATACCATGCCGCTGTCGATGCTCATCATCGGCACGCCTCGCAAAGAGCGCCCGGCAATCGCGCACCCCGTGGTGAACCTGGTGCACGAGGAGCGCTACTGCCGTGCGGACGCCGCGACCATGGACGCGCAGGTGGCCGAGATGGACGCGATGTTTCGCCCGCATGCCCGCGAGGTGGGCGAGCGCGTCGTGGATATCTACACCCGCAAGCACACGAGCCCCTTTATGGCCGAGATGAGCCGCTCCATGGAGTGGTGGTTCAAAAACTGGCTCGGAAAATGACAGATGTGGTAAAGGGACAGTCCCTTTACCACATTCCATATCGCCGCAGTAGCCTAAAGACTGTATAAATGTTTATCTAGCTGGGAAAACAGTGCGTTAAAACATGGGCCGATTACCTATAATCCCCTCGAACATTAAAGTTGGGAGGAAACCGGCTTATGGAACAAAAGGTCAAGGAGGCAGCCTCGCACGCTGCGATTCCTGTGAGCATCTCGGCGATGCTCGTCACGCTGGGCGTGGTGTACGGCGATATCGGCACCAGCCCTATGTATGTAACCAAGGCGCTCGTTGCCGGCAACGGCGGCATCGGAAGCGTCACGGAGGAGTTCGTGCTCGGCGCGCTCTCCCTTGTCGTGTGGACGGTTACGTTGCTGACGACCGTCAAGTACGTGCTGATCTCGCTGCGCGCCGACAACCACGGCGAGGGCGGTATCTTTGCCCTGTACAGCCTAGTCAAGCGCTGCGGCAAGTGGCTCATCATCCCCGCCATGCTGGGCGGCGCCGCGCTGCTCGCCGACGGCATCCTGACGCCTGCCGTTACCGTGACCACGGCCATCGAGGGCTTGCGCACCATCCCGGCGGTCCACGCCGTGCTCGGTGACGACCAGGGCCGCGTTGTCGCGATCACGCTCGCCATCATCATTGCGCTCTTCTTGGTGCAACGCATCGGCACGGCCAAGATCGGCCACGCCTTTGGCCCCATCATGACGCTGTGGTTTTTGTTCCTGGGCGGCACGGGTCTGTTCTTTGTCTTCCAGCATCCCGCGGTGCTGCTGTGCCTCAACCCGCTGCGCGGCATCGGCTTTCTGCTGAGCCCCAACAACCATGCGGGCATCATGATCCTAGGCAGCTGCTTCCTCGCCACCACCGGTGCCGAGGCGCTCTATTCCGACATGGGCCATGTGGGCCGCGGCAACATCTACGCCACCTGGCCGTTCGTTAAGTGCTGCCTGCTGCTGTCCTACATGGGTCAGGGCGCGTGGCTTATCAACAACGCCGGCAACCCGGAGCTCATGGGCATCGCCGACCTCAACCCCTTCTACCAGATGCTCACCCCGGGCCTGCGCCCCTTTGCCGTCGGCCTTTCCACCATCGCCGCCATCATCGCCTCGCAGGCGCTCATCACCGGCGCATTCTCGCTGGTGTCCGAGGCCAGCCGTCTAGACCTCATGCCGCACATGCAGGTCTTCTATCCGGCCGAGACCAAAGGCCAGCTCTACATCCCCATGGTCAACAACGTCATGCTTGTCGGCTGCGTCATCGTGGTGCTGCTGTTCCAGAACTCGGCTCATATGGAAGCCGCCTACGGCCTTGCCATTACGCTGACTATGATGTGCACCACGCTGCTGCTCTTCTTCTACCTGCACGAGGAGCGCAAGCTCAAGGTTGCTCCGTGGATCTTCGCGGCCTTCTTCCTTTTGCTCGAAGGCTTCTTCTTCGTGAGCTCACTCACCAAGTTCTTCCACGGCGGCTACTTCACCATCCTCATGGCTGCACTCATCATGGGCATTATGGTGTGCTGGTACAACGGCACGGCGGTCGAACAGCGCCAGTTTACGCTGCTGCCGCTGCGCAGCTATCTGCCGCAGCTCAAGCGCCTGCGCGACGACGACCGTTACGAGCGCATGAGCGACAACATCGTGTACCTGACCAAGGACACCCATACCGACTACATCGACCGCGACATTGTCTACTCGATCTTGGACAAGCATCCCAAGCGCGCTCGCGCCTGGTGGTTCGTGAACGTCGAGACCGTGGACGAGCCGCATACCTTTGCCTATTCGGTCGAGACGTTCGGCACCGACTACGTGTTCCGCGTGCATCTGTACCTGGGCTACAAGATTAACCAGCGCGTCAATGCCTATCTGCGTCAGGTCGTTCAGGACCTGGCTGCCAGCGGCGAGCTGCCGGCGCAGACGCACGATTACTCGGTCTACAAGGATCCGGGCAACATCGGTACGTTTAAGTTCGTCATGATCCGCAAGCTGCTGGCGCCCGAAAGCGACGTGGAGCCCAGCGAGCGTACGGCCATCACACTCAAGTACATCATCCGCCGCGCCGCCGGCACGCCTGCGCGCTGGTACGGCCTGGAGAACTCCAACGTGAGCTTTGAGTACGTGCCGCTGTTCACCAAGTTTAAGGCCGTGAGCAAGATGCAGCGCCTGGCTCCCGACGAGCGTCCGTAGTCGACGTCTGCTGTTTGTCTAGCGACCACAGACTGCAAAGGCTATACACTTGAAACCACCACAAGGAGGCCACCACCGCAAAGGTGCCAGTCCCCTTTGTGGTGGTTTTTGTTTTTGAGAGAGGGGCGGGGCGCTGATGGACGTCCGTGCGGACGGCGATATTGCCGAGAACTTTTGGTGGCGGCGCACAACGCTGACGCGTCGCAGCCCTCTGTATGATGCCTGCGTATCGGTGGGGCTGCTGGTCGCGGCGACGATTGTGGGCGTGCTGCTCGACCATCCGGGGCTCGCGCCGAGCATCATGATCGTCTATGTGTTTGCCGTGCAGCTGTGCGCCTTCTTTACCTGGAGCCGCCTGTACTGCCTGCTGACCTCTGCCGCCGCCGTGGCGCTCTACAACTTCTTGTTTGTTGACCCGCGCTACTCGCTGTCGTTTATCGACCGCGTCTATCCCGGCATGTTCTTTATCATGTTTGCGGTCTCGCTCGTATCGAGCTCGATCGCGCTGGCCCTGCGCCGCGCCTTGGCGCAGGCTGCCGCCAGCGACCGTCGCACGCAGATGGTGCTCGAGACCAACCGCATGCTGCAGCGGTGCGGCGATCAGCAACAGATTGTGCACGCTATGGCAACGCAGCTGGCGCGTCTTTCGGACTGTCCGGTCGTGTGGTATAGCGCCGATGCCGATAACGATGACCTGCTGCCGCGCACGACGTACACGGCCGTGGGCGATGCCGCGCCGGTGCACCAGTTGGCGCCCCAGATGCCGCCGCGGCTCTCGGCATCCGCCTATGTGGGAACGCCGCTCGATGCCACCTATGGCGGCTCGGCGTTCTACGGCATATACCTGACCGTGCGCTCGGGTGACACCATGGTGCGCGCGGGCGATCCCGCCTCGGTGGTGGGGGTGCTCGCCATTGTCGCCGAGCCCGATGCTTTGACGCCCGAGGAGCGGACGCTTGCCGATGCCATCGTGAGCGAAGGCGAGCTGGCACTCGATCGCGCCCGCGCCATGGAGGCCCGCGAGGAGGCGGCGGTGCTCGCTAAAAACGAGCAGCTGCGCGCCAACTTGCTGCGCTCCATCTCGCACGACCTGCGCACGCCGCTTACCAGTATTTCGGGTAATGCCGACGTGCTGCTCGATCAGGGCTCGACCGGCACCGCGGTGCTCGATGCCCAGACGCGCCGCGGCCTGCTTCTATCCATTCGCTCGGATGCGCTGTGGCTCAACGCCACCGTCGAGAACTTGCTCGCCATCACCAAGCTCGAGGGTGGTGGCATGCGCCTGTCGACCACGCTCGAGCTCATGGACGATATCGTCGAGGAGGCGCTGCGCCACGTGAACCCTGCCGTGCGCGAGCACGACCTTAAGGTGGTGGCGTGCGATGAGCCGGCGCTCGTCAACGTCGATGCACGCCTGATGGTGCAGCTGGTGGTCAATCTGGTGAACAACTCCATTGCCTATACGCCTGCGGGCTCGCATATCGTGATCTCGATTGGCGTCGATGATGGGTGCGTGGTGTGCTCGGTGGCCGATGACGGTCCGGGTATTGCGCCTGAGGACCGCGAGCGCATCTTTGAGTCGTTCTACACCGCCAACCATGGTCTGGCCGACAGCTGCCGCAGTGTGGGCTTGGGGCTTTCGCTCTGCCGCTCCATTATGTTGGCACATGGCGGTAGCATAGAGGTTGCCGCGGCGGCCCCGCACGGCTCTGTCTTTACGATTGAGCTTCCCGCCGCCGATATTTCGTTTGATAAGGAGTAGCGCTGTGCCGAACTCTGCCGTGAAACCGCTCATCTTGGTCGTTGAGGACGATCCTGCCGTCCGCAACCTTATCGTCGCCGCGCTCGAGGCGCACGGTTTGCGCCATATGGCTGTGGAGACCGCCCACGCTGCCATCGCCGCCGCCTCGTCGCAGGCGCCGAGCATTGTGCTGCTCGATTTGGGCCTGCCCGATATGGACGGCGTCAAGGTGGTGGAGTCGGTGCGCGCGTGGTCGGGCATGCCGATCATCGTGGTCTCGGCGCGCAGCGAGGACGCGGACAAGATTCGCGCGCTCGATGCCGGCGCCGACGACTACCTGACCAAGCCGTTTTCGGTCGAGGAGCTGCTCGCGCGCATTCGCACGACGCTCAGGCGCCTTTCGTATGCGCAGACGGGCGGTGTTGCCTCCGAGGGCTCGTTCGATACCGGCGAGCTGCATATCGATTTTGACGCCGGCATCGCCACGATGGATGGCGAGGAACTGCATCTGACACCGATCGAGTACAAGCTCCTGTGCCTGCTGGCACACAATGCCGACAAGGTGCTGACGCACCAGTTTATCCTGCACGAGATTTGGGGAACGGCGACTAAGAGCGACCTGGCGAGCCTGCGCGTCTTTATGGGCACGCTGCGCAAGAAGATCGAGTCCGACCCCGCGCATCCGCGCTATATCCAGACGCATGTGGGTATCGGCTACCGATTGGTCACCCAAGGGTAGGGCAGAGCGCGGTCCCTCTATGAGTTGCGGTGGGATAGTTCCCGTTTTGGCCTTTGATGAGGCCATTTGGGAACTATCCCACCGCATTTTTGTTATTTGCCCTTGGGCTTGCTGGCGTAGAACTTCTTCTTTTTGGGCTTGCCTGCAGCGGCGGATTTGCCGTCATCGCGCGGCCCTCGGTCACCAGCCTGCGCGTGCACGGGCGCTGCTACGCGAGGCTTGTGGGCCTCGGGGTTATGCAGCTCCTCGGTTCGCTCGGCAATCTCCTCGGCGCTAAAGCCGACTTCGGCCATGGCGTCCTCGATGGGCAGGCGGCGCACGATATAGCAATGGTGCACCTTCTGGTTGCGCGCGAAGTCCTCGGGGATGGTCTGCGCCGTAATGTCCTCCAGCACGACGCCCGCGCGCGCGAGCTTGCGCGTCTCGGGGCGGAAGCCACGCAGGTTACAGCTAAAGATGGCGTGGCCGCCCTGCGCGAGCAGGCGCGAAACGCCGGCCAAAAGCTCAACATGGTCGCGCTGAACATCCCAGGTGCGGCGGCCCATCTTGGACGAGTTCGAAAACGTGGGCGGGTCGACAAAGATCAGGTCCCAGCGGTTGCGCGTCTGGCGCTGGTCGCGAATCCAAGCGAGCACGTCGTCGCGCACAAAGTGGTGCTGCGGTCCCACAAAGCCGTTCTGGCGCATGTTGCGCTCGGCCCAGTCCAGGTAGGTGTTGGAGAGGTCGACCGTCACGGTCTCCTCGACGCCGCCGTCTGCCGCATAGCAGGTGGCGGTACCGGTGTAGGCGAACAGGTTGAGGAAGCGGCGCGCCTGCTTGGCGTGCTCGCGCACCAGATTGCGCGTGACGCGGTGGTCCAAGAAGATGCCTACGTCCAGGTAGTCGTCAAAGTTGACGGCAAAGGTAAGACCGCCTTCCTCGATGAGCGGCAGGCGACGGCGCGCGATGTTGGCGCGCTCGCTCGAGCCGCCCTTGCCGGCGCCCTGCTTGCCGTACTGCGAGCCACCGCGCGAACGCATGCGGGCCTTGGCGTGCACGTGCTCGGCCGGAACATCCAGGATGCGCGGCGCGATGGCCAAGATGTCGAGCATGCGGGCCTGGGCGAGCGCGGGGTCGATGGTCTTGGGCGCGGCGTATTCGGCGATGACGAGCCAGCGGCCCGGCGTCTGCGGGCAGCCCTCGTACAGATCGATGGCGGCGGAGTAATCGGGCAGGTCGGCATCGTAGACGCGGTAGCAGCTTACGCCCTCGCGCTTGGCCCACTTGCGACGCAGACGGGCGTTCTTACGCAGGCGGTTGGCGAACTGCTCGGACTCGGGGATGAGCACGGGCAGCGGCTTGCCGTCACCCAGGTCGAGCATGGCGGCAGGTTCGGGCATGGGGGCGTTGGCGGCTTCGTTTTCGGCATCCGCGGCCTGCTCCTCGGCATCCGCGCTGGTCGCAGCTTCAAATGTTGCGGCGGCATGGTCGAGCGAGGGCCAAACCTCAATAGTCGCCTCTTCGTTGTTGGGCATGACGGCGATGGAGTGCGCGGGCTCGGCATGGAGTGCGCGGGCCATAAGGCCGTCGCGGGCGAGGGCGGCGACCGGCGCGGCGGTAAGCTCGGGTGCGCGGCGCAGCTCGCCGACCAGCGTCATGGTGTCATGCATGAGCGAAAGCGGCGTCTCGGTCGTATCCGCGACCACGGCGGCACCGGCGACGGCGCCCGCATGGTCCAGCACGGTGGCGGGTTTGGCGGCGCAAAAATCGACAAAGCGCTTGTAGCCGGCGCACTTGACCATACGTTCGGCGGTTTTGCGGGCGGCGGGGTCGATGTCTACGGCAACGATGCGCACTTGGCGCTCGCGCGCTGCCGTCTCGCGCTCGCGTGCCTCGGCAAGCAGCTGCTCCCATAGGGCGGCATCGTGCAGCTGCCAGCCCTCAAAGCCCCAGCGCTCGCGTACGGCGCCCGGGGCGCGGTCGGTCAGAATGCTCACGGCCTCCAGCAGCAGACCGCCGCCGGCACACGAGGCGTCGATCAGCGTGGGCAGGGCTTCGTTCTCGTAATCGTCGGCCGTCAGCTCGCGCTCGCATAGCGCGGTCCAGCCGACCTGCGCCAGCACCAGAGCGGCGTAGTCGGGGCGTAGCACGTGCGCGCCCTCGCCGGCACGGGTAGCTGCGGGCGGCAGGCGCTTGAACAGCGGGTTGCCCGAAAGGTCCAGGCTTATACTCGCGCGGCGCTGGCGTAGCGAAAGCAGCAGGTGGACATCGGGGTCGGCAGCATCGACATCGGCGCGACGGCCTGTGGTCTCGGCCAGACGGTCGCACAGCGCGTCCTTGGCGCGCAGGGCCGAGAAGCGCGTGTTGCGCAGCTGCTCGGTCACGCCGCGGGCGGTGATGGCGATGGTGGCGCCGGGGCGGATGACGGTCTCCCAGGCGATGTCGTAAACGCTGTCGTACAGCTCGTCGGCATCCTGCGCCTCAAAGCGCCCGAGCACCACGAACACACGGCTCGCCAGGCGCGACCACAGGCAGGCGCGGTAGCCTTCTTCGAGCTCGCCCTCAAACGTAGCACGGCCCTTTAAGCGGCGGACATGCGAAAGCCCGAGCCACTTGAGCTCGTCGGCGAGTGCGGATTCAAAGCCCTCGGGGCAGCTTGCATAAAATTCCATGGGTGACCTCTCTGGTTGCGTCGCTCCATTATATGATGGATGCTTCGTTTGCCATCGCCCTCGAAAGGAACCCATATGATTGATGCGTGCCCCTTGATTCCCATTTTCATTGCAACAGCCTCAGGACTCGGGGCCTCGCACAGGCTCCCGCCGCCTTACAGAACTGAAAGCTGGGCGTAGGGCAAATCCATGGCACGTGACCTGCGATTGCTCGGCCATAGATGGCGTAATCGAGGCTAAGGGAGGGCATCATGCGCAAGGGAAACGAGAGCTGGTTCTGGCACGCGAACGACATGGTGGCGGCGGGCGACATGAACCCCGTGGTCCGCGTCCTGTGGGCCGCGCTCATCGTAGGCATCGGCGTCGCGACGATGGCCACGCTCTGGATCGTCACGAGGTAGCGCGCCACGAACGGATGATGAGGCACGCGGCGCATGCCACGCTGGCGGAACCCTAGCCTCGCTGCTGGACAATCTGTTCGATGAGCTTCGCGACGGAGTCCTCGGCTGCGTTCCCGATCAGGTGATGGGCCGCGGCCTTCGCCTCTGGCATCGCGCCCGCGACTGCGTAGGAGTTCGGCACCTTATCGAGGAGCGTCACGTCGTTTTCCGAGTCTCCGATAAAAGCGACCTCGTCCAGCGTGACCCCAAGGCTGCCGAGAAGCGCGTCGAGTCCGTTTACCTTGCTCCAGCCAGCCGGAACAACATCGAGGAAGAATGGGACGGGCGAGGGGAAATCAAGTTCTGGGCAGGCTTCCTTGCATCGACTCCGAACGACTTCCGTCGGGGCGGAGCTGACGTTGACGAAGATGCCGGCGGTTATGACGTCACGGTTCGTGGGCACGTCTCCGAGCGCCATGTCTCTTCCGGAGTCCTTAACGACTTCCAAGGCGAATTCGTCGCCAGGCTCGACGGCGCAGAGGAACTGCTCGCAGCGCTTGCCTGTCTCATCGACATCGGCGACTAGCCAGAGTGACGTCCCCGCGTAGGGGCGTACAGCGCTATCGAGCTTGACGAGGGCCTCCGTCGAGAGCGTCTTTTTGAACACGAGTTCGCCGCTGGAGAAGACCTTCTTTCCGTTGGCCATGATGCCGGTCGAGAAACAGCGCGCGTCGCCGTCAAAGGCATCGGCCAGGTCGGCGTAGTCGCGCCCGCTTGCGGGGCCGAACGCGATGCCCGCATCGAGCGCCGAAAGAATCGCGCTGTGCGTGCGCTCCGATACGACCCTTGAGCCAAACGGCAACAGGGTCCCATCCATGTCTGCGAGGATGAGCTTTATCAAGGGGTCCTCCCGTTTCGGTCTGGGCATCGGTGCGCCGGCGTGCGTCGTCCTAGCTGTATTGCTTGTCTCCCATGAGATTCTTCGAGATGATCCTGTTAAACTCTACCGGGTCATCCCAGCAAGAGGTCAGGAAGAGGAACAGCAGCTCGATGACGAAGTTGATCGAGCTGTGCGAGAAGGCGATCTCGGTTCCGGTGATGGCCTGATCTCGCGAGATGGCTCGGATGATATGCGTGGCACGCTTCGCGAGCGGCGTATCCGGGTTGTCTGTGATCATGATGATGGGGGTGTTCGAATCCTCGGCAGAGTCGAATATGTTGACGAGGCGCTTCGAGTATCCGGACGTCGAAATGACGAGCAGAACGTCATTCTCCTTGAGACTGGTTGCGACGGAGACCATGGCTTCGGTGGTACTGGGGCAAAACGCTCTGACTCCAACCTGCGAGAGCTTGAACGCCGCGTTTACGCCCATGTTAATCGAGTTGCCGACGCCCGCGATCAGGACGAGGTTGGCGTTGTGGAGCAGATTGACGACTGCCGAAAAGTCATCGGAGTCAATGAGCGAGGCGGTTTGGGAGAGCTCCTTGACCTTGTGAGACAGGACGTACTTGATGGAGCCCTCGACGTCGTCCAGAGTAATCCTGCCGTCCGTGGCCTTTTCTTCGCCGGATGCCCTGCTGATGGATATGCCGAGCGCCAGACGCATGTCCGAATAGGTTCGGTAGTCAAGCGTCCTTGCGAATCTCGAAACAGACGCCGGTGACGTACCGGTTTCTGCGGCGAGTTCGCGGACGGTCATCGTTGCGACATCCGACGGGTGGTCGAGCACATACGTTGCGATTGCCTTCTCCGAGGGGGATAGGCTGCTCATGACCGCGCAGATGTGGCTGAGCACATCCCCTGTCTTATCCATGGTTACTCCTTGGTCCTAGCTTGCTTTGTATCTTAGGTCAAGAGAGGTGAAAATTAAGCAAAATGTTTCATCAGCGGTGAAATAGCGTTTCACCGCTGATTTCCTACCGTTCACGGTAAATCGGTACTTCCTCGGCGCAATCCCAGCTTGAGCTGCTATCTTATGAGTCGTGAAACAACGGCACGAAAACGATGAAACAACAGAACATTGTTTCAACGCCTCGCAACTCCGTTTCACGCTAGATGGTGAATCACTTCGAAGCCCAGACAGGCACCCGGCGAGCAAGAAGGGAGAAGCACGATGCACAACGCTAAGACAAACGCAAGCATGACTTCGCTGTTCTTCGCGAACGTACTCTACTGGGTCTGCGCGGGCGTGTACTCGCCGTTTCTCTCCGCTCACTACACGAGCCTCGGCCTCAGCGCGGCCCAGACCGGCATCCTCCTCGCGGCGACCCCGGTGTGTGCGCTCGCCATCCAGCCGCTCTGGTCGACGATCGCCGACAAGCTCGGGCGCCGCCGCGCGGTCATCGTGGCCCTCTGCCTTGCGGCGGCGGTACTCGCTCCGCTGTATTACCTGGCGTCGACGTTCGTCCCGGTCCTTCTCGTAACCTTTGCATTCTCGGCGTTTTTCTCGGGGCTCCTGCCCCTGAGCGACTCCCTCGTCATCGAGCTCGCGGATCGCTCTGGCCTGGACTTTTCTCGCATTCGCATGGGTGGCACCATCGGCTACGCCATCGTCGTCCTGATCGTCGGCTGGCTGCTTGACGTGGCTTCTCAAATCCAGTTCGCGGTGGTCTCCGCCGCGCTGGTGGCCTTCGCGGCTCACATGTGGCGCCTCCCCGAGGCGGGAGTTCGCGCCAATGCTGCGGACGATCCCAAGGTCTCCCACGGAAAGGGCCTCCTCTCGCTGTTCACCAGCAACGAGATCGCATTCGTCTTGGTCTTCGCCTTCATCAGCTCGGCCGCGATTGGCTTCATCGGGGCGTTCTTGGGCCGCTACGCGGTCGAGCTTGGCGAGGGTCAGAACCTCGTGGGCGTCCTGAGCGCGGTCTCCGCTGCGAGTGAGATCCCCATCCTGCTCGTCTCCTCCAAGCTGGTCAGGCGCTTCGGCGAGATGAACCTCCTGATCTTTTCCTGCTTCATGGCGGCTCTCAGGCTCGTGCTCGTGGGCACCGGCATCGTCCCGCTCATGATCTGCGGACAGCTGCTGCAGAGCGTGAGTTACATGACCGTTTACTACTCCTGCGTTACCTACATTGCCAACCACACCTACGAGGATTGTCGCGCTCGAGGTCAGAGCGCCTTCGCGATGGTCCAGAGCGGTCTGTCCGTCGTGGTTGCGAACTTGTTTGGCGGTTGGGCGTGCGACGCGCTCGGCACGCACGCGGGTTTCCTGGCCTTCGCCCTCGCTTCAACGATTGCTGCGGTCGTTGCTCTTGTGACGTACGTGCTGTGGCGTAGAAGCGCGGCGCCACAGCCTGAGGAGGCGGCCGCATAGGCTCCACCGCGCTTCGCAAGCGCCTGCCTGCCTCGCGCTTCGCTTCGTGTTCAACCAGCTGACGAGCTGAGAACTGTCCGATCCAATGATTATCCAGGTGAAAGGAAGATAAAGATGTCTCTCATCAAGGTCAACGAGCTTCTTCAACATGCGACCGAGCACCACTATGGCGTGTCCGCGATCAACGTCATCAACACGGAGACCATCCGTTATGCGATCCAGGCCGCCGAGGATGAGCACATGCCCATCATCATCCAGTATTGGCCCGGCTTCGAGGACCACTGCGCCCTCGACATCATCGCCTTCGCCGCCCGCTATTACGCCGAGCGCGCGAGTGTGCCCGTCGCCGTCCACCAGGATCACTCCGCTGGTTACGAGATCGCCGTCAAGGGCGTCAAGGCCGGCTTCCCCTCCGTCATGGTCGACGGTTCCTCACTTCCCTATGAAGAGAACTTCCAGCTCACGAAGGACGTCGTCCAGGTCGCCAAGATCTTCGACGTCGACATCGAGGCCGAGCTCGGCCATGTCGGTAACGGCTCCGACGCCAACGATTTCGTGAACAGCGACCACTACACCGACCCGAACCTCGCCGAGGAGTTCGTCGAGGGCACCGGTTGCGGCTCGCTCGCCATCGCCGTCGGCAATGCCCACGGCCCCTACGTCAAGGTCCCGAACCTCGACATGGAGCGCATCAAGGCCTGCAGGGAGGCCGTCAGCGTTCCCCTTGTCATGCACGGATGTTCCGACATCCCCGACGAGCAGCTCCAGGAGGCCGTGAACCTCGGCATGAGTAAGTTCAACATCGCCACGGAGTACTTCCGTTCCATGTACCGCGCCTTCGAGAAGGACATCAACTCCGGTAAGAACGACGGCAACGGCGTTGGCCTCCTGATGGACGCCGCCCCCGACATGCGCGCGTTCGTCGCCAGTAAGATCCAGCTTCTGAACCCCAACCACTATTCGCTCTAGGAGAGACTCGATGAAGAAGGTTCTTGTCGCGTCGCACGGCCACCTCGCAAGCGGAATCAGGAGCTCGATCGAGATTCTGACCGGCATGGCGGACATGGTGGAGGCAGTTGACTGCTACGTGGACGATTCCGATTTCACCCCTCGCATCCAGGCCTTTATTGACTCGGTGGGCCCTGAGGACGAGGCCGTCATCTTCACCGACATCTACGGTGGCTCCGTCTTCCAGAAAGTCGTCCTCATGGAGCCGGAGAAGCGCGGAATCGTCCACGTCACCGGTATGAACCTCGGCCTCGTGATCGAGACGCTCCTCGGCGCCGAGCCGGTCACGGCAGATTCGATCAAGCAGAGCGTCAAGCTGGCGAGGGCGACGATGCAGGTCGTCGAGCCTCCGAGCAAGGCCGCGGACAACGAGGAGTCCGAGGGAGACTTCTTTGATTAGAGAGCACTAACAAGCAGGGAGAGAGGAAACAATGATTATACAGGTTCGAGTCGATGACCGTCTGATTCACGGACAGGTCGCCCTGGTGTGGACCAAGGAGCTCAACACCACCAGGATCATCGTCGCCAACAAGCACGCCGTGGAGAGCGATGCCCTTCGCATGACGCTTTCCATGGGTACGCCGGCGGGCCAGAAGCTCCTCGTCAAGGATGTTCCGGATGCCTGTCGCATCGCGAACGATCCGCGTGCGGACTCCATGCGCATCTTCGCGCTCACCAACTGCGTGCGTGACGTGCTTGAGCTCGTTAAGGGCGCACCGGGCAAGATCGAGGGCGTGAACGTTGCCAATGTCGGCCGCTTCGACAAGTCCGATCCGGATAGCAAGGTCGCCCTCAACTCCACGATCATGCTCAACCCGGATGAGCTCGAGGCCGCGAAGGAGCTTTGCGAGCAGGGTATTCCGGTTTTCCATCAGCTTATCCCATCCAATCCCAAGACTCCTCTCAAGAGTCTGATCGAGGCGGCGGGGAAATAAGGGGATTTGGCCAGGCGGCCAAATGAAATGAAAGAAAGGAAGTCAAATGATTGGGTTGGCATTAATGGCCTGGTTGACCGTGCTGATTTGCTACGGCGGCAACTGGGTTCTCGGTCAGTGCATGATCGAGCGTCCTCTCGTGGTGGGCCTCGTTGCGGGCCTCCTGATGGGCGACGTCAAGACCGGTGTTATCATCGGTGCCTCTCTCGAGGCGATCTTCATGGGCGCGGTTAACATCGGTGGCGCTATCTCCGCCGAGCCCGTTACTGCGACCGCCCTCGCCGTCGCCTTCACCGTTGGCGCCGGCATCGACCAAGGTGCCGCTATCACGCTGGCCGTTCCCGTGGGTGTCGTCACCGCGTTCCTCTCGATCTTCATGAACAACGTGTTCCTTGCGTTCTTCGCCGCCACCTTTGACAAGATGGCCGCCGAGGGCAACGAGAAGGGCCTCGCGCTTCAGCACTTCGTTCTCTGGTTCGTTAAGTACGCTGCCTTTGGCCTCATCGCCTTCCTCGGCGTTTACCTCGGCGCTGAGCCCGTTGCCGCCATCGTTAACCAGATTCCGGCCAATGTCATGAACGGCCTCAACGCCGTGGGCGCCCTCCTGCCCGCCGTTGGTATGGCGCTCCTGCTCCAGATGCTGTGGAGCACCGAGCTTAGCATCTACTTCTTCCTGGGCTTCACGCTCTACCAGTACCTCGGTCTCCCGATGATCGCCATCGCGGTTCTCGGTGTCATCATCGCGGTGGCCTCCGCCCTCCGCGACAAGGAGATCTTCGATCTCACCAAGAAGGGCGTAGCCGCCCAGGCCGTTTCCGGCGACTCTGCAACCAGCGACGAGGAGGATTTCTTCGCATGAGTAACCTGACCAAGAATGTGAGCCCTGAAGACAAGAAGATGCTCAACAGCATTTTCCTGCGCTCCTTCTCCGTGTTCGCCTCCTGCGCCGGCGGTTCCGTCAAGGCTGGCGCCGACGGCTGGCTGTACTCCGTCCAGCCCGCGCTTAACCGCTACTACGCCGATGACCCCGAGGCCCGTGCCGACGCCATGAAGCGTCACACGACTTGGTACAACATTACCCAGAACGTCGGCACGTTCGCCATGGGCCTCGTCGCCTCCATGGAGAGGGAGAACTCGCGGCACGAAGACTTCGACACCGAGTCCATCGACGGTATCAAGGTCTCCCTGATGGGCCCGATGTCCGGCATCGGCGACGCAATCTTCTGGGGCGTCTTGCGTGTTATCGCCGCCGGCATCGGAATCAACCTCGCCATGAGCGGCTCGCCCCTCGGCGCGATCATGTTCCTGCTGATCTACAACATCCCGTCGATCCTCTGCCGATACTTCATGACCTACCTCGGCTTCAGCATGGGCACCAACTTCATCTCCGAGATGTACGAGGGTGGCCTCATGAAGCTCATCACCAAGGCGACCTCCACGATCGGCCTCGTGATGATCGGCGCCATGACTGCGGCGAACGTCCAATTCAACACGATCCTGTCCATTCCGGTTCAAGACTCCGACCCCGTCATGATCCAGACCTACCTCGACTCGATCTTCAAGGGCATCGTGCCCCTGGGACTTACTCTCGTCGTCCTCTGGCTCCTGCGCAAGAAGAACGTGAACGTCAACATCATCCTGGTCGGCATCATGGTTCTGGCGCTCGTCCTCGGCCTCGTGGGCATCGTATAAGGCGGTTTCCGGATCATTCGAAGCCTGTTCAAGGCAATTCCTGGCGGCACGCGATCGAGGACATTCGACGCGGGCCGCCCCATTAGAAGGAGAGAATATGCGCTACACGCACCTCAAGAACTCCGACGTTGACGTCTCCCAGCTCGCCGTGGGCACCTGGGCGATCGGCGGCGACTCCTTTGGTGAGAACGATGACGCCGCCAGCATGTCCGCCATCCGCACCATGCTCGATCACGGCGTCAACCTCATTGACACCGCGCCGTGCTATGGCAACGGCACGTCCGAGAAGGTCGTCGGCAACGCGCTCAGGGGCATCGACCGAGAGAGCTACCTGCTCTCGACTAAGGTTGGCCTGATCACCAGCGCCGCCGGCTATGACCGCGACTCCTCGTTCAAGAACATCATGAGGGAGGTCGAGAGCTCGCTGCGCAACCTCCGCACCGACTACATCGATTTCTACTTCGTGCACTGGCCCGACGCTAAGACCCCGTTCTCCGAGACGATGTGCGCCCTCCAGCTCCTCAAGGAGCAGGGCAAGATTCGCCACATCGGCGTCTCCAACTTCACGACCGAGATGATCGAGGAGTGCGAGAAGGTCGCTCAGATTGATGTCCAGCAGCCGCCCTACTCTATGGTTGACCGCTCCTCCGAGGACCTCATCAAGTGGGGCTACGAGCGTGGCATCGACTCCTTCACCTATGGCTCCCTTGGCGCAGGCATCCTGTCGGGCAAGTTCCGCGCGCTGCCGAAGTTCGAGGAGGGCGACGTCCGCGCCGGCTTCTACGACTACTTCCAGGAGCCCAAGTTCTCTCGCGTCCAGGAGCTGCTCAAGGTCATGGACGAGATGGCCGAGGCTCACGACAAACCCGTGGCACAGGTCGCCGTGAACTGGAGCACCCAGAAGGAGTACGTTGGCACCGCGCTCGTTGGCGTGCGCACGGACGCCCACGCGATTCAGAACTGCGAGACGTTCGAGTGGGAGCTTTCCGCCGATGAGATGGCCAAGCTTGATGCCAAGCTTGACGAGCTGAAGATCGGCTAGCCATGGGCGCCGAGGAGAGAAAGTACCCCACTTCCGAGCTTGAAGTCCTTGAGCGTGGAGCTAGGGAGGTCGTCGAGCCTAATGGGCTGAAGCTCCTACTGAAGCCCGTGCCGGGAGATGAGCGCGAGCACGTGCTCGATCCGCGCGTCTATGCGCGCGCCCACGCGAAGCTCGCTGCTGGTCCGGCGCCGGCGGGGCCGGTGGACGTGATCGCGTGGCGCTCCGCGCCCAACAAGGAGACCCATGTCGTGAGGGGCGCGGGCGTTGCCAAGAAGACCGTCGTCATGAATTTTGGCGACAGGGGCATTCCCCTGCACGTCTTCACGCCCGAGAGCCACGAGAGCGGTTCTGCCGCGCTCGTGTTCATCCATGGCGGCGGCTTTATGGTTGGCAACATCGGCCAGTACGAGAACTGCCTGCGCGACATCGCGGAGCGAACGGGTTGTGTTGCGGTCTACCCCGAGTACCGCCTGTCTCCCGAAACGATGTTTCCCGGTGGCGTCGAGGACTGTGTGAAGACGCTCGGCTGGCTTGTCGAGCATGCGGATGAGCTGGGTGTTGACGCGACGCGGATCGCCGTGGCTGGCGACTCCGCGGGCGGAAGCCTGACCAACGCCGTCGTCCTCGACGGGTCCCATGTGGACAGGATCAAGCTCGTGGCCGAGCTGTATCCGCTCGTTGACGGCGGCCCCGTTCCGGAGGAATGGTCCTATGACCTCTATGAGATTGTGAACGACCAGAGGATCGAGGCTTTGAGCAGGGTGGATCGCATTCGCAATGCCAATGATGACCTGCCGCTGATGTACACCAACGGCAATGCGGAGGAGATGCTCGACCCGAGGGTGTCTGCCCTGTTCGCGGAGGACGTGAGCGCGTTCCCCCGCACGGTCATCATCTCTTCCGAGTATGACTACCTGCGCTATCAGGATGAGCTGTTCGCGAAGAGGCTGCAGGATGCGGGCGTTGATGTCACCGCGATTCGCTATCGCGGCTGCGACCACGGCTTCTTCGAGATGTACGGCGTGATGCCTCAGGCTGAGGACGTCTGCCGCGTCATCTCCGAGGAGCTTGCGAAGATCTAGAGGTTCGTCGCGGTGGCCTCCTGGACGAGTGACGGTCCGGCGGGATGCTAGGTGCGTCCCGCCGGACCTTTGCGTTGGCGGGCGCGTGTGGGGTTTGCCTCGGCGGTGCCGGATTGACTGGGAGACGCGTTTACCGCCGAGCTTCCAAGCGAGCCCAGCAAGCAAACCGCGAGCTGAGCCCCAAGGGCATCGACAAGGGCGTGGGCGTGGCGCGAGCGCTGGCGTATCTGGGCCGCGAGGGAAATGCGCGCACTTTTGGCTTCGGCGATTCGGGCAACGACCTGGGCATGCTCGCCGCCGTCGAGACGGCTGTTGCCATGGGCAACGCCATGCCCGAGGTCAAGGCGGTCGCCAACTACGTGACCGACGACGTCGCACACGACGGTACCGTCACCGCCATGCGCCACTTTGGGTTGATCTAGCGGGAACCGTCCAATTACCGTTCACCCGCGGCGGGCGGCTCAAATCGGCTCGCCCTGCAAAATCGTTTTGCCGCTGGAGGGTGTGCTCAAAAACGCTAAAGCGTTTATGCCGTTCGCCGAGAAGATAAAAACCGCAGCTCACGCCTTGATAAACGTAGGTAAAGTGTTTAGCAGTTTAACGCCCATGTGCAAGCGAAAGGAATCAGGCAGATGGCAATCAAGGTGTTCGCTGACGGTGCAAACCTCGAGGGCATGCTCGACATGTACGAGAACGGCAACGTTCAGGGCTTCACAACCAACCCGTCCCTTATGAAGAAGGGCGGCGTGACGGATTACCGCGCATTTGCCAAGGAGGTCCTGGCCCACATCACCGATGTGTCCGTGTCGTTTGAGGTCTTTGCCGACGACGTCGAGACCATGGAGGTCGAGGCTCGCGAGATCGCTACCTGGGCCGAGAACGTCTACGTCAAGATTCCGTGCGTGACCACCAAGGGCGAGTCCACCGCCGAGCTGGTGCGCAAGCTTTCCGCCGACGGCATCAAGGTCAACGTCACCACCATCTTTACGCCTGCGCAGGTCGACGAGATGGTCGAGGCCGTTGACGCCGAGACGCCGTCCATTATCTCGCTCTTTGCCGGCCGTATCGCCGATACCGGCGTTGATCCCATTCCGTTTATGACGGAGTCGGTCAAGAAGGCCACCGCCAAGCCCAACTGCGAGGTCCTGTGGGCATCCACGCGCGAGCTCATCAACATTTACCAGGCCGAAGCCTGCGGTTGCCAGATCATCACGGTGCCCAACAGCATCCTGGCCAAGCGCAAGAACATCGGCCGCGACCCGTACGAGGTCTCGCTCGACACTGTCCGCGGCTTTGCCAAGGATATCGCCTCGCTCGGTTTCCATATCCTGCCGTAACGCGAACATTGGCTGCGCCGAGGGTTGTTCGCCCCGACCTTTCCTTTCCCTATCGCTCATGCGCTTCGCGAGGGTCGCGCTAGGCAAAGGAAAGGCCGGGGCTGCCGACACGAGCTGGCCGGTAGGTTGGTAATCGGCCTCCATATCCTGCCGTGGGCAAAGGTACCCCCGCCTGCGACGTGCAAAATCGAGAGTATTCAGCAAGGTAAAGGCTTTTACCAGCTGGGTGAAGCATGGAACAGCCCCCGTTTTGGCTCTGATGACGCTAAAACGGGGGCTGTTTCTTGCTTTTTCGTCTCTGAGGGGCATCCGGAACGGTGGAATTTGCAGAATACTCGCGATTTTGCACGTCGCGAGAGGGGGGACCCTTGCTTTGGCGGTTTACTTCCCCTGCACCATGGTGAGCGAGATCTTCTTGCGGTCGCGATCGACCTTTTCGACCCACACCTTGACCGTGTCGCCGACGCGCACCACGTCGCTTGGGTGCTTGACGAAGCGGTTGGCCAGCTTTGAGATGTGCACGAGGCCGTCCTGGTGAACGCCCACGTCGACGAAGGCGCCAAAGTCGACGACGTTACGCACTGTGCCCTTGAGCTCCATGCCGGGTTCCAGGTCGTCGATGGAAAGCGCCGAGCGGCTAAAGACCACCTCGGGCGCGTCGTCGCGCGGGTCGCGGCCGGGCTTCTTGAGCTCGTTGACAATGTCGATGAGCGTCAGGGTACCGCAGTCCAGGTCGCTTGCCAGCGCCGAGATGCTGCCCAGGCGGCGCTCGATGTCGGGCACGCCGCCGCGGCCGAGCTCGCCTGCCGCAACGCCGGCGCGCTCCAAGACGGCCGTGGCCACCTCGTAGCTCTCGGGGTGAACGCTTGTCGCGTCGAGCGGGTTCTTGCCGCCGCTGATGCGCAGGAAGCCTGCGGCGTTGAGATATGCCTTGGGTCCCAGCTTGGGGACCTTCTTGAGCTGGCGGCGATCGGTAAAGGCGCCGTTTTCCTCGCGGTAGGCCACGATGTTTTTGGCTACGCTTGGCGTAATGCCCGACACGTAGCCCAGCAGGCTTGCGCTCGCGGTGTTGACGTCGACGCCCACACGGTTGACGACGTCTTCCACCACGTGGCCCAGGGTGCGCGAAAGCTCGGCCTGGTCAAGGTCGTGCTGGTACTGGCCAACGCCGATGGACTGGGGCGGAATCTTGACGAGCTCTGCCAGCGGGTCTTGCAGACGGCGGCCCAGGCTCATGGCGCCACGTACGGTGACGTCCAGGTCGGGATATTCCTGGCTGGCGAGCTCGGAGGCGGAGTACACCGACGCGCCGGCCTCGTTGACGATGGTGTAGCGAAGGCTGGGAGCCTGCTCGGAGATGAACTCCGAGACGACTTCCTCGGTCTCGCGGCTGGCGGTGCCGTTGCCGATGACGATGGTGTTGACGCCGTCTTTCTTGACGAGGCGGGCGAGCTCGCGCTTGGTGCCGGCGACGTCGTGGCGCGGCTTGGTGGGGTAGACCACGCCGTGGTCGAGCAGCTTACCGGTCTCGTCCATGACGGCGACTTTGCAGCCGGTGCGGTAGCCCGGGTCGAGCGCGAGTACGCGGGCGCCGCGCACGGGGCGCGCCGAGAGCAGGCCCTCGAGATTCTTGGCAAAGACGTTGATGGCCTCGGTCTGCGCGCGGACGGTGAGTTTGGCGCGGGCCTCGCGCTCCAGCGAGGGGGCCATGAGGCGCTTGTAGCCGTCGGCGATGGCTGCGTCAAAGACGGGGGCAAACACGCCCTGGTGTCGGGGCCAACGGCTGCCGAGGCGTGCCGTGGCGGCGGCACCATCGACGTTCACGCGTACGCGGAGCTTGCCCTCGCGCTCGCCGCGGTCGATAGCCAGAACGCGGTGGTTGGGAATACGGCGCAGCGGCTCGTCAAAGTTGTAGTAGGGCTCGTAGGGAGTCTTCTCGGCGGGGTCGGTGGCCTCGACGACGATATCGGCGGTGTTTTGCGTAAAGGCGCGCAGGTCGGCGACGTTCTCGGGATCCTCGGCCACCGTCTCGGCCACGATGTCCGCCGCGCCGGCGAGCGCCTTCTCGGGCGTGTCGAAGCCGGCCTCCTCGTTGACGTATGCCGCGGCAGCGTCGAGTGCGCTGCCCTTGGCCGAGGCCTGCATGATGATCATGTTGGCGAGCGGCTCCAGGCCGGCCTCGCGGGCCTTCTGCGCGCGGGTCATGCGCTTTTTGCGGTAGGGCTTGTAGAGGTCCTCGACGCGCTGAAGCTGCGTGGCCTCGCGAATCTGCTGCTCGAGCTCGGGCGTGAGCTTGCCCTGGGCGTCGATGAGCAGAATGACATCCTCTTTGCGCTGCTCAAGATTGCGCAGGTAGGACAGGCGCTCGTCGAGTGCGCGCAGGGCGACGTCGTCCATGCCGCCCGTGGCCTCCTTGCGGTAGCGCGAGATAAAGGGGATGGTGTTGCCCTCGTCGATGAGCTTGACGGCCGCTTCGATGTTGGCGGCTTTAAGGTTGAGCTCGCGGGCGAGCTGGACGATAAGATCCATGAAACTCCTTGCGGTAAAGGTGCGTTTGCAGCACAGAGCTACCAAGGATACCACCCGTCCCAAAAGACCGTTTTGGGGCCGCGCCACGAAAACGGTCTATCTACTACGTTTTACCTGCAGGGGCTGACCATACCTGGGTTTTCCGAAAATCGGCAAGCCGTTTACCTGCGGTTTTTATCTCGCGAAATTTGGCATGGTTAAGGGCGATCGGTTAAACGTAGTAGATAGGCGCGTTTCGTGGCGAACGAATCAAGCCGAGGTGCAAAATAGCCCCCGCCCCAGAAAAATCGTCGGCAAGGTAGCAAAATACCCCGCGTGCAGGAGGCTGCTCGCGGGGCAAAGAAGAGGGGCTTGTTGAGGGCGGACCGAGGGACTCGATAGGGGGTTTGCCGCAATCCGCCCTGGGGCATTACAGCTCGACGAGCTGGCCGGTCTCGGCGGCCTCCTTGATGGCGTTAAGCAGCGTGAGCGTCTTGACGTTATCGGCCGGCGTCACGACGGGCTCGACCTCGCGGCGGACGACCTTCACAAAGTGCTTGAGCTGCATCTTGTGGGGAAGCGCCGGGTCGACGGCCGGAATCTCCATCTGCAGCGGCTTGTGCCAGTTGGAGGCGCCGTCGTAGGAGAACTGGTGCAGGCGGGGCAGCGACAGGGCGCCCTTGGTGCCGCCGATGAAGTAGGCATCGGCGTCGAAGGGACGATACTGCGGGTCCTCGCGAGCGGTCGCCTCCCAGTTCCAGGGGCTGGCGGTGGCGTCGGAGATGGTCATGCTCGCGAGCGCGCCATCGGCAAAGCGAACGTTGACCACGGCGGAGTCCTCGGTCTCAAAGCCGCGGGCGGCGCTGGACTGCATGCCCTGGACGGCGACGGGCTCGCCCAGCAGGTAGCGGAGCAGGTCGACGTCGTGGACCAGGTTGACCAGGATCGGGCCGGCACCCTTCTTGCGGCGCCACTCGACATCGAAGTACTCGTCGTTCTTATAGATCATGTAGTGGAAGCTCGAGACGGTGAGCTTGCCCAGCTCGCCGGACTCGATGATCTCCTTGGCCTTGTTGACGAAGGGGTTGTGGCGACGGTGCTGACCTACGAGCACGGGCACGCTGGCGGTCTCGGCCTCGGCGGCGAAGGCCTGGGCATCCTCGAGATCGTTGGAGATCGGCTTTTCGACCAGCGGCACGATGTTGCGCTTGATGGCCTCGCGGGCAACGCCCAGGTGCAGGTCGTTGGGGGTGGCGATGATGACGGCCTCGGGCTTGACCTCGTCCATCATCTGGGCGGGATCGGTGTAAAACGGCACGCCGGCGGCCTCGGCCGTGGCGCGGGCGCCCTCAAAGGCGTCGGCGATGGCGACGAGCTCGGCTTCGGGCTCCTCGGTGACAAAGCGGATGTGGTTGCGGCCCATGGCACCGGCGCCGATAACGGCAATGCGGACGGGGTTGAGCTCAGACATTTCGACTCCTTAATGCTGGTGGCTGGTGGAATGTGACAAAGGGACGGTCCCTCATGTCACATCGGTAAAACTAAGCGGACTTCTTCTTGCTGTCGGAGACCATCATGTAGACGGTGAGCACGACGGCGATGGCGGCGATCACAATGGCGCCGTAGAAGGACTGCTGGTAGGCGGCGCTGCCGGCCTCGGCGTGATACAGCACGGCAGTGATGGGCTGGCTGATCCAGGTAGAGGCGGCGTAGCCCAGGAACATGATGCCGTAGTTGACACCGATGTTGCTGGTGCCGAAGGCGCCACCGGTGAGCGGCGGGTAGATGACGAGCAGGGCGCCAAAGCTAAAGCCGAGCAGGGCGAGCGCCACAAAGAACATGCTCTGCGTAAAGCTCATCGACATGATGACGAGCGCGACGATGGTGACGACAAGGCTGATGAGCAGCGACTTGTAGGCACCGATCTTGTCGATGATCTGGCCAAAGGAAAGGCGACCGACCAGGTTGGCGCAGGTGTTGACGGAGACGACCACGCCGCCGAGGTCGACGGCTGCGGCACTCGTGGGGTCGGCGAAGAGCTGGACGGCGGCGATGGAGGCAACCTTGCCCACAAGCAGGGTGCCGGCGGTGGCGGCAAAGGCGAAGGTGACGATGAGGACCCAAAAGCGCGGGGTCTTGACCATCTCGCCCGGGGTGAGGTCACCGAAGGTGCCGGCGTGCGCGCCGCCCTTGGGGGCCTCGAAGCCCTCGGGCAGCCAACCGGCCTCGGGGGCCTTCAGGAACAGGGCGGAGGCGGCGATCGTCACAAAGAAGATGACGCCGAGTGCCTTAAGGGCGCCAAAGATACCGAGGCTCGGGATGAGCAGCGAGGCGAGCACCGGGGACAGCACGGCGGGGCCGGCGGTCGAAGCGGCCAGGGTGATGCCGGAGGCCAAGCCCTTCTTGTCGATGAACCATTTTTGGCCCGTGGTGAGCGCGGGGTTGTAGCCCAGGCCGTTGCCGATAGCGGCGACGAGCGAGAACCACAGGTAGAACTGCCACGGCTCAGTGACGGTGCCGGACATGAACCAGCCCAGGCCGTAGCACACGGCGGCGGCAATCACGACGTTGCGGGGGCCGATCTTATCGGAGATGCGGCCGGCGAAGATGCCCGTCACGGCCATGATGGTCTGAAAGACCGGGAAAGCCCAGGTAAGGGCGCTGGACCACTCGGGGTAGACGGCGAGCAGGTTCTTGCTCACGACGGAATACAGAGCGATGGAGCTGATGAAGAACATGGTGACGCACGCGGCGGAAAGCACGACGGCGCGACCCTTGTTGGAGTTGGTGGAAGCCATTGGACTCTTTCTAATCGATGCGGGGGAGGGGCGGGTACGTCCGCGAGCCTCCCTGTTAGGTTGGTTTACTGGTCAGTCGGCTTGGCGACGCCGGACTCGTCGGACCAAAGCTCGACGCCCTTGTTCTTGAGGTAGTTGTCGGCAAAGGCTCGACGGCCGCCGGGCTTGGCGGTGAGGTCGCCCATCATATTGGAGAAGCCTCCATCGACCTTGATGGCGTCACCGGTGGTAAAGTCCGAGCGCTTGGACGCCAGGAACATGACGGCGTTGGCGATATCGCTGACCTCGCCGATGCGGCGCGTGGCGATCAGGCGGCTGCGGCTCTTTTCGACCTCGGGGTCGGCGTAAAAGCTCGCCGACATGGGGGTCTTGACAAAGCAGGGCTCGACGCAGTTGGAGCGGACGCCGTAGGGACCCCACTCGGCGGCTAGCATCTTGGACATCATGTTGACGCCGGCCTTGGTGGAGCTGTACACGCCCGAGAACGTCTCGGGGGAGTGGCTGGCGACGGTCGAGATGTGCACCAGGCGGCCCTTCCCGGCCTTGATCATCTCGCGACCAAAGCGCTGCGAGGTGATGAAGTAACCGGTGAGGTTGACGTTGAGCACCTGCTCCCAGTCGCTCAGCGGCAGGTCCTCCATGGCTGCGAAGCGCAGGATGCCGGCGGTGTTGACGAGAACGTCGACGCGGCCGAAGTTGGCGATGGTGGCGTCGACGGCGGCCTGAACCTCGGCCTCGTCGGTGGCGTTCATCTTGTAGCCCTCGGCGTGAATGCCAAACTCGGCAGCAAGGTCGGCGGCAGCGGCCTTGACCTTCTCCTCGTCCAGGTCGAGCAGGACGACGTTAGCGCCATTGCGGGCGAACTCTCGGCAAATCTCGACGCCCATGCCGCCGAGCGCGCCAGTCACGGCGCAGACATCGCCCTCGAGCTTAAGCCAATTGCTCATAGGAACTTCCCTTCTTGTGCCTCCCGGGGGGTCGCTCCCATTAACCGACCCACGTGGTTTTCGCTGGTTATCGTATGCTTTGCATTTGCGCAGGTGAATTGCATATTTGTTAGAATGACGTTAACCATAGGTTTACACTGTGCGATGCAGTTTATTCTCAATTGAGCGCATGACCAGCGAAAACAACCTCCTGTGGCACCATGTGGCCACGGGCGCGAAAACGGGAGATTGACGTGTACGATCGACGACTTGAGGCCATATCGGCCGCTGCGGAGCTGGGAAGCTTCTCGCGTGCGGCGGCAAAATTGCGCGTGTCGACTCCGGCGCTCGTCAAGCAGGTGTCGGGGTTCGAGGCCGAGTTCGGCATCACGCTGTTCGAACGCTCGCACTCGGGCGTCAAGGTGACGCCGGCGGGCGCTCTGCTGGTGGACGATGCGCGCTCGATCATGCGCCAGTCTGAGGACGCGCTGCGTCGTGCCCGGCGCGCGGCGGGCGATGGCGGTGCGGTGCGCCTGGGCGTGTCGATGATGTGCCCGGGGCGCCAGACACTGTCGATGTGGACGGGCGTGCACGAGCTGGAGCCATCGCTGCGCTTCGAGATCGTGCCGGTGAACGATCTCTATGACGAGCGTGAATCCGTCATGCGCAGCTTGGGGCGCGAGGTGGATGTAGTGCAGTCGAGTTTTTCGACCCCGCGCTGGGGCGACGCCTGCCAAAAGCTCCTTATCGTCAACGTACCGTTTTATATTGATGTGCCGCGTACGAGCCCGCTTGCGCGCAAGACGCGTATCACGGTTGCCGACCTGGAGGGCATGCGCCTGCGCGTGCTCCGTCACGGCAACGACGCTATGGACAGCCTGCGCATCGACCTGTTGGCCGACGGCGGTGTGGACGTGATCGACGTGGATAGCTTCGACTTTGCGCTCTTTAACGAGGCGGAGGAAAAGGGCGATGCGGTGCTCACCTGCGGAGCGTGGTCGGGCGTGCACCCGGCCTTTGTGGGCGTGCCGTTCCTGTGCGGCCGCGAGGTGCCGGTCTACTTACACTACCCGCTCGAGCCCACCCTCCAAGTCCAAAAATTCGTCAACGCCATGGCCCAACTTCTCAAATAGCTATCGTGTCGATGATTCTTTAATCCCCGTCCTAGAAAAATCATCTGGTAGAGTTGACCTCACGTGAATTTCAGCACACTGTGTGCTACCTGCACTTTTGTCATTTGAGGAGTGAACTTGTGAATCCTTCTGTCGCCAAGAAAGCCAGCCAGGCGATGCGCCTGCTCATGATGGTGCTCACGGCAGTTCTCATCTTCTTCTTTATCAATGTTATGCTGCTCGTCTCCGATATCCAGGGCACGGCGCGCGTGGTCAACTACGCCGGTCTGGTGCGCGGCACTACGCAGCGAATCGTTAAGCTCGAGGACGCGGGCCAGCCTCGAGATGACCTGCTCAGAGCCGTTGATTCATACATCAACGGTTTGCGTTACGGAAGTGATGACCTCAACCTCGTCCGTCTCGACGACGACGAGTATCAGGCAAAGATGACCGAGCTTGCAAACTATTATGATGAGCTTTGCGCCGAGATCATCCATGTGCGCGAAGTCGGCTACGAGAACACCGACATCATCGCCATGAGCGAGGAGTTCTTTGGCATTTGCGACGATGCTACGCGACTCGCAGAGGACTACTCTCAGGAGAAGGCGTCGGCGCTCAACTATCTCGAGGGCTTGGTGATCATCGACATCGTGGGCTTGGTGACGACCTTTGCGGTCGAACTTGTTCGCGCGGTGCGCACTGCCGCACTCAATCGCGAGCTGCAGAGCAAAGTTTATCTCGACGAAGCTACGGGACTGCCCAACAAGAACAAGTGCGAGGAAATCTTGGGCCAGGAGCATCCCGTTTCCGCTGAAGCGCCCGTTGCGCTGTGTGTCTTCGATCTAAATAATCTGCATACGGTCAATAACCGCTTTGGCCACGAGAAAGGCGACGAATACATTCGTTCTTTTGCCCAGCAGCTGGGGCGTGTGGCGTCCGAGGCCTGCTTTGTGGGCCGCGACGGCGGCGATGAGTTTATCGCGGTGCTGTGGGATGCCGATCGAGCTGCCGTGGAGTCCCGTCTCGCTCGGGTCCGTGCGAACGTGAACGAGTATTCCGAAGCTCACCCCGACATGCCTATCAGCTATGCGGTGGGCTATGCGCTTTCCAGCGATTTTGATGAACCGCCCACGATGCGCGAGCTCTTTTCCCAGGCCGACAAAAACATGTACATCGACAAGAACCGCGTAAAGAAAGCCGAGGCAGCCGGGCCGCAACGCGAGGACCGCTAAGCCCACAAAAAGAGGCCCTGACCAACTGGCCAGGGCCTCGCTAACTTTTATTCCGTTCTAAATGACGGGCTGATTGCGCGTAGGAGGGCGCCCCGGGGGCGGCGGGGTATTTCCTCCGCGCGCAGTTTCGCAGCGCAGCGAGGATGTTTGAGCACGGAGGAATTACCCCGACGCCCCGGGGCACCCTCCGTCAGTAACCAGTTCTACTCGAGCTCAAACGCACCGGTATACAGCTGGTAGTAGTACCCGCGCTTGGCGATCAGCTCGTCGTGGTTGCCGCGCTCGATGATACGGCCGTGGTCCAGACAGATGATCGCGTCGGAGTTGCGCACGGTGGACAGGCGGTGTGCGATGACAAACGTCGTGCGGCCCTCCATGAGCTTATCCATGCCCTCCTGCACGATGGCCTCGGTGCGGGTGTCGATACTCGACGTAGCCTCGTCCAGAATCATCGCCGGCGGATCGGCGACGGCAGCGCGGGCTATCGAGATCAGCTGGCGCTGGCCCTGCGACAGCTGGGCGCCGTTGCCGGTGAGCATGGTGTCATAGCCGTCGGGCAGGCGGGTGATAAAGTCGTCCGCGCCCGCGAGCTTGGCCGCCGCGATGCACTCCTCGTCGGTCGCATCCAGGTTGCCGTAGCGGATGTTATCCATCACGGTGCCGGTGAACAGGTTCACGTCCTGCAGCACGACGCCCAGGCTTCGGCGCAGGTCGGCCTTGCGGATCTTGTTGACGTTGATGCCGTCGTAGCGGATCTTGCCGTCGGCGATGTCGTAGAAGCGGTTGATGAGGTTGGTGATGGTCGTCTTGCCGGCACCGGTGGCGCCGACAAACGCGACCTTCTGGCCCGGCTTGGCAAACACGGACACGCCGTGCAGCACCTCGTGGTCGGGCGTGTAGCCAAAGTCGACGTTGTCCATGACCAGGTCGCCGCGCAGCGGTACGTACTCGATCTCGCCGGTTGCGCGGTGCGGATGTTTCCACGCCCACATGCCGGTGTGGTGGTCCGCCTCCTCGAACTCCCAAGTCTCGGGGTTCACCTGCGCGTTGACGAGTGTCACGTAGCCTTCGTCGGCCTCGGGCTTCTCGTCGATGAGCTCAAAGATGCGGTCGGCGCCGGCGAGGCCCATGACCACGGCGTTGATCTGCTGTGAGATCTGGCCGATCTGTCCGCAGAACTGCTTGGTCATGTTGAGGAACGGCACCACGACGGCGATGGACAGCGCCATGCCCGAGATGCTCAGGTTGGGCACGCCCAGCGCCAGGAAAATGCCGCCCGCCAGTGCGACCAGCACGTAGAGCAGGTTGCCCAGGTTCATAAGGATGGGCATGAGGATGTTGGCGTACATGTTGGCCTTCTGCGAGACCTCGAAGAGCTTTTCGTTGCGCTCGTCAAAATCGGCCTCGGCGGCAGACTCGTGGCAGAACGCCTTGACGACCTTCTGGCCGTTCATGACCTCCTCGATATGGCCCTCGACCACGCCGAGCTCGGTCTGCTGCGCAATGAAGAAGCGCGCGGAGTTGGAGCCGAGCAGCTTGGTCATAAAGGTCATAAAGGCGACGCCGGCGATGATGACCAGGCACATCCACACGCTGTAGTACAGCATGATAAAGAACACCGTGACGATGATGATGATCGTCATGAGCAGGTTGGGCAGCGACTGACTGATCATCTGGCGCAGCGTATCGATGTCGTTGGTGTAGTGGCTCATGATATCGCCGCGCTGGTGCGTGTCGAAGTAGCGGATCGGCAGGTCCTGCATGCGGTTGAACATCATCTCGCGCAGCTTCTCGAGCGAGCCCTGCGTGACGATAGCCATGGCGCGGTTCCAGAAGAGTGAGGACAGGACACCGACGCCGTAGATGCAGGCGAGGGTGGTCACGAGCTGCAGAATCTTGGGCTGTGCGGCTTCCCAATCGCCCGACTGCCACGATTCGCTAATAATCTGCAGGGCGCTCTGCAGGAAGGTCGCGCCGATGGAGTTGATGATGGCGCAGAGCACCACGCCGGCGACGACAAGGGGCAAAAGCACGGGATAGAAGCCAAAGAGCGTCTTGATGAGGCGCGACATGGTGCCGCCCTTACGGTTGAGCGCGCGCTCGGCGGTCGTTGCCTTACTCATGTGCCTCGCCTCCTTCCTGGGTCTGAGCTTGCGTTGCGGTCATGTCGGTGTTGTCTGCCGCCGTGTTCGCGTCGCCAGAGACGTCGTCGGCGTCTTGCGTACCTTCGGCAGACATCTTGTTTTGCGAGGTAAAGGTCTCGCGGTAGATTTCGCTCGTCTTAAGCAGCTCGTCATGGTTGCCGATCTGCGCGATTCGGCCGCCCTCCATGACGATGATGCGGTCTGCGTCCTGTACGGAGCTGATGCGCTGGGCGATGATGAGCTTGGTCGTGTTGGGCAGATAGCTTGCCAACCCTGCGCGGATCTTGGCGTCGGTCTTGGTGTCGACGGCGCTGGTGGAGTCGTCCAGGATCAAGATCTTGGGGCGACGCAGCAGGGCGCGTGCAATGCACAGGCGCTGCTTCTGACCGCCCGAAACATTAGAGCCGCCCTGTTCGATCCAGGTGTCGTAGCCCTTGGGGAAGCCGTCGACAAACTCATCGGCGCAGGCCAGATGTGCCGCCTCGCGGACTTCCTCGTCGGTGGCGTTCGGGTCGCCCCAACGCAGATTCTCGGCGATGGTGCCGCTAAACAGCACGTTTTTCTGCAGCACCATGGCGACCTGGTGGCGCAGTGCGTCCAGGTCGTAGTCGCGCACGTCCATGCCGCCCACGCGCACGGTGCCTTCGGTGGCGTCGTACAGGCGGGCGATGAGGTTGACGAGCGTGGACTTGGCCGAGCCGGTGCCGCCGATGATGCCGATGGTCTCGCCGCTCGTAATGTGCAGGTCGATATCGTCGAGCGCCTGGCGTTTCGCATGCGCGGAATACTTAAAGCTCACGTGGTCAAAGTCGATGGAACCGTCGGCAACCTCGAGCACGGGCTCGGCGGGATTGGCGATCGTGGGCTCGGCGGCCAGCACCTCGGCAATGCGGTGTGCCGATTCGTCGGCCATGGTCACCATGACAAAGATCATCGACAGCTGCATCAGGGTCATGAGAATCTGGAGACCATAGGTAAAGGTCGAGGAGAGCTGGCCCACGTCGAACAGCGTGCCCTGGCTCGTGATGATGAGCTTGGAGCCCAGGTAGATGATGACGACAAACGCGCCGTTGACGCAGATGTTCATCATGGGGTTGTTAAAGGCGAGCAGCTTCTCGGCGCGGGTGAAGTCCATCTGGACATCGCGCGCGGCGGCCGCGAACTTCTCCTTCTCAAAGTCTTCGCGTACGTAGCTCTTAACCACGCGCATGCCGGTGACGTTTTCCTCGACGGACTCGTTAAGGGCATCGTACTTGTGGAACACGCGCGAGAAGATGGGGCGCACCTTAAAGATGATAAAGAACAGTCCAAAGCCCAGCAGCGGAATGATGACCAGGTAGACCATGGCGACGCTGCCGCCCATGATAAACGCCATGGTAAAGGCGAAGACCAATACCAGCGGCGCGCGCACGGCGATACGGATGATCATCATAAAGGCCTGCTGAACGTTGTTGATGTCGGTGGTCAGGCGCGTGACGAGCGATGAGCTCGAGAACTCATCGATGTTGGCAAAGCTGAACGTCTGGATCTTGTAGAACAGGTCGTGACGCAGGTTCTTGGCGAAGCCGCAGCTCGCATGGCTGCAGGTGACGCCTGCCGCGGCGCCAAAAGCAAGCGATGTCAGCGCGATGAGCACCAAAAGGCCCGCGGTGGGAAGCATCTCGGCTACGGTGGCGCCGTCTTTGATGGCGTCGATCAGGTTGGCGGTGATAAATGGAATCAGCATCTCGCAGAGCACCTCGCCAAGCACGAGCAGCGGCGTGGCAACGGTGACTTTCATATAGCCGCGGATGCTTCCCATGAGGGTTTTAATCATCCAGTTCCTCCCAGGTTACACGGATTTTCTCGAGCATTTCGGCGAGCTGCTCGCGCTCGTCGTGGGTGAGGGCACTAAAGGCTTGCTCTCTAAAGCGAATGCGGGCCGCCTGGTCGATGCGGGCGTTTTCCCGGTCGGTTTCGGTCAGGCGAATGGTGAGCTGCCGTCGATCCTTGGGGTTACGGCTGCGCTCGATGAGGCCGTTGAGCTCGAGCTTGGACAGGATCTCGGAAAGCGACCCCGGCTTGAGGTCAAAGTGCATGCCGAGTTCCTGCTGCGACATCTCGCCGCCGGGTTGCTTGGCCAGCAGGCAGATGATGGGCGCCTTGCCGGACACGCCTCCGCCATGAAAATGCATGTAATGGCCGCAAAAGCCCAGGCCGCTCAGGATGCGCTTGGCGAGTTTGTCTTCGGCGCTGACCGCTTCGGGTATGTCTACCGGTTGCGACGGGTCACCGCCGGGCTCATGCGGAAGGACGAGTGGTTCAACACACATATCTAAGCTTCGCTCCTTTCTTTAGTTAGGTAGTTGAATTGTTTTGTGCCT
Source organism: uncultured Collinsella sp. (assembly GCA_900545555.1). Taxonomy (GTDB): domain Bacteria; phylum Actinomycetota; class Coriobacteriia; order Coriobacteriales; family Coriobacteriaceae; genus Collinsella. Next base: position 35,091 of record UQZI01000007.1, read on the forward strand.
AACCAATTTAGGAGCACGGTAAATAAATGTCAAGGTACCAAACTTATTATGTTCGAGCGGCACTTAGGGACGTTCCTTATGTGCCGGCATTTGGGGACACTCCTTGTGTCGACTAGTCATTTAAGAACGTCCCCAACGACTAACTTCCTCCTTCCCGTAACCTTTCCGCAACAATTCGTCCTCTGCGGTGCCAGCGCCCGTTCACAACGTCCCCTGCGCTACACTTAGTCGCACTGTGGCGCTGCCGCGCCGCGCCCGAAACAAGGGAGACCCTCATGAAGAATACTCAGCTGCTGCTGATTAACGATATGTGCGGCTACGGCAAGGTCGCGCTTTCCGCCATGCTGCCGGTGCTGTCGCACATGGGTTACCGTATCCACAATCTGCCGACGGCACTTGTGTCCGACACGCTCAACTACCCCAAGTTCTACATCCACGACACCACCGAGTACGTGCGTCAAAGCCTCGCTATCTGGGAGGAGCTCGGCTTTGAGTTCGACGCCATCTCGACCGGCTTTATCGTGACCGAGGAAGAGACGCGCATCATCTCGGACTTTTGCCACCGCCGTGCGCAAAAGGGCACCAAGGTGTTCGTCGATCCCATCATGGGTGACAACGGCAAGCTCTATGCCGGCGTGCCCGAGTCCACGATTGGCCTCATGCGGCACCTGCTGGAGTGCGCAGACTACGCGGTGCCCAACTACACCGAGGCCTGTCTGCTCGCCGATACGCCTATTGCAGAGCAGATCACGCCCGATGAGGCCCGCGCCCTTGTGGACGCCGTGCGCGAGTTGGGTGCCAAGTCGGTGGTCATTACGAGCGCCGTGGTCAATGGCACGAACGCGGTTATCGGTTACGACCATGTAGCGGGGGAGTACTTCACGATTCCCTTTGAGCTCATTCCGGTCTATTTCCCGGGTACGGGCGACACGTTCTCGGCAGTGCTCGTCGGCCGCGTTATGGCAGGTTGGAGTCTGCAGCGCGCGACGTCCGATGCCATGCGCGTGGTGGCCGAGCTTATCGAGCGCAATGCCGATCAAGAGGACAAGTCGGCCGGCCTGCCCATCGAGGCCTGCTTGGACGTGATCGACCATGAGTAATGCTGGCGAGGGCGGCGTCAAGCCTGCGGGCGAGAACAAGCCGCTCGGCGCGCCGCGTGGCAAGCGTCCGCGTATCCGCGTGAGCTGCGTGGACCAGCTAGGTGCGTGCCGCTGCCACCATGGTCACAAGCCGGGCGACGTTTTTGACTTCGACCGAGACCGCGGCAAGATGTGCGCCATGGCCTGCCATGTGGGCTTTCCCTATATCGATATCCTGCGCTATGGCGGAACCGTGCCTGGCAACGAGCCTGGTACGGCAAAGTTCTGCTGCCCCGAGGTCGATACCCTCAACGTCTGGCTTGCCGAGATCGTCGACGAGTAGTTGAGCGTGGATTATCTCCCGCCGAGAAAATGAGCGTGGATTTTCTCCCGTTTAGAGCGCACTTGAACGCTCAAAGTGGGAGAAAAACCACGCTCGATTTGTATATGGGAATTCCGACTTCGCTTATGCCTATGCTTAGGCGTTGTCGTCGTTGTGCTGTGCGCGAGTAAGGTCAAATTTCTACATTTCATCCGATTTATGGCTCTAAAAACTCTGCATTTCATCGATTACAGCTGCTCGAGCATAGCAGTGCAACCGTCGAGTACGCCGCGGTAGGTGGCATCGAAGTTGCCGGTGTACCAGGGATCGGCCACGTCGCCGGGGCGCTCGGTCCAATCGAGCAAGCGCGTAATCTTGCCGTAGGGGTCGTCGCCAAAGATGCGACGCAGGCCGCGCGCGTTCTCAGCATCCATATAGACAATGTGATCCCAGTCGCCATACTCTGCTCGACGCACCTGGCGGGCACGGTGCGCAACGACGGGAATCCCGACTTCGCGCAGCTTGGCGACCGTGCCATGATGCGGCGGGTTGCCGATCTCCTCAGTTGAGGTCGCTGCGGAATCGATGACAAACTCCGCCTCGCGCCCAGCGCGGCGCACGAGCTCGGTAAACACCGACTCAGCCATCGTCGAGCGGCAGATGTTCCCATGGCAGATAAACAGTACACGTTGCATATGCGGTTTCCTTTCGATCGCCATCATCGAGCTCGAGTATCGCATCTGCGCTTACGCCCTCGCTCGCTTGCGCTCCCAGCGAGCCAGCTTAATCGTCACCAGCGTAAGCGCCCAGGCCACAAGCGAGAACGCGGCACCAACCGCGCCAACGTAGGCAATGCCAACGCTGCTCACCACGGCGCCGCCTACTGCGGTGCCAAACGAAATGCCGACGTTAAACGCCATGGGTTCTACCGAGCTCGCGAGTACCATCGATTTGGGATGGCGGCTGCGTGCCACGTCCATAAAGTGCGTGATGCATGAGACCGAGAACAGGTACATGAGCATCGCCAGGCTAAAGACAAAGACCAGCGCGAGCGGCATGGTGCCGCCCACGGCAAACAGCCCGAGTAACGCCGCGGCCTGCAGCACAAACGTCACAAGCAGTGCCTTCATGCCAAAACGCGCGTCGATCCATCCGCCCAGGATGTTCGAGATCAGGCAGAACACGCCGTAGGCCATAAGCGTGGTGCTCGCCTGAACGGTTCCCATACCCAGCACCTGCTCAAGATAAGGCGTCACGTAGCCGTAGAATACGTAGACCGAGCCCACGCCAAACAAAAAGATGAGCATGCCGGTGATGATGCTCGGCTCGCGTAGCAGACCCGCCTGCTCGCGGAAGGTGGCGGGCTCATCGGTCTGCCCAGCGCGCGGCATAAACGCCACGAGCGCTCCGCAGATTAGAACGGCAAAGGTCAGCGTGCCGTACATGGCCATGTGCCAATCGAGCGTGTCGGCCACAAACTTGCCGATCGAAGTGACAAAGACCATCGCCACGGAAAACGCACCGTACACCACCGAGATGGCAAGCGAAGTTTGCTGCGGGGACAGCAGCTCGGGGATGTACGTCACGCCCACGGCGAGCAGTGCGCCCGAGACAGAACCCAGGACAATGCGCGAGATAAACAGTACCTGGAAGTTGGGCGCCAACGCCATGACCAGGTTGCCGAGCACAAAGACGATGCTGTAGCACACGAGCAGCCGGTAGCGGCGGAAGCGTCCCGTGCTGAGCGCAAGCACTGGCGTAGCGATGGCGTAGACGAGTGCGAACACGCTGATGAGCTGGCCCGCTGTGGCAAGCGAGATGCCGAGCTCCGTCGCCAGGTCGCTTTCGATGCCGATGACCACGAACTCGGAGCAGCCGAGCGAGAATCCCAACAGCACGAGCAGCGCCAGGCAGAGCTTGGTGCGCGCGGGGGAGAGCGCGGCGGCGGTTGACTTACTTTTAGGCGTGGTTGCGGCGGTCAAGGTTGTAACTCCAATGTCGCATTAATAAGCGGGATTCAATCCCTGCAACTCTAACAGAATGCGTCAGGTGCCTGCCCCCTTTGTCGCAGACTGCGCTTGCCTGTATAGTCGCAATACAGGTGAAGATGGTCTCAGGTACATCGCGGGCGACAGGAGATCCCATGGGTATGCACACGACAAAGGTTGCAGTGGGCGAGGGCAAGTTTGCGCTCGAGGCCCAGCTGACGGTGACACCGCGAGGCATGGCGGTCTACGCCTGCTCGCCGGAATTTGCGCACCTGGGCGCCACGGCACAGGCCATTCCGCGTCCCGAGCCCGGCCGTACGGCGACGGTGAGCATCCTGGCCGTTCCGTGCCATCGAGACGAGATCCCGGCGCACGATATCGCAGCGGCGCTGGCCACGCGCTTTAGTGTGCCGGTAGTTGCAAGCACGGGTTTTCATGTTGAACAGGCGAGCGGGGACGACCTGAAGCGCATGCTCGATACCACCAAGGAACTCATCGCCGCGCTCGAGGAGGCCGCAGCCCGCATTCTGCGCGCCGGCTGGGATGAGGGCGGCGCAGGCGCCGAGGTCGTGGCGGTCGATGCCGCGACCGGCGAGGCGCTTGGCCCCGTCGACCGCATCGAGGCCCATACCGGCGAGGGAATCTTGCATCAGGCATTTCTGACGCTTCTGGTCGAGGGCCAGGGCGAAGACGCGCGCCTGCTGCTCTGTCGTCGCAGCCCGCTCAAACGCCTGTGGGGCGGGGTGCTGGCCGATGGCTGTGCCGGCCATCCGCTCCCCGGGGAAGACGTCGCGGCCGCCACGGCACGTCGCATCAACGAAGAGCTTGGCATCACGCGCGAGCCCGATCAGCTCAAGCACCTCGGACACGTGGTGTACCGCGAGGACCACGGCGACGGCCGCTGCGAGTGCGAATGGTGCGAGGTGTTCGTAGCCCATGTTGAGCCGGGCGAGCTGCATATCAACCAAGAGGAGATCTCGGAGGTGCGCCGCGTGGCGCCCTCCGAGCTCAAAGGCTATCTGCAGGGTCACCCCGAGCAGCTGGCCCCCTGGCTCCGCGAGGCTCTGGAGGTCCCCTCCATCCGCACAGCCCTTGCTATGTGAAAAAAGACAGTCCCGTTGCCACATCCAAACCGTCGCAACATTCGACGAAAATCTCGAAAACGAGGAAAAGCGTCGAATGTTGTGATGGTTTTTGTCCAGGGGATCGCTTCTCATCCAAAAAAATCCGCTTGACTGTATTGCCACAACACAGCGCAACGTAAGGGGTGTCCGATAACGGGCGCCCCTTTTTAAGTGGCAACGTGGCCGCGAATCCGGAGCGCCCCCAACAAGAAAGGTGGGGAGATGGAAGCGGAAAAGAAGGCGTTTAAGATCACCAAGCGCGAAATTGGCTTTGTGCTGGGTATCGTTGTCTTTTTGCTGGTGAAGTTTCTTCCTTTGGTGGAGCTGAGCTCGACGGTCGAGCTTACGGCCGGCGGTCAGACCTGTCTGGCGTTGACGCTTGCCACGGTGGTGTTCTGGGCGTGTGGCGTGGCACAGCCGGGCTTTGTGGGCCTGCTCTATTGCGCGCTGCTCGTTCTGTTCAAGGTGTGCGTGGACGACACGGGTGCCGCGAGCATCTCGGCGACGGTCGCCTCCACGTTTAGCTCGTGGACCAAAGCCACCATGTGGCTCGTCATCGGCGCCTACCTCATCGCCAGCGCGGTCAAGGAGTCGGGCCTGGGCGAGCGCATCGCCTATGCGTTTATGCTCAAGTTCGTGCGCGATGCCAAGTCGCTCATCATCTCAATCTTCGCGCTCACCTTTGTGCTGTCGCTGCTGATCCCGCATCCGTTCCCCCGCGCCTTCCTCATCCTCGCCGTCGTCTCGGTCATTGCCGAGTCCGCCGGCTACGGTGACGACGACCGCGGCAAGCTCGGCTTCCTCGTGTTTGCCGCTGCTGCCCCGGGCTCCATGTTCTTCCTGACGGGCGACTCCACGCTCAACCCGCTCGTCGCGCAGTACAGCGCCGAGGCCGGCGGCATGAGCCCGTCCTTTGTCGACTGGTTCCTGTACATGAGCGTGCCTATGCTGGTCGCGCTGCTGTGCACCCTGTTCCTGGGTCTCTTCCTCTTTAAGCCCAGCAAGGAGCTCGTCTACGATCGCGAGCAGATCGTGGCCAAGCAGGCCGCGCTCGGCAAGCTCTCCGTCAAGGAGATCCGCACCATCGTGTGGCTTGTCATCGCCATCGCGCTGTGGCTTACCGTCTCGGGCGATTACATCGGCTGGGTGACACTTGCCATCGGTGTCGCGCTCGCCATGCCCATCATCGGCGAGGTTCTCACTCCTGCCAGCTGGAACGCTGTCGACATCAAGTCCCTCATGTTCCTGACGGCCGCCATGGCCGTGGGTTCCGTGGGCGGTGCCACCGGCATGAACGCCTGGATCGCCGATGTCGTGCTTCCCAGCTCCGTGCCCGAGAACATCTTCCTGTTCGCCCTGCTCGTCGCCGCGCTTTCCATGATCATCCACATGTTCATGGGCTCGGTCATGGCCGTGCTCGGCGTGTGCGTGCCGGCGTTCATCAGCTTTGCGGCCGGCTCCAGCGTGAGCCCGCTCGCCGTGGCGCTCATCGTCTTTACGTCCATCAACATCCACTACATCCTGCCGTTCCATAACCTGCCGATCCTTATCGGCGAGGGCAAGGACGCTGGCGGCTACACCTCCAAAGAGGCTATGCGCATGGGCATTCCCCTCACTGCGGTCGTCTTTATCGTCGTGCTGGTCGAGGCCGCCTGGTTCCACCTCTTTGGCCTGATGTAAGCAGTCGAGTGCTTGGCTGTAATTAGCCGAGTGCTTGAACTGCGAGTGCCCGAGCGCCCCATCTATGAGCGCTGCGGCCCCATTACGTTACCAAGCCGGCGGCACTCCCGCCGCCGGACACTCTCCCGAAAGGAGCACGCTATGTCCACTACCGATGCTTCCCAGATCCACGATCTGCGCTCCGCGCTCGACTTTTTGCGCGAGATGCCGGGCCAGCTGCTCGAGACCGACACCCAGGTCGACGCGGACGCCGAGGTCTCGGGCGTCTATCGTCGCGTCGGTGCCGGCGGCACCGTTATGCGTCCGACCAAAGAGGGCCCGGCGATGGTCTTCAACAACGTCAAGGGCTTTGACGATGCCAAGGTCTGCATCGGCATGCTTGCCAGCCGCAAGCGCGTTGCCGCCCTGCTCGACCTCGACGAGGAGCACCTGGGCCTCGAGATCGGCAAGCGCTTCGAGAACCTGATCGCGCCCGAGCAGATCGCCGAGGGTGCGCACGTCGACTGCCAAGAGGTCGTGTACAAGGCGACCGACGAGGGCTTTGACCTGCGCAAGATCGTTCCCGCTCCCACCAACACGCCCGTCGACGGCGGCCCCTACATCACCATGGGCCTCGCTTATGGCACGAGCCCCGACGGCTCCCAGTCCGACGTGACCATCCACCGCTTCTCCTGCGTCGACAAGGACAAGCTCGCCATGTGGATCACTCCGGGCAGCCGTCACCTTGGCGCGTTCTTTGACGAGTACTGCCAGCGCGGCGAAGACATGCCCATCTCCATCTCCATCGGTCTGGACCCCGCCGTGTACATGTGCTGTGGCTTCGAGGCGCCCACCACGCCGCTCGGCTTTAACGAGCTGCAGATCGCCGGCGCCCTGCGCGGCCACGCCGTCGAGCTTGCCGACTGCGTCACCGTTCCGCAGAAGTGCATCGCCAATGCCGAGTATGTGCTCGAGGGCTACCTCATGCACGACGAGACCATCAACGAGGACGTCAACGGCCACGGCTACGCCATGCCCGAGTTCCCCGGCTACACCGGTGGCGCCAAGGTCTGCCCGGTGATCAAGATCACCGCCGTCACCACGCGCGTCAATCCCATCATGGAGAGCTGCATCGGTCCCTCGCACGAGCACGTGTCCATGGCCGGCATCCCCACCGAGGCATCCATCTACAAGATGGTCGAGACCGCCATCCCGGGCCGCCTGCTCAACGTCCACGCTGCCCCCTGCGGCGGCGGCAAGTTCGTTGCCATCATGCAGTTCAAGAAGTCGAGCAAAAATGACGAGGGCCGTCAGCGCAACGCCGCCATGCTCGCCTTCTCGGCATTCTCCGAGCTCAAGCACGTCATCCTTGTTGACGAGGATGTCGATATCTTCGATATGAGCGACGTGATGTGGGCCATGACCACGCGCTTCCAGGCCGACGTGGACCTCATCACCATCCCCGGTTGCCACTGCCACGTGCTCGATCCGTCCAACGACCCCGCGTTCGACCCCACGATCCGCGAGCACGGCATCGCCTGCAAGGCCATCTTCGACTGCACGGTCCCGTTCGACCTCAAGAAGAACTTCATTCGCTCGCAGTTCATGGAGATCGACACAGACAAGTGGGCCAAGGAGATTGCTTTCTAGTAAGTAGCCCTACCAAGTAGTTAAGGAGCCGTCATGCCTGAGTCTTCTGTCCGTCCCCGTCGCATTGTCGTTGGCGTGTCTGGCGCCAGCGGTGCCGCGCTGGGTCTTGAGTGCCTCAAATGCCTGCGCCAGGCAGGTGCCGAGTCGGCGCTTGTCGTCACGCGCGGGGGAGAGATCACCATCGAGCAGGAGCTCGGCATGACGCTCGACGAGTTTGCCACGCATGCCGATGTGGTCTACGACAACAAGAACATCGGCGCCGCCATCGCAAGCGGCACCTATCCGGTCGACGGCATGATCGTGGCCCCGTGCTCCATGAAGACGCTCGCCGGCATCGCGAGCGGCTACAGCGACAATCTGTTGCTGCGTGCGGCCGACGTGCAGATGAAAGAGCAGCGCCGCCTGGTGCTCATGGTGCGCGAGACGCCCTTCAGCGCCATTCATGTCGACAACATGGCGCGCCTTGCGCGCGTACCGGGCGTCATGCTCATGCCGCCCATGCTCACGTTTTACAACGGCCCCGCCACGCTCGATGACGCGGTGCACCACATCGCCGCCAAGGCGCTCGAGGCCGTCGGCGTGTCATGCGCAAACTATAAGCGCTGGTCATAGGCGTCTTTAGGGTAGGATACGAGTAGTGTTTGAGCCCGCTGCCCCTGTGGGCGGCGGGCTTTGTGCGCAAAAAGGATGTGTCGGGAGGACCTATGCAGACGGGCATGTATGCGATTAGCGAGATGGCGAGTTTGTTTAACGTTTCGCGCCAAACGCTCATCTACTACGACAAGATCGGCCTGTTTAAGCCCGCCGTGGTTAACGAAAAAGGCTACCGTTTCTATTCGCCCACGCAGATCCCGCTCATGCGTCTGATCTGCATGCTGCGCGACCTAGGGCTCGAACTCGATGAGATCGACCGCCTAGCCTCGACGTTCGACATTAGCGAGATGACCGACCACCTGCGCTCGCGGGTGCAGGCGCTCGACGAGCAGATTGCCGGGCTCAAAGCCGAGCGTGCGAGCGTGCAGGAGCGTCTGAGCTTTTACGACGAGGCAGTTTACTGGCGCGAGCGCGAGGGCAAGCCGGAGCTCAAGCAGTTCGAGCGCCGCTTCGTGGTCTTTGAGGAGTTTCCAGGCGATATCGAGCGCGGCCGCTCGATGCTTCACCCCACGCTCATGCGGGCCATCCTGCGCATGCGTGCGCTCACGGGCACGCGCCCTATGCGCGGCTGGGGTGCCATGCTGCGTCGTGAGGCGCTGCATTCCGACGACCCTATCGCCGGCGCGGGCTCCTTTGCCGTGCTGCCGCGCGGTGTCGAGGAACTGCTGCCGAGCGATCCCGCCGAGCTGGCAGAGATCGGCATCGAAGTGCTGCCCGAGGGCACATACCTGTGCATGAGCCGCTGGGGTATGCCGTACGAGCCCGAGGGCATCCGCGCCATCGTTGCCTGCATGGACGAGCACGCGCTCCAGCCCGTTGGCAACGCTTTCGACTTTTGCTACCTCGATACCACGAGCTACGACGAGTCCCACCAAGAGGACTTTTGCTGCATCCAAATCCCCGTTACCCTCCAGATGTGACAAAGGGACAGTCCCTTTGTCACATTCGCGGCATGGCTGCCGCCCAAACCATCACAACATTCGATGAAAATCTCGAAAACGAGGAAAAGCCTCGAATGTTGTGACGCTTTTCCTGTCTGTGCCGGCGAGCTCCCGTGTCATCTGGGGGTATAAGGCTAGCAAGTGTTTATTTGCGAGGCCAAGGGGGCGCCCCGTATGGATATCGATAACTTTGAATGGTGGTATAGCGAGGGCGAGGCTCCGGACGAAGAGTGGGACGAGCCCGCGCCGTGTGACGTGTCGAGCGACGAGGACGAGACCGGCAACGATGCCGGTGTCGAGCCTGAAGCCGCCTCCGATGCCGCCGAACCCCTAACCTTTGAACAGGCTTGGGCCCAGGCCGAGGCCGACGAGGCGAAGGCCGATGCCACGGCCACGCTCGGCGAGCCGGCTGATATGTCGATCTCGCCGGCAAAGACCCCACAGCCGCGCCATACCATCGACCCCGGCAGCACGGCATCCTTCAGCATACTCGACGTGCCCGCGCAGGGTGCCCAGGCGCCCGCCCCCACCCATCGCCCCAACCTGGCTCGCGAGGAAGACGCGGGCCGTCGCTCTCCGCTCGGCCCCATTCTCATCGCCTTTATGGCCGGCGTTATCGCTTGCTCGGCGATCGGCAGCATCTGGGGTCATGTCGAGCAGCAGCGCCAAGACGCCGCCAAGGTCGAGATGTCTGTCGAGCAATCGCTCAGCCGCACGCGCTCGGTGCATGTGTCGGTCGAGGTTAAGGACGGTGCGACATGGGACACCGCCCGCGGCGACAGCCAGATGCTCGTCCATATCGTGGGTCGCACGCTCAAGGGGCAAGCGATCGACGAGTACCAATACGTCAATTCCGAAGGTGACGGCATCGAGCTCAAGCCCGGCGACTACGAGCTCACGGTCGATGAGCCGCCCGTCGCCACCGACGGCACGCGTTACCGTGCCTCAAAGCGCATGGTTCCGGTGAGTTTTAATTCACAGGCGCCCGATACGGTCGATAGCACGCCGCAGGGCGGGTTTGACCTTTACGCTATTGCTCAATAACTGCACCTGTCGCTCAACCCCGCCGCCAAGAGTGGGACAATAGCCCTCGACACCGTTGTTTACTATTGGAGGAAGTAGCATGTCCACCGTCACTACCATCAAGCGCGGCGGCCTCACCGCGGCCATCGATTCCATGGGTGCCCAGCTCACGAGCCTTGCCCTCAACGGCAACGAGTATCTGTGGCAGGGCGATCCCACCTTTTGGGGCAAGCATGCGCCCATCCTGTTCCCCATTGTGGGCTCGCTGCGCAACAACACGGCAACGTCTGCGGCCGGCACCTGCGAGATGCCGCGCCACGGACTCGCGCGCATCGTCGAGCACAAGCTGGTCGAGGTTTCGGAGGACGGCTCCTCGGTAACGTACGAGATCACCGATACGCCCGAGTCGCTCAAGGCCTTTCCGTTTCACTTTAAGCTCAACATGACCTATGCCCTGACCGGCGACGCCACGCTTACCCAGACCTTTGCCGTTACGAACACCGGCGACGTGGACCTGCCGTTCTCGGTGGGCGGCCACCCCGCATTTAACGTGCCCGCCTCCGGTGCCGAGGACGAGGTATTCGAGGATTACGAGCTGGCGTTTACCGAGGCCTGGACGAACGAGGCTCCCATCATCACGCCCGACGGTCTCATGACGTTCGAGGGTAGCTACAAGGCTCCCGATAACTCGGACGTGCTGCCCATCACGCACCGCAGCTTCGATAACGATGCCGTCATGTTCACCGATACTCCGGGCTCCACGCTCACGCTGCGCGGCCGCAAGTCGGGCCACGGCGTCAAGATCGACTTTGAGGGCTTTAAGTACATCGGCGTGTGGTCTGCCGCCAACGACGCTCCGTTTGTGGCGCTCGAGCCCTGGACCGGCCACACCACCATGGACACCGAGGACGATGTCTTTGAGCACAAGGTCAACACCATCACGTTGGCACCGGGCGCTACCGACATCCGTTCCTTTAGCGTCACCCTGCTCTAGAGGTTCCGCCGTTCTAACGAACGACGGACCGGTCGACGCTGCGCGCCACCCAGAGCGACAATTTGTCATTCAAAAGGCAAGGCATGACCAGAAGGTCTATGCC
>UQZI01000008.1 GCA_900545555.1 uncultured Collinsella sp.
CATGCCGCCGAAGTTGAAAGGCAGATTGCCGCCCTGGCGGGCTTGCAGCGTCAACCGGTTACGCGGTTTGGTAAAACCGCGTAACTAAACCAACTTAAAGCCCTTGCGCTTGCCCACGGAGAGGGTGTCGCCCAGTTTGAGGGCGCTCGGATCGATGTTGTAGCTCTTGGGAGCCACAGCCTTGCCGTTGATCTTGACGCCGCCGCCGTCGATGTCGCGGCGGGCCTGACCGGCGCTGGCCGAAAGGCCCAGGTCCTTGAGCAGGCCGGCGAGGTAAATCTGACCCTCGTCGTTGACGGTCAGCTCAACGTGCTTCTCGGGGAAGTCGGCAAGCTGGCCCTCCTTGAACACGCGGTCGAACTCGGCCTGTGCCTCGTCGCCGGCGCCGGCGCCGTGGTAGGTGTCGCACAGGTCGCGGCCCAGTGCGCGCTTGAGCTCATAGGGGTCGGCGGAGCCATCGGCCAGGGCGGCATCGATCTTGTCGACCTCGGCCGGGGCGAGCGAGCTGGCCAGACGATAGTACTTGCCGATCATCTCGTCGGGGATGGACATGGTCTTGCCGAACATATCCTTGGGAGCGTCGGTCAGGCCGATGTAGTTGCCATAGGACTTGGACATCTTGCGCACGCCGTCGGTGCCCTCGAGCAGCGGCATGGTAAGCGCGATCTGCGGCTCCATGCCCATCTTCTCCATGAGCTCGCGGCCGGCGAGCAGGTTGAAGAGCTGGTCGGTGCCGCCCATCTCGACGTCGGCCTTGATCTGAACGGAGTCGAAGGCCTGCATCACGGGGTACAGAAACTCGTGCAGGGCAATCGGCGTCTGGGACTGGTAGCGCTTGGTAAAGTCGTCGCGCTCAAGGATGCGGGCGACGGTGAACTTGGAGCACACCTGCAGCAGGCCGGCCAGGTCCATCGAAAGGATCCAGTCGCCGTTGTGCACGATGGTGGTCTTCTCGGGGTCCAGGATCTTCATGGCCTGGCTCACGTAGGTCTCGGCGTTGGCCTCGATCTGCTCCTGCGAAAGCTGCGGGCGGGTGGAGTTCTTGCCCGAGGGGTCGCCGATCAGCGCAGTGCCGTTGCCGATGATAAGGGTGACGTTGTGGCCCAGGTCCTGGAACTGACGCATCTTGCGCAGGGGCACGGCATGGCCCAGATGCAGGTCGGGGCTGGTGGGATCGACGCCGAGCTTGATGTTGAGGGGCTCGCCCTTCTCAAGCTTCTTGCGAAGGTCGGCCTCGGGGACGATCTGCGCTGCACCCGAGGTGATGATACGCATTTGCTCGTCAACAGACAGCATTGGGTATCCTCCTTTTGCTATAGCACCCTCACCGGATACGGCGGTGCTGGAAGTTCATAAACCCACTAATAATAACCAAAACAGCGCGACGCGGCACCTACGACAGGAAAATCCTCGTCCTGCCGCACGCGTCGATAACGACCGGCAAACGCGTGCCGTCACGTTCGACCAAAAAGCGCGCCTGCTGACGGCGCGAGCAGTCACGGCAACGGACCTGCCCCGTTGCATCCGTGGCGCAGGCGCCCTCGGCAGTCAGCAAGCAGTGCTCGCACACCATGAGCTCGGGACGGTCGGCATCGACAGGCCCCAAGACACCGGGGCAAGCGGCAAGTTCGGCAACACGCTCCGCATCATTGCCGAGCAACTCGGCCGACAAGCACACCCGCCCCGCACCGAGTCCGCGCAGCCAGGTAAGCGTGGCCCGATTGGCACAGAACACCGGCGCCGCCACGTCAAACGTTGTGCCCAGCTCGCGGGCCATCGCCACTTGTCCCAGATTGCGGCAGACGACGCGCCCGGCACGCTGCATAAGCGCCCGAGTCCGCTCGGCGTCGCCCGCGCGGCACACTTCGTCGAGCACCACCGTTGTATCGGACAGATCTCGCTCATCGCGCGGACCCACATCCATCAGCTCCCAGGCAAAGACCATACGAGCAAAATCCTCGCGCTTTGCCGGCCCCGCCGACCCCGCCAACTCCGTCGACGCACCGCCATCCACCGCAGCGCCCTCAAAGGGCAGCACCTCAACGGCACGCGCAACGGGCGCAATCGCATCCGCCTCGGCCCGCATGCGCTCCAACACCGCCGCCGTCTGATCCAACACGCCGGCGCTGCGAATCAGATAGACCTCGCAGCCCGCGTCCACCTTACGTTTGCAATGCACGACGATGCGCTCCCCCGCAGCGGCATCCACGGGGCAAGGCACCTGTGGCCAGCGCTTGGGCACATCGGGACGCGCGTCGGCACCCGGGTAAAATCGGATTTCGAGCGTATCGCCCGCCGCCACGGCGGCATCAAGCTCAACCGTCACCTCTTCGTGACCCACCGCCACCAAGTGGCCCACGCGCACGCCCTGGTTGATCGCGCGCTCAAAGCTCATGAGCTCGGCACCCGAACGACCCCGCAGGTAAGCATCGGTAAACCCACGGTTAAACGACCTTCCCAGCTCGCGTTCAAGCTCTTCCACGGCACCGGAGTCCCACGCGCCGTCGCACAGCATATCGAGTGCCCGACGCCACACCCTCACCACGTTGAATACGTAATCGGGATTCTTCATGCGTCCCTCGATCTTGAGCGATGCCACGCCGGTGGCAACAAGCTCGGGCAGGTGCGCGATACCCAGATAGTCACGCGGACAAAGCAGGCGGTCTCCCTCGACGGCAACAACACTCTGCCCCGCCTCGTCCACTAGGTCGTACGCCAGACGGCACGGCTGCGTGCAGTCGCCGCGCATCGCCGAGCGCCCACGCCGCAAGGCCGAGAACTCGCACGCCCCCGAATAGCCGATGCAAATCGCACCGTGGCAGAATACCTCGATGGGCACGCCCGTGGCACATAGCGCCGCAATCTCGTCGACCGTCAGCTCGCGTGCCGTCGTCACGCGCTCGACCCCCAGCTCATCGGCGGCAAGCCGCACGGCACCCTCGCTATGAGCGCCCGCCTGCGTGGACAGGTGAATCTCGACCCCGGGAATCGCCGCGCGCAGCGCGCAGGCCAACCCGGCATCGGCGACAATCAGAGCATCGGCGCCCAGCTCCAGTGCATGAGCTCCCAACGCCACCGCGTCGGACAACTCATCGTCAAACACGAACACGTTGAGCGTTACGTACACACGCACGCCATGGGCATGCGCCACGGCGCAGCCGCGCGCAAACTCGTTATCCGTAAAGCCATGGGCGCTCACACGGGCGTTAAAGCCGCCCAACCCCGCATAGATGGCATCGGCACCCGCGGCGATGGCCGCAAGCATCTGGTCGAGTCCGCCCGCCGGCGCCAGCAGCTCGGGCAGCGCCGCACCGGCAGCATCCAATCCAGTCTCGTATTGTCCGCTCGGCCCCATCGTCCGAATCGCCATCGACAAACTCCTTACCAAGGTATGCATTCACTCTGAAAAATGCCGTCTTCCAGCATACACGAGGCCTCGCGCGCCCCGTTTGGTTTATCGTGTAATAACTTATGTCCATCCTGCCCCGACGGCACATCCACCGTCCGGCACGACATACCTGGAGGTCAATATATGGGTCCTCGCCAACGACAGGGACGCAGCCGTTCAAAGACGCATGCTCTGCCCATAATCCTGCTCTCGTTTTTGGGCTTTCTGCTGATTGCGGGCGTGGCATTTGGCATCGGCATGGTCGGCAACGTCAACCGCTGGCTGTCCGATCTGCCCGACTACACCGACGCCAACGCGTATCTGGTGAGCGAGCCCACCGAGATCGTCGACTGCAACGGCAACAAGATCGCGAGCTTCTACACGCAAAACCGCAAGTCTATCACCAAGGACGAGGTCTCCCCCTACGTGCTGCAGGGCACCGTTGACGTCGAGGACGAGCGCTTCTACGAGCACGGCGGTATCGACCTGTGGGGTATCGCGCGTGCTGCGGTGGCAACCCTCGGTGGCGGGCACGAAGGCGCCTCGACTATCACCCAGCAGCTTGTGCGCAACACCATCCTGCAGGAGGAGCAGTTCGACTCGACCATTGAGCGTAAGGTGCGCGAGGCCTACATCGCCATCAAGATGGAGGACATGTACTCCAAAGACGAGATCCTCATGATGTACCTCAACACCATCTATTACGGCCACGGCGCCTACGGCATCGAGGCCGCAGCCGAGACCTATCTGTCCAAGAGCGCCGCCGACCTCACCCTCAGCGAAGCCGCGCTGCTCATCGGCCTTCCCAACTCGCCCTCGCAGTACGACCCCACGGTCAATCCTGATCTGGCACTGTCCCGTCGCAACAAGGTCCTTGACAACATGTTGCGCCTGGGCCACATCACCCAGGAGGAGCACGATGCCGCACAGGCCGAGCCCATCACCCTCAACGTGACCGAAATCTCGGGCAGCGGCGTCGACGTATACTCGCAGCCCTACTTTGTCTCCTACGTCAAGCAGCTACTGGAGCAGGAGTTCTCGACCGACGTGCTCTTTAAGGGCGGCCTGACCGTCAAGACCACCATCGACCCCACGATGCAGCAGGTGGCAGAGAATGCCGTCCGCGAGCAGCTCGACACGCTCTCGCTTGACGGCCTGGACATGGGCATGGTCGTCGTCGACCCCAAGACCGGCTACATCAAGTGCATGGTGGGCGGCTACGACTACAACGCCGACGAGAACCACGTAAACCATGCCACGGCCAAGCGTCCCGTCGGCTCCACCTTTAAGGCCTTTACGCTGGCAACTGCCATCCAAAACGGCATGAACCCCAACGTCACCCTCAACTGCAACTCGCCGCTCAAGGCCAAGGGCACCACAACCGAGGTACAAAACTACGCCAACCAGAGCTATGGCAACATCACGCTTAAGCAGGCGACGGCATACTCCTCCAACACCGGCTACATCCAGGTGGCGGAAGCCGTCGGCAACAGCAAGATCATCTCGCTCGTCAAAAAGCTCGGCATCGACCCCGCCAAGGACAACATCGAGGACGTTCCCGTCATGACGCTCGGCACCGGCTCGATCTCGCCGCTCGAGATGGCCGCCGCCTACGCGACGTTTGCCAACGGCGGCTACTATCGCCAGCCGATCGCCATCACCGAGATTGATTCTCGTACCGGTTCGGTGCTGTACCAGCACACCGACAATCCCTCACAGGTGCTTACCGAGGGCGAGGCCGCCGCGGTCACCGATGTTCTGTCCGGCGTCATGCAGGGCGGCGGTACGGGCGCTGCCGGTGCCCTAAGCGTCAACCAGCCCTATGCCGGCAAGACGGGCACCACCGACAACACCACCAACCTTTGGTTCTGCGGCTATACCCCGCAGCTGGCGTGCGCCCTGTGGACCGGCTATTCCGCGGGCGAGATCCCCATCCAAAAATACGGCACGGACCTGCTGGGCGATAGCACCAACCTGCCTGTCTTTAAGCGGTTTATGAACACCGTTCTGACCGGTACCGAGCGCGAGGAGTTTGCGACCGGAACGGCGCCCACCTACAAGAACAACAGCGTCTGGAAGTTCTACGGCACCAACAACACCAAGAAGTCGGAGAACGACGACAAGGACGAGGACGAAGAGGAAGAGGAAACCACCACAACAACTACCACGACGACCACGACCACCGAGACCACGGGCGGCGACACCACCGGCGGCACCGGTACGACCGGTGGCTCGACGGGCGGCTCCACTGGTGGCTCGACCGGCGGCGATGGCGGCACGCCTACGCCTACGCCCACTCCCGACCCCTCGCCCACGCCTGACGATACGGTCGGCTAAGAAGTACGCGACTAAAGCCAACAAGGCCCCGAGCAGCTTATTGAACTGCTCGGGGCCTTTTAGTTTGAAGCGACCTGGTGGGCGGTCTTTATACCGGCAAACAAAAAGGGGGTACCGACCAACGTCGATGCCCCTTACAAGCCACTATGTCAGCGCACGCAATGCCGAGCGCACGGCCCGCACACCTACTTGCGAGAATTGCTCAGCTTATTGATCAGCGCCTCGAGGCGCTCGCCGTCCTCGGCCGTCTGGGCAATAACCAAAATCGTATCGTTGCCGGCAAGCGAGCCAAGCACATCGGGCAACTCTGCCGCATCAACGGCGGCGGCGATGCCGGAAGCCGTGCCAGGCTGAGCCTTGATCATAACCAGATTATCGGTACGCAGAACGCCCGTTACGAGCTCGGAAACCATACGCTGCAGGTGCAGGTCCTCTGCCAGAACATAGATGCCCTCAGGGAGCTTACGCAGCCCCATATCGGCAATATCGCGAGAGACAGTCGCTTGCGTGCAATCAAAGCCCATAGCGCGGAGCTCATCGACCAGCACGCGCTGCGTGCGGACGTCCTTATTGCGCACAATATCTCTAATGGCATCCTGGCGCCCATTGCGTTTTTTAGCCATACAAACCCTCTCTCCAAAAGATGGCGGAGACAATCAATCAGTGATTGAATAGTTTAACGCTATTTGAAGGCTTTTGTGTATAAGAACGCATTTCGAAACAATTCTATGCAAATTTGTTTCGAAATGAGCCGTTTAGGCGGTTTTTGCGCCCGTCCGGTTAAGAAAAGCTGCCAGATGCGTACACATCACGCAGCGCGCAGGCTTGGCGCTGGCGATCGGCCCAAACAACAGACCGAGTCCCCGATGGTTGTCCTTGAGCGCGGCGACCATCTGACGGGTTCGAGGCGCCTCGAGCATATCACGCATGCGGGCGGAACGCTCGATTGACGACACTCCATGCGGGCTCAGACACAAATTCTCGATGCAGGCGACCAGTCCGGCAAAGTAGAACTTTTGGCTTGCCAGCTTGAGCCGACCACCGCTATCTGCTTCCGAGAGTGAGTCCGCAAGCTCGTCGAGCGCTCGAGTGTCATCGGATATCCTGGCATACATGGTGGGATCAAAGGCATCTGTAAGCTTAGGTGCCACCGCGTGGAAACAAGCGTCGCCGCAGCCGGACACGAATCGTGCCTGCGAGAGCGCATAAGCCATAAACTCAACCGTACGGTACGCCTTGCCGCGCGACAGGCATGCCTCAAACAGCGGACGGCTATACATCACGCCAGAGGTCTGAGCGACTAGGCCGCCTAAAATCAACTGGGGCAGCCCAGTCACCATAGAAGACTCGTCTTCTATGGCAATAGAGGCAGCATCCAAGACGCGCGAATGACGCTCGCGGTGCGCATCGTATCGATCGAGCGACACCGTGGGGAACACTATGTCTGCCGCAGTATCGCACGCGATATCGACCATCTTGGAAAGGGCCTGCGGAGCAAACCACTCATCGGCGTTCATGGCGATGATTTGAGAGCCGCGCGAGGCATCAAAACCGGCACGAAGACAAGCGCCGCGCTTCGCGTCCTCGACGTCAATCAAATCAATATGGATGTCCCTGTCGGCAGCAACTTGAAGCGAATGGCGCACACCGGGCGCAGCATCGCGGCAGACAACGACAATCTGCAAATCATAGAGGTCTTGGTTCTGGATACTCTCGAGCGCACGCATCGCATAGCTGGGCGAACCTTCTACCACAAGGATCACCGAAAGTCGCGGATGCGAACAACGTCGAACCAAGTTTTCCATCCTCTCGATAGCACCAAATCAAACTATCGTTCATGGTACACCCGAGCTATAAAAGCAACGAGCCGCCTAACATGTTGCACGCCAAGAACAGATGTTGCACACGCGCAGCTCACACATAGTATGTGCAAGGCACAGACGCGCCGAGCACTCCCCTAGTCGAGAACGACAAGCTCGTCGGGGCCGTAATCCACACCCATAAACGTAAGGCCGCAGGCAGGAGCCGTGGGGCCCGCAGCGGTACGGTCGCAAGCATCGATAACCTCGCGCATCCACTCGGGTTCACGGCGATGCATGCCAATCTCGACAAGCGTGCCCACGATCGTACGGACCATCGAATGCAGAAACGCATTGCCCTCGATGGTAAACGTCAGGATGTCCTCGCCAAACGCAACCTCATGGCCAAATTCGGCACGCATCACGCAGCGATGCGTGGGCTTGCCAACGGCCGAGGCAACCTTGCAAAAGCTTTTAAAGTCCTGCTCGCCCAGCAGCGCGGGGCAGGCAGAAGACATAGCCTCAACATCCAAGGGATAGCGATGCCACCACACGGCACCGCGGGACAGCACGGGGCGCGCATCGCGATCGGCAATACGGTATGTATACGTACGGGAATGCGCGTCAAAGCGTGCAGAAAAGCCTTTACGGGCCCTGTAGACCTCGTTAATGGCGATATCTTTGGGCAGCAGGGCATCCATGGCCCGCAGCCACCTACGGCGCGTACAAGCGAGCTCAGCGTCCGTAACGGGCACGCTGATGTGCTGAGCCACGGCATGCACGCCGGCATCGGTACGCCCCGCGCACGTCAGATCGATCGGGCGGCGAAGCAGCGTCTCGATGGCTCGACGTAGCTCACCAGCAACCGTCGTCTGTCTCGGCTGCTCGGCAAATCCGCTATACGACGAGCCATCATAGGCCACACGAAATACGAGTGTGGCGTCAAGCTCGGAAATCGAATTGAAATCAGACGGCGCAGTCATGGACGCTCCCAACAAACAAGCAACGGTATCGCGACAAAAAAAGAGGGGTACGCGAACGTACCCCTCGAATATAGCCTATGCAGACGGAATGTCTACTCAGCGGTCTCCTCAGCAGGAGCCTCCTCGGCAGCAGTCTCCTCGACAGCCTCGACCTTCTTGGGAGCAGCGGCCTTCTTGGGGGCCGGAGCAGCCTTCTTGGCCTTAGGCGTGCAAGGCTCGGTGACGAGCTCCATGATAACGATGGGAGCATTGTCGCCCTTGCGGTTACCGAGCTTCATGATGCGGGTGTAACCGCCGTTGCGGTCCTGCCACATGCCCTGGGCAGCCTTGTCGAAGATCTCGGCAACGAGCTGCTTATCGCCGAGCTTGGCGATAGCCAGACGACGAGAGTGCAGGTCGCCCTTCTTGGCCCAAGTGATGATCGGATCGACGACCGAACGCAGCGCCTTAGCGCGGGTCTCGGTGGTCTTGATGCGGTCGTTCTCGAAGAGGGCCTTAGCAAGGCTCTTCTTCATGGCCTTGGTGTGGCTCGCATCGGTGCCGAGCTTCAGGCCCTTCTTAACGTTGTGACGCATGGTCTAGTTTCTCCTCAAATATGCGAAGCATTAAGCCTTCAGGCTCAGGCCCATGGACTCAAGCTTGTCCTTCACTTCCTCGATCGACTTAACACCGAAGTTACGGATGTTGAGCAGATCGTTCTCCGAGAACTCAACGAGTTGACGGACCGAGTGAATGCTGGCGCGCTTAAGGCAGTTGTAAGAACGGACGGAAAGGTCCAGATCCTCGATCTGCTTGTCCAGCTCGGCGTTGTCGTTGGTGACCTCGGGAGCGAAGATCGAAGCCTCCTCCTCAACCTCGGGGGTCTCGGCAAGGTTCATAAAGGCGGCCATATGCTGATTGATGATATTGGCAGCCTGGACCACGGCGTCGCGCGGGGCGATGGAGCCGTTGGTCTCGATCTCGAGGACAAGGCGGTCGTAGTCGGTGTGCTGACCGACACGGCAAGCCTCAACGAGCTTGGCGCAACGGGAAACCGGCGAGTACAGCGAGTCGACGTGGATCACACCGATGGGATCGTTGTCGCGCTTGTTGGCCTCGCCAGAGACATAGCCGCGGCCATAGCCGATGCGCATGCTCATGGTGAGATGGCCACCCTCGGTGAGCGTAGCGATGTGCTGCTCGGGGTTGACCAGCTCAAACTCGGACGGAATAAAGAAGTCCGCACCGGTGACCTCGCAGGGGCCGTCAACCGAGATGGTGGCGGTCGCCTCGTCGGTCGTGCCGAGAGCCCTGAAGACAAGACCCTTGACATTCAGGACGATGTCGGTGACATCCTCGACCATGTTAGGGATGGTCATGAACTCGTGCTGCGCACCATCGATCTGAATAGCCTCGACGGCGGCACCCTCGAGCGAGGACAGAAGAACGCGACGAAGGGAGTTACCCAGCGTATCGCCGTAACCACGCTCGAGCGGCTCGACGGAGACACGAGCAGACGTCTCGTTGATCTCTTCGACCTGAACCTGAGGCCTAATGAATTCTGACATGTATTACCTCCAGCCTCAGCAGCCCGGATGGACTACTTAGAGTAGAGCTCGACGATGAGCTGCTCGTTGATATCACCGCTGATCTGCTCACGCGTCGGCAGAGCGAGCACGTTACCAGACAGCTTCTCGATATCGACCTCGAGCCAGCCAGGGACCTCAAAGCGCTCGGAGGAAATCAGGGCCTCCTTGATGGGGAGGAGGTCACGGAACTTCTCGCCGACAGCGACGACGTCGCCGGCCTTGACGCGGTAGGACGGGATGTCCACACGCTTGCCGTTCACGGTGAAGTGACCGTGACGGACGGACTGACGAGCCTCTTTGCGGGTGCGGGCGAAGCCAAGACGGAAGACGACGTTGTCGAGGCGAGACTCAAGGATGATCATGAGGTTCTCACCGGTGACGCCGTTCATCTTGCGGGCCTTGTTGAAGTAGCCGTGGAACTGCTTCTCCAGAACGCCATAGATGAACTTGACCTTCTGCTTCTCGCGCAGCTGCATGCCGTACTCAGATTCCTTGCGACGGCGCTTGGGCTGACGGATAGATTCCTTCTTGCTGCTGTAACCGAGCTCAGCGGGATCGATCCCGAGCTGACGGCAGCGCTTAAGAACAGGAGTCCTGTCGATTGCCATATTGATACGATCCTTTCAGTTACACGCGGCGACGCTTCTTGGGGCGGCAGCCGTTGTGCGGAATGGGGGTCTTGTCCTGGATGCTCGAGACCTCGAGGCCAGCAGCCTGGAGGGAGCGGATGGCGGTCTCACGACCGGAGCCGGGGCCCTTGACGAAGACGGAAACCTTCTTCATACCGTGCTCCATGGCCTGCTTGGCAGCAGCCTCGGCAGCCATCTGGGCAGCGAACGGCGTGGACTTACGGGAGCCCTTGAAGCCCACCTGGCCAGCCGACTTCCAGGAAATGACGTTGCCCTGGGGATCGGTGATCGAAACGATCGTGTTGTTGAACGTAGAACGAATGTGAGCCTGGCCCACGGAAATGTTCTTACGGTCCGCGCGCTTCAGACGGGCAGCGCGAACGTTCTTCTTAGCAGTAGCCATCTATCTAGCGCTCCTTATTTCTTCTTCTTAGCACCGATCTGACGCTTCGGGCCCTTGCGGGTACGAGCGTTAGTGTGGGTGCGCTGGCCGCGGACCGGGAGGCCCTTGCGGTGACGAAGGCCGCGGTTGCAGCCGATGTCCATAAGGCGCTTGACGTTCTGGTTGCGCTCACGGCGGAGGTCGCCCTCAACCATGATCTGCTTCTTGTCGATATAATCACGGATGGCGTTAACCTCATCCTCGGTGAGGTCCTTAACGCGCGTATCCACGTTAACGTTGCACTCGACGCAAATCTTCGTCGCAGTGGTGCGGCCGATGCCGTAAATGTAGGTCAGACCGATCTCAACGCGCTTCTCACGCGGGAGGTCGACACCATTAATACGGGCCAACGTAGTCTCCTCTCTTAACCCTGACGCTGCTTATGACGGGGGTTCTCGCAAATGACGAGGACCTTGCCATGGCGCCTAATGATTTTGCACTTATCGCACATCTTCTTGACCGAAGGACGTACCTTCATCGTTCTTCCTTTCGGTAGCGCTCAAACTACTTCCCTACTATCTACTCGCCCAGCCGCAGGCGTTTAAAACTATGGCTGGTCTTCACACACAATCCGACCGTAGGTTGAGCTAAGCCTGCAGTCGGAAATGGAGTGCGCGTATGCGTGCCGCTATTTGTAGCGATAGGTGATGCGGCCGCGGGTCAGGTCGTACGGGGAAAGCTCCACGACAACCCTGTCACCGGGGAGAATACGGATGTAATTCATTCGGATCTTGCCAGAAATGTTGCACAGAACCGAATGACCGTTCTCGAGCTCGACCTTAAACATGGCATTGGGCAGCGGTTCCTTTACCGTACCCTCGAGCTCAATTGCGTCTTCCTTCTTCACAAGCAATCATCTTTCTCTAGAAAACGACAGCGATTGAGTATTCTACAACACGTATGCACGCATCGTAATAACTTCGTAATGGCTCCACAACTAAGTGGAACTTGTTACATTTCTCCGCCTTGGAGCGAACACCAAGCACCTTGGGCATCCGTGGTGATAATCACCGGACCGTCATTGGTAATGGCGACGGTGTTCTCGTAGTGCGCGGCGGGCAGGTGGTCGTTGGTCGTAACAATCCAACCGTCGGAGCCCGTGCTCACATGGTTGGAACCCATCGTAACCATCGGCTCGATGGCAATGACCATGCCGGCCTGGAGGCGAACGCCCCTCCCCTTCTTTCCATAGTTAGGAACGTTGGGGTCCTCGTGCATCACGCGGCCAATGCCATGGCCCACATAGTCACGAAGCACGCCGTAACCGTGAGACTCGGCGAGGGACTGAACGGCGTAACCAACATCCCCGATATGGTTACCGGGAACAGCCTGCTCGATGGCAGCCTTAAGGCAATCGCGCGTGACCTCGCACAGGGCCTTGGCCTCGGGCGTTGGTGTGCCGACAAAAAACGTCCAAGCGTTATCGCCAACCCAACCGTCGACAACGGCTCCCGTATCGATGGAGATGATATCGCCATCGCGCAGGATCATGTCGGGGTTGGGAATACCGTGGACCACGGCATCGTTAATCGATGCGCAAATGGTACCGGGGAACCCGCCGTAACCCTTAAAGGCCGGGGTGCCGCCATGCATACGGATAATCTGCTCCGCGAGCTGATCGAGCTCAAAAGTCGAAACGCCGGGGCGCACCATGGCTCCAACGTGGCGGAGCGCCATCTTAGATAGCGCTCCTGCCTTCTTCATCTGCTCGATTTGCGTTGCAGACTTAATCTTGATCATAGACCGAGAGCCTCTTTGACATCCCCGTACACGGTCTCGCGAGCCTGGTCACCGTTGACCGACTTGAGCAGACCCTGGCCACGATAGTAGTCGACGAGCGGGCTCGTGGACTTCTCGTAGACGTCGAGACGGTTCTTGATGGTCTCGGGCTTGTCGTCGTCGCGCTGATACATCTCGCCGGCGCACTTGGGGCAGGTAGCATCGGCAGCGGTGCCGGTGTAACCGCAGGCGCGGCAAGTGCGACGCGAAGACAGACGAGCGATGATGACCTCGGGGGCCACGTCGACCAGAAGGGCGCAGTCGATCTCGCGACCCATGGCGGAGAGCTCGGAATCGAGCGTCACAGCCTGGGCGGTGTTGCGCGGGAAGCCGTCGAGGATGAAGCCCTGCTGGGCGTCATCGGCAGCAAGGCGCTCCTTGACAAGGTCGATCACGAGCTGGTCGGGAACGAGCTCGCCAGCGTCCATGTACTTCTTAGCCTGAATACCAAGCTCGGTGCCACCCTTGACGGCAGCACGCAGCAGGTCGCCCGTGGAAATGTGAGCGACGCCAAACTCGGCGACGAGCTCCTGTGCGACGGTGCCCTTACCGGCACCCGGAGCTCCGAGCAATACGAGGTTCATGAGCAATCCTCCTCTAGCCTATTTAAAGAATCCATCGTAATCATACATCTTGATCTGGCCTTCGAGCTTATCGACCGTGTCGAGCACGACGCCGACCATGATGAGGATGGACGTGCCGCCAAATGCCTGGATCAGATGGTTACCCGTGAAGGAGAAGATGATCGAAGGCACGATGGCGATGAGCGCCAAAAAGACAGCGCTGGGAAGCGTGATCTTGTTGAGCGCGTTCTTGATGTAGGCCGCGGTAGCCCTACCCGGACGGACGCCCGGAATAAAGCCACCCTGCTTCTTAAGGTTGTCGGCCGTGTCATCGGGGTTGAACACCATGGAGGTGTAGAAGTACGCGAAGAACACGATGAGGACAACGTTAAGCACCCAGTTGAGCCAACCGGTCGAAAGCGCAGAGGCAACTGCCTGAATCCAGCCGATGCCGGGGAAGAACACGGCAATCTGAGCCGGGAAGTACAGCAGCGCCGAAGCGAAGATGATCGGCACGACGCCCGCGGTGTTGACCTTGATGGGCAGGTAGGTGGTCTGGCCACCCATCATGCGACGGCCCACAACGCGCTTAGCGTAGGAGACCGGGATGCGGCGCTGGCCGCGCTCAAGGAAAACGATCAGCGGGATAACCAGCAGGATGATGGCGCAGATGATCACCATGGTGATGATGCCACCGGCATTGCCCTCGGTGCTGGAGAAGATCGCCTGCGGCAGGCCGGCCATGATGTTCGCAAAGATGATCAGCGACATGCCATTGCCGATACCGCGCTGGGTGATGAGCTCACCAATCCACATGATCAGCATGGCGCCCGCAGTGAGCGTGCCGACGATCATGAGGTCGAAGATGATCTCGGGAGCGCCGGCGCCATTAAAGCTGATGCCGAAGCTCTTAAAGAGGAAGAGGTAACCCACGGAGTTGAGGATTGCCAGGGCCAGGGTGAGGTAACGCGAATACTGCGTAATCTTGGTCTGACCGACCTCGCCCTCGCGGGCAAGCTCATGCAGGGAAGGCACAACGGCCTGGAGCATCTGGAGGATGATCGAGCTGGTGATGTAAGGCATGATGCCCAGCGAAAACACCGACACATAGCTCAACGCACCGCCAGAGAAAAGATTCAGGAGGGCCATAGCACCTGCGGCGACCGAATTGTTATCGGTCGAGAAAAGGCCCAGCATCCCCTGGAAGGGAATGCCGGGCACAGGAACGTGCGCACCAATGCGGTACACGACGAGCATAGCTATGGTAAAAAGAATCTTTTCGCGCAATTCTTTGATGCGGAAAGCATTCTTAAGACCATTTAGCACGGCAGCTCGACCTTTCCGCCGGCGGCCTCGATCTTGGCCTGCGCAGAAGCGCTGACCTTGTCGACCTTGACCGTGAACTTCTTGGTGAGCTCACCATTGCCGAGCACCTTGACGGGCTCGAACTCGCTCTTGGTGATGCGAGCGGCCTTAAGAGCGGCACCGTCGATCACAGCGCCGTCCTCGAACTTACGCTCGAGACGCTCAACGTTAACAGCGGTGTACTCGATACGACGGGGGTTGCGGAAGCCCGGAAGCTTGGGCAGGCGCATAGCCAGCGGAGTCTGGCCACCCTCGAAGCCGGCACCCTTGGTGCCACCAGAGCGGGAACCCTGGCCCTTCTGGCCGCGGCCAGAAGTGGTGCCGTGACCCGAAGAATTGCCACGGCCGACGCGCTTGCGGTTCTTAGTGGAACCGGGCGCGGGAGTAAGATCGTGAAGCTGCATTTGCTACTCCTCTACAATCTCGACAAGGTGCTTGACCTTGAAGATCATGCCGCGGACGGACTCGTTGTCAGCAATCTCGCGAACCTCGCGGATCCTGTGGAGACCGAGGGCACGGACAGTACGGACCTGGTCCTGCTTGCAACCGTTGGTGCTGCGGACCTGCTTGATCTTGATGGTGTCAGCCATGCTTAGTTCTCCTTACCGACGAACATCTCGGAGACCGTCAGGCCACGGCGAGCCGCGACGTCCTCAGGGCTGGAGAGCTCCTTGAGGCCCTCGACGGCAGCCTTGATGATGTTGAGGCCGTTGTCGGTACCGAGGGACTTGGACAGGACGTTCTTGATGCCAGCAAGCTCGAAGAGGGGACGCACAGCGCCGCCGGCGATAACGCCGGTACCCTCGACAGCGGGCTTGATGATGATGCGGCCGGCACCAAAGTGGCCGAGAACCTCGTGCGGGATGGTGCCCTGCTCGGTCACCGGCACGTGGAACATGTTCTTCTTGGCATCGAGAGACGCCTTGGAGATGGCCAGGGGCACCTCAGCGGACTTGCCCATGCCAACGCCGACGTTGCCCTTGCCGTCGCCAACGACGACGAGAGCGACGAGGCTCATGCGACGACCACCCTTGACGGTCTTCGACACGCGGTTGATGTAAACGACGCGCTCCTCGAACTCGGAGGCCTCGCGCTGCTGCTTCTGATTACGAGCCATGTGCTACATACCTCCTAGAACTCGAGACCGGCGGCACGAGCACCGTCGGCGAGGGCCTTGACGCGGCCATGGTAGATACGGCCACCACGATCGAAAGCGACCTTGGTGATGCCGGCCTCGATGGCACGCTTGCCAACGAGCTGACCGACCTTCTCCGCAGCCTCCTTGTTCGAGGTGTGGGTGCCCTTGAACTCGGCCTCGAGGGTCGAGGCGGAGACGAGCGTCAGGCTGGAGCCCTTGCTGTCGTCGATGATCTGGGCATAGATGTTGGCGTTAGTACGGGTCACGCGAAGACGCGGACGCTCGGCGGTACCCGAGACCTTGCCGCGAACACGACGCTGACGACGCTTGAGGCCTTCCAGCTTCGCCTTATGCTTGTTCATACGTAAACTCCTAAAAAGGTTGATCTTGCCAGCACCTGACGGGGTGCTGGTCTTATGCGAGTGAGTCGGTTACGACTACTTGGCGGCCTTACCCAGCTTGCGGCGGATGTGCTCGCCAACGTAGTGGATACCCTTGCCCTTGTAAGGCTCGGGAGGACGATGGCCGCGGATCTCAGCGGCGATCTGACCGACCTGCTGCTTGTTGATACCCTTGACGTTCACGTGGGTGTTGTCGGGAACCTCGAAGGTGATGCCCTCGGGAGCCTCGACGATCACGGGGTGCGAGAAGCCCAGGGAGAACTCGAGGTTCTTGCCCTTCTGCTGCACGCGGTAACCGACGCCGGCGAGCTCGAGCTTCTTCTCGAAGCCCTCGGAAACGCCAACAACCATGTTGTGGATGAGGGCGCGGGTGAGGCCGTGGCGGGCACGGGTCTCACGCTCGTCGTCGGGACGGGAAACGGTGAGGACGTTGTCCTCGACGTTGATAGCGAGCTTCTCATAGACATCGAGCTCGAGCTGGCCCTTGGGGCCCTTGACGACAACGTTGTTGCCGTTGACTGCCACTTCGACTCCGGCGGGAATCTGGACAGGCTTATTACCGATACGAGACACGGTGATCTCCTTTCCTTCTACCTACCGAGCGAATTACCAGACGTAAGCGATGATCTCGCCGCCGACGTTGTGCTTGCGAGCATCGCGGTCGGTCATGACGCCATGGCTGGTGGAAATAATGGCGGTACCAAGGCCACCGCGGACGCGGGGCATGTCGGCAACGCCGGTGTACTTACGCAGGCCCGGCTTGGAAATGCGGCGGATGCCGTTGATGACCTTAGCCTTCTTGGGACCATACTTAAGCGTGATGTGCAGAGTCTTCTGGGGAACGGTGTCCTCGACATCGTAGCCCTCGATGTAGCCCTCCTCGTGCAGAACACGAGCGATCTCGACGAGCTTCTTGCTGCTCGGCATGGAGACCGTGGCCTTGTTCACAGAGTTAGCGTTACGGATGCGCGTAAGCATATCTGCGATCGGGTCTGTAAGGTTCATACAGATTCTCCTTCGTTCTTGATGAACACGTGCTCTTGGTTCTTCGCCGCCCTTAACGGCAAAGCCTAACTAGCGCGTTTTCCCTGTTCCAAACGGATGCTTGAAACGCTGGTAGTGACTTACCAGCTGGCCTTCTTAACGCCGGGAAGCTCGCCCTTGAGTGCAAGCTCGCGGAAGCAGACACGGCACAGGCCGAACTTGCGGTACACAGAGTGCGGACGGCCGCAGCGCTGGCAGCGCGTGTACTCACGAGTAGAGAACTTCTGCTTGCGATTGCACTTGACGATCATCGATGTCTTAGCCACTTATATCCTCCTCACATAGAGTATTGTCCGCCCCAAGCGCCGCCCCCTTGTGGGAACGGCGCTTATAGGGCAGGTGAACCTATTTCTTGAACGGGAAACCGAAGGCGTCCAGAAGGGCCTTGGCCTCCTCATCGGTGTTGGCGGTGGTCACGAAAGTGATGTCCATACCACGCTGGTGATCGACGGAATCGAAGTCGATCTCGGGGAAGATGAGCTGCTCGGTGACGCCCATGGAGAAGTTACCACGGCCGTCGAAGCTCTTGGCGGAGATGCCGCGGAAGTCGCGGATACGGGGGATCGCGACGGAGGTCAGACGATCGAAGAACTCCCACATACGGTCGCCACGCAGGGTAACCTTGCAGCCGATCGGCATACCAGCGCGCAGGCGGAAGGTAGCGATGGACTTGCGGGCACGGGTGATCATCGGCTGCTGACCGGTGATGGCGCGCAGGTCGCGCACGGCACCGTCGATGGCCTTGGAATCGGTAGCGGCCTCGCCGACACCCATGTTCACGACGATCTTCTCAAACTTGGGGATCATCATGACGTTCTCGTACTGGAACTTGTCCTGAAGCTGCTGCTTGACCTCGTTGTTGTACTTGGTCTTCAGACGCGGCACATACTTCTCTTCTGCCATTGTTCACTCCTTCTTGGGGTTTTAAGCACGGGGCGTGGCCACGATGGGTTGTCCTCGTGCCTCCTGACTGCATCCGCGCCGCTCATGGCATTTCGCGGTTTGGACTCGACGCAGCAGGAGCCGACAAAACAATCGGTACTATACGCGCATCGGGAGCGTATTTCCAGAAAAACCTCGTCTGCCTGCACAACTCCACAACTCCCCCGCACAAATTGATCCCTAGGGCACGGAGGAAAATGGCAGTTGCGGTGAAATAGGGACCGTTTGGCGGCCTAACAGGCTTAAACAGTCCGTATTCCACCGCAACTTATTGATGGCGATGCGACTAGCGCTTGCGGGGGACGAGTTTGGTGCGGCGCAGGTGGATCATCTCGGCGGCGATGGAGATGGCAATCTCCTCGGGATCCTCGGCCTCGATGGCAACGCCGATCGGCAGGTGCAGCTCGTCGATCTGGTCCTGCGTAAAGCCCTCCTGCTCCAAACGGGCGCGCACAAAGGCCGTCTTGCGGCGCGAGCCCAAGCAGCCCAGATAGGCGGGTTTAGCGCGCATGGCCTGAATCACCACGTCGATATCGGACTTGTGGCCTGCTGTGGCCACGACCACCAAGTCGCGCGGGCCGATGGGGCACTGCTTGCTCAGGTTCTTGTAATCGACCAGGCGACGATCGTAGACACCGGGCACCCATTCGGGCGTCAGCGTGCCGGGGCGGTCATCGCACGCCACAACGGCAAAGCCCGCCGCCGTGAGTACGCGCGCCGTCGCAGCGCCCACGTGTCCGCAGCCAAAGATGTAGGTCAGGCCCTCGGGGCAGAGCGTCTCGATGTGCGCCGGGGGAATCTCGGAGGCGGCGTTGGTGTAGGTGACCTTACTCCCCTCCTCCACCAGCGAAAGCTCGGGGCAGCCCGCAATGGTATGGCGCGATGCCCCGCCATGGTACTCGGCCACATCGCCCTCGAGCGCGTTTGCGATAAACGGTTCAAAGTCGATGACGAAGTCGCCGATGCGTCGATACGCCAAGACGTCGGCAACCGACTGGAACAACGGCACCTGCGATACATCCAGGTGCAGATAGCACAGGCAGATGGCTCCGCCGCAGATCATGCCGGTATCGGAGTTCTCGCCGCCCATGGTGTAGCGGACCAGACGCGACCGTCCCGCGCTCAGGAGCTCGCGCGCCTCATCCAGCGCAAAGAGCTCAATCTTGCCGCCGCCGATAGTGCCCGCCTGGCTGCCATCGGCAAAGACGGCCATCCAGGCGCCCACACCGCGCGGGGACGACCCCGCCGTACCGGCCACGACCACCAGCTCGCACGTCTCGCCAGCACGCAGGGCGGCAAGCGCCGCATTCACCACATCGAGCTTTTCCATTGCCGCCTTCTATCCTCTAAAGACATCGGTGAGCATAGCGAGTGCCTCGAGCACGCCGCCGCCGACCGACGTCGCTTTGTCCGAAATGTAGTTGATATAGCTGGCATCGCCGCGCGGGTCGACATCGGCGCATTTAAAGCCCTCAGTCACCTGCACGCCGTTCGCCAAAAGCCCGCGCAGACAGCCATCGATCTGCGTGCACATGGGCGTATCGCCCGCGTAGCCAATCACGTCTCCGGCGCTCACGATGTCGCCGATTGCGCGGTCGGACCGAAACACGCCGGCGGCGGGGCTGTGGATAACACGTTCCTTGCCATAGCCGGCGATAATGCCCGGCACGCCCGTGTTGGGCTGGGGCGAACCTTGGGTAATGACACGGCCGAGAAAATGCCCGCGCATGGTCTCGACCACGGCGTCGCAGTCAACCGGCGCGGTGAAGCCCGGTCCCACGGCAATAACGACAGGCGCCATATCGCGCGTGGTGCCCAAGTTGCGCTTGGCCAGAATCGCGTCCACCACGGCCGCGGGCTTCAGTTCGTCGAGCATCTTGGCCTGGGGGTCTACCACGACGGCGACGTCTCCGGCCTCGGTAATTGCAAGCACCTCTGCCGGCGTCTGCGCCAAGCGGGCGCAAATACCCTCGACCTGGACCTCGCCCAAGCGAATGGCCTCGCAAAAACTGATTGTGCGACGGATGCACGTGGGAACCGCGATATCGGCCATAACGACCGACACGCCGGCGCGCACCAAACGGGCAGCGACACCCGTGGCGATATCGCCGGCGCCGCGAACATAAACGAGCATTCCCGGGGCACCTCCCTGTGCTACGGTTTGAGCAGAGCAAAAGCGGTTCGACCGCTACTCTGATGATTATTTATTATCACAGTATTATACGGCGGTGAACAGATGGAAACGGTTAGCGGCAATCTTGCCTCGGCGCTCAGGATCAAGCCGGGCATTACCGCGATTATCGGCAGCGGTGGCAAGTCGACCTTGCTAAAGACGCTCGGCCTTGAGCTTATGCGCGCTGGCGGCCGCGCGCTCCTCTGCACCACCACGCATATGTTCCCCGTCGCCGGCGTGCCGTGGGACGGGTCGAGCCGTCGCCTGGACGCCGTGCCTTGGAAGCCGGGCGCCTCGCATGTCCCCGGTTGCACCTGCGAGGCATGCGCGGGACTTGTCCGCGGAAGCATCTGCCAGGCGGGTGTTTTGGACCCGGAGACAGGCAAGCTCTCCGCCCCCGCTGAGCCGATCGACCAGCTGGCGCAGCGCTTTGACTATGTGTTGGCCGAGGCAGATGGCAGCAAGCGACTCCCGCTCAAGGCGCATGCCGCCTGGGAGCCGGTAATTCCCGCCGCCACGGCAAACGTTGTCTGGGTCGTCGGCGCCTCGGGGCTGGGCAAGCCCGTCGCCGAGGTTGTCCACCGCCCCGAGCTCTTCTGCGAGCGCTGCGGCTGCGAGCCCACCGACGCTGCCACCCCAGAGCGCGTCGCCCAGGTGCTCAATGCCGAGCTGCAGATGCTGAACCTCAACAATGCCCACATCATGCTCAACCAAGTCGACACGCTTGCCGATCCAACGATGGCAGATCGCTTCGAGGCTGTCCTCGGCCGCCCCATCGTCGCCACCAGCCTCAAGTAGCCGGCGCTGCCCCAGCAGGCCTATAAGTTGCGGTGGAATAGTTCCTGAAACGGCCTATTTGGCGGCTAAACAGGAACTATTTCACCGCAACTGCGGAGAGGGTCCGGCACCCCCCCGTTAGCGGGGAACGTAGCGACCGGGCTGGGCTCCGGTGGGCTCGCCGTCGCGCGCCGCCAGCACGCCATTCACAAACACGGCCTTGGCGCGGCCATGTGCCTCAAAGCCCTCGAGCGGCGTGTAGTCCACGGCCTGATGCTGCGTCGCGGCACTGATCGTCCAGCGCACCTTGGGATCCCACACGCACACGTCGGCATCGGAGCCCTCAGCAAGACAGCCCTTGCGCGGATACATGCCAAAGACGCGCGCCGGGTTCTCGCTCATCAAGCGGCACAGATCCTCGGGGCCCAGCTGTCCCTCAAAGCTCGTAGCGATCGCGACGGGACGATGCTCCACGCCGGGCCCGCCGTTGGGAATCGCGCGGAAGTCGTCGCGCCCGCGGTCCTTTTGCCCATGCAGGTTAAAGCTGCAGTGGTCGGTGGCGATGGTATCGATCTCGCCGGCCACAAGCGCCTCGCGCAGCGCGGCACGGTCACCGGCATGGCGCAGCGGCGGGCTCATCACATACTTGGCGCCCGCAAAGCCGTCCTCGCCCTGCTCCAAGTAGCACGTATCGTCGAGCATCAGATACTGAGGGCAGGTCTCGACATAGATGTTCTTCTGCCCGCGCGCCTTGGCAGCGCGAATGGCCTCGAGCCCCAGCTTGGTCGAAAGATGCACCACGTTGACCGGTGCGTCGCCGGCTAGGTGCGCCAGATACAGCAGGCGGCTCACGGCCTCGGCCTCACACACGTCCGGACGGCTGAGCGCATGCCCCTCGGGCCCATGAATCCCCTGCTCGTACACGCGCTTCTGCAGCTCATTCACCAACGTGCCGTTCTCGCAATGCACGCAGAGCATGCCGCCCACGCGTTTGAGCTCCTCCAGCACCTCGAGCGTCTCGGCATCGTCCAAGCGCAGGTGGTCGTAGGCAAAGTAGGTCTTAAACGACGATACGCCCGCCTCGCGCATGGCCGAAAGATCGGCGCGGTTGCGCTCATTCCACTCGGCGAGTGCCATATGAAAAGCGTAGTTGGCCGTGCAGGTTCCGTCGGCGCGATGATGCCACTCGGCAAGGGCATCGGGCATGGTCACGCCGCGATCAGCCGTCGCGTAGTCCACGATGGTCGTCGTACCGCCGCAGGCAGCCGCACGTGTGCCGGTCTCAAAGCTATCGGCCGTCCAATCCATGCCAGTCCAGCACTGCATGTGCGTGTGGCCATCGACAAAGCCGGGGAACACCCAACAGGCGGTGGCGTCCTGGACGGTATCGCCCTCGGCCGGCTCAATCGCTGCGGCGATCCGCACAATCTTGTCGCCCTCCATGGCAAGATCGGCGCGGCGAAGCCCCTGGGGCGTCACGAGCGCGCCGTTTTTGATGATGATCATAATTGCTCCTTATTGATTGATGCAGTTGGCCACGCGATCAAAATACGAGCAGGCGGCGATATGCTCCGTTATGCGTCGCTGTCCCTTGGCGGTATCGACGTCCCACAGCTCGTAGGCACGCGCCTCGACTAACGCAACGTCGGTGCGGCCCTTGATAATCGACCCACCACCGTCCTTGCCCTCGAGAAGCACGAGCGAAGGGAACAGTCGCCTTGGGAAGAGCACCGGGCTCGAAGGCTCACCGTTGCACGCAAGACGCACCGGATGCTTGCGGCCACGCTCGTCAAATGCACGAACCATAGCCTCAAAAGAATCCAAACTCACGAGCGGCTGGTCGCCCGGCAAAAAGAGGCAACCTTTCCAGTTGCGTTCGACTCCCCACGAAAGGCCCGCACGGACGCTTTCGCTGCGCAACTCGCCATCGTGCAGCACGCACGGGCAATGCTTGTCCTCGCAAATCTGAGCGACCTCGGGCCAACGCGTCGAAACCACAACATCAAAGCCCCCGGGGACCGAATCGATGGTCCGGGCAATCAGCGGCTCGCCATAGATATCGGCGAGCATCTTGTTAGAGCCAAACCGCTTGCCCTCGCCCGAGGCCATAATGACGCAACCAAGTTTCATGGCGATACCTCCCCTGAAACCATCGTACCCATAACTCGCGCCGTGGGGCATCTGCATCGAAAGCGCTTATCCCGCACGCCCACGATGCAAAAAAGGGGGCACCCCGCCGGTTGGCAGAGTGCCCCTTTTACATGGCTTACCTCAACCCGGCTTTAGGCCTGGAACCAACGGGCGGTGTTGCGCTCGTCGAGGGCCTTGAGGGTAGCGGCGGGATCGGCAACCTTCTGCAGGAACATCATGGCTGCGATAGCGTACGGCTTGTAGCTGGCCTCCTTGTACATGCCCACACGGTGCATGTCGAAGACGTCGGCGTTGACCTCGCCGTGCTCGCAAGAGACACCGGAGATGTCGGCGGGCAGCGGGTGCATAAAGATGGTGTCCTGGCCGTTGGCAGTCTTCTCCATGAGCTCGGTCGTGGAGCACCAATCCTGATGCGTAGCGTTCTGAGCGAGCAGCTCCTTCTCGAGCGCAGCGATGCCGGCGTCGTCGCCCTCGGCGTACAGGTTGGTACGCTTCTCCATGGCGGCAAACGGAGCCCAGCTCTTGGGGATCACGATGTCGGCGCCCTCGAAGGCCTCGGCCATGGTGTTGACCTGCTTAAAGGTGGTGCCGGACTCGGCGGCGTAGCCCTTAGCGCGCTCGACGACCTCGGGCATGAGGTCGTAGCCCTCGGGGTGGGCCAGGGTGACGTCCATGCCAAAGCGGGGCAGCAGGCTGATCAGCGACTGCGGGCAGGACAGCGGCTTGCCGTAAGAGGGCGAGTAGGCCCAGGTGACAGCAACCTTCTTGCCCTTGAGGTTCTCGAGGCCGCCAAACTCGTTGATGAGGTAGAGCATGTCGGCAGAGGACTGCGTGGGGTGATCGGAGTCGGACTGCAGGGAGATGAGCGTGGGACGGTGATCCAGAACGCCGTCCTCGTAGGCCTGCTGCACGGACTCGGAGACCTCGGCCATGTAGGCGTCGCCCTTGCCGATGTACATGTCGTCGCGGATGCCAATGACGTCGGCCATGAAGGAGATCATGGTAGCGGTCTCGCGGACGGTCTCGCCGTGAGCGATCTGGGACTTCTTCTCGTCCAGGTCCTGCAGCTCAAGGCCGAGCAGGTTGGCTGCCTTAGAGAAGGAGAAGCGCGTACGGGTGGAGTTGTCACGGAACAGCGAGACGGCCAGACCCGAATCGAAGATCTTGGACGAAACGTTGTTCTCGCGCAGCTCGCGCAGGGCGTCGGCGACGATGTAGAGCGCCTTGAGCTCATCGGTGGTCTTGTCCCAGGTGTGCAGGAAGTCGCTGCCGTACATGCCCTTAAAATCGAGGCCGTTCAGCTGCTCGACGAGCTCGGTAAACTTAGCGTCCATGTAAATGTCCTTTCTAAAGGTGAAACGATCGCAATGAGTAGATGTGCCCCGGCATGCGCGTGTGGCTAGAACATGCAGAGCACTATGACGAGGACCCGCTACCGTTGAGGAAGCATGGGAGATAACGACCGCGGGCCCCAAGTCAACAGGGGGTGCCGGGGACACGAGCGGCCCCCGGCTCAACAAGATCAAGGAATGGGACTAGTCGATCTTGTTGTTGGTCAGACCAGCGCGGAACACGGTAGCGTCGCCATCGGCCTGGCTCGGATCGTAGAGGTTCAGGGCAGCCACGTACATGGCAGCAGCGGTGACCAGGTCGTCCTTGTAGGTGACCTCGTTGGGAGCGTGAGCCTGAGACTCGGCACCCGGGCCAAAGCCAACGCAGGGGATGCCATAGCGGCCCTGGATGGAAACGCAGTTCGTGGAGAAGGTCCACTTGTCGCACAGCGGACGACCGGTGCGCTTGTCCATGCTGGGCTCGCAGCCGATGCGCTCGTCACCGAACATGGCCTTGTGGGCGTCGACGAGGGCCTTGACGTGCGGAGCGGTCTCCTTGTTGATCCACGTGGGGAAGTAAGCCTCGGTCTCGTAAACCTCGCCGGTCCAGGACGGACGGTCGTACATGTACATGGAGACCTTCACGTCGTCGCCGTACTTCTTGGCGGCCGGCAGGTTGCGGATCTCGTCCAGGCAGGACTCCCAGGTCTCGCCGGCGGTCATGCGACGGTCGATGGAGATGGCGCAGGAGTCAGCGACAGCGCAGCGGCTGGGGCTGGTGTAGAAGATCTGGCTGACGGTGCAGGTGCCGCGGCCCAGGAAGCGGGCGTCCTCGTAGTGCTCGGGGTTGTACTTGGGGTCGAGCATCTTGACGAGGCCCTTGATGTCGGTCGACTCGTCGCAGCCGTTGTTGTTGAGGGCGCGGACATCGCCGATGATGTCGGCCATCTTGTAGATGGCGTTGTCACCGCGGTCGGGAGCGGAGCCGTGGCAGGAGGTGCCGTGAACGTCGACGCGGATCTCCATGCGGCCGCGGTGACCGCGATAGATGCCGCCGTCGGTGGGCTCGGTGGAAATGACGAACTCGGGCTTAATGCCGTCCTTGTTGTAGATGTACTGCCAGCACATGCCGTCGCAGTCCTCTTCCTGGACGGTGCCGACGACCATGATCTTGTAGCCCTCGGGGATGAGGCCCATGTCCTTCATCATCTTGGCAGCGTAGGTAGCAGAAGCCATGCCGCCCTCCTGGTCGGAGCCACCGCGGCCGTAGATGATCTCGTCGGTCTCGTAGCCCTCATAGGGATCGGCATCCCAGTTCTCGATGTTGCCGATGCCAACGGTGTCGATGTGAGAGTCGATGGCGATGATCTTGTCGCCCTCGCCCATAAAGCCCATGACGTTGCCCAGGCCGTCGACCTTGACCTCGTCATAGCCAAGGCTCTCCATCTCGGCCTTGATGCAAGCGACAACCTCACCCTCCTCGCAAGACTCAGAGGGGTGAGAGATCATAGCGCGCAGGAAGCGAGTCATATCAGCACGATGAGACTCAGCAGCAGCCTTGATAGCGTCGAAATCGAGTTCTTTAGCCATAACAGTCAACCTTTCTACAAGGGTTTACCTACAGGTGGATTTTTTTCAGATAGATCACTTGTGCCAAGCAGCGTGAGGTCGAGTACCCGGCAAGCAAGTAAACGTAGGAGGCGGACGGAGGACTTTGCTCCGTCGCGAGTTCCGCACGAGCCGGAGAGCACTTAATGTGCTCTCCGTGCGAGCAGGACTGTCCGAGCAGGCAACCTTATGCCTCTCGGACAGTCCCGGCCCAACTTGCGTTACGACAGCGCAATACCGCCAAGCCAGCCCCAACGCACGCCAGAGCCAGTACCATAGAAGCTAATAAACGAATCAAGCGACTTAGACGTAATGGCGCCCTCGTTGCTCATTACGATGCCGCCGCCAACGTAGATACCCACATGACCGTAGATAAGGCCCGGAGCACCCGTGCCGCTGTGCGAGGAATCGGCCACGATCATGCCCACCTGCAGCGCCGAGCGGTCGGAGCTATAGCACCAGGCGTTGAACATGTCACACGCGTTGCCGCCAAAATAGCCCACGCCGGCATTGCGGAAGACGTTGGTAACCCAGGCAGCACACCAGCCCTGGCCGGGAGAAGGCGTCGAGTAGCACGCATTGACGACGGCCTGCTGCTTGCCCGAACCGCCCGTCTGTTGCGGGGTGCCGCCGGCATACGAGCCGCCACCCGAGCTCGAGCCACCCGAAGAAGAGCCCGTGTTCGCAGAGGCCGCGGCTGCCGCAGCCGCCTTCCTAGCGGCCTCCTCGGCCTGGGCGGCAGCGAGAATCTCGGAATCACGCTGAGCCATGAGCTCCTTGACGTCGTCGGAAAGACCGTTCAGCACGGTCTGGACCTCTTGCTGCTTGGCCTGCATATCCTGCATCTGAGCCGTCTGCTGATCCTTGAGTTTCTCCAGGTCAGCCTTTTGTGCTTCGAGCTCGGTCTTCTGTGCGTCGAGCTCGGCCTGAATCGTCTGGATGTCCTCGATGGCATCGCGGTCGCTCTTGTTGATCTTCTCAACGTAATGCGCGTTGGCAACGAGCTCCTCAAACGAGCCAGAGGCCAGCAGCAGCGACAGGATGTTCGTGCCGCCGGACTTGTAGCTGGCGGCCACGCGATCGGAAAGGTCGTTACGCTTCTTCTTGAGCTCGGCCTTCTTTTCATCGATCTGAGCCTGTGTGTCGTCAATCTTGCCCTGGACATTCTCAATGTCGTTGAGGGTCTGGGCATTCTTGTTGGCCAGCGCCGCATACTCATTTGCGATGCTGTCGAGCTGGGCCTGTACCTCGTCGAGCTGGGCCTGGGCGGCATTCAGTTTATCGGTGGTTTCTTTGGAAGCCTCCGCCGCATGGGCGCGAGCGGGCAGGCCAAAAAGAACTGCCGCAGAAGCGGCGCCGAACAGGGCCTTAAGGGCAGTGCGGCGCGAGAGCTCCTGGGAAAGGATGGAATCGCTGTTTGGTGACATATGTACTCCGTTACATGTTTATTTATATGTCGCTCAACTCATACATATTAGCGTACATATGGCGCGTCCCAACGATTTCCACGAACGGCAGGAAACTACAAGGTCGGCGGCTCGTAAGCAAACGCCAAAGATCAGGTTGTGCGTACGCAAGCTCTTCTATGAGTACGCTAGCATGATCCTCTGCTTTTCCTACAGTGCACGATTTGGGCGTCCCTGCCTGCGCTATACTCCCCTGAAGAAGTGTTCCTGATTCGATAGGAGACTACATGTCCAAAGCACTCGACCCCAAAGACACCTGCGTCCTCGTTACCGGTGGCGCCGGCTTTATCGGCTCGCACACCGTCGTTCAGCTGCTCGAGGGTGGCTACCAGGTCGTCATCGTCGATGATCTCTCCAACTCCAGCGCCGTCGCCGTCGACCGCGTCAAGACCATCGTGGGCGACGAGGCCGCCAAGAACCTCACCTTCTACGAGGCCAACGTGCTCGACCGCGATGCGATGAACAAGATCTTCGATACCCATCAGATCGACCGCGTCATCCACTTTGCCGGCTTTAAGGCCGTCGGCGAGTCGGTGAGCAAGCCCGTCGAGTACTACCACAACAACATCGAGAACACCCTGGTGCTCATCGACGTCATGCGCAACCATGGCTGCAAGTCCATCATCTTCTCGAGCTCCTCGACCGTCTACGGCGACCCGGACAACCCGCCCGTCACCGAGGAGGATCCTAAGAAGCCCGCGACCAACCCCTATGGTTGGACCAAGTGGATGATCGAGCAGATCCTTATGGACGTCCACACCGCCGACCCCGAGTGGGACGTCGTGCTGCTCCGTTACTTCAACCCCATCGGCGCTCATCCGTCGGGCCTGATCGGCGAGGACCCCAAGGGTATCCCCAACAACCTGGTGCCCTATGTCGCCCAGGTCGCCGTGGGCAAGCTCGAGGCCGTTCAGGTCTTTGGCAACGACTACCCCACCCCCGACGGCACCGGCGTGCGCGACTACATCCACGTGTGCGATCTGGCCTCTGGTCACGTTGCCGCCCTTAACTGGATGAACGGCAAAACCGGCGTCGAGATCTTTAACCTGGGCACCGGCACCGGCACCTCGGTACTCGAGGTCGTCGCCGCCTTCTCCAAGGCTTGTGGCAAGGAGCTGCCCTACGTGATCCGCGAGCGCCGCGCCGGCGACATCGCTGCCAACTGGTGCGATGCCTCCAAGGCCGAGCGCATGATGGGCTGGAAGGCCCAGTACGACATCGCGGACATGTGCCGCGATAGCTGGAACTGGCAGAGCCACAACCCCAACGGCTTCACCGACGCCGAGTAGCAAAAACCTACATACCGCTCTTGCCCCGATCTCACGTTGTGAGGTCGGGGCTTTTTCATGGCATGTAACCATTCGCCGAAAATCGACCAACTTTTTTATCTTGCCTGTACATGTTTAAACAACATGTTTTACAATAGGCGTATCGAATCAGAACATCGGAGGCGGACTGCACACCCATCGGCAGGCCGACCCCACAACAAGAAGGTTGGTGAGCGCATTCATGGAGCGTGCAAGCGGCGTCCTCATGCCCGTCTCGTCTCTGCCCGGACCATACGGAATCGGCGGCTTTGGCTGGAATGCCTACGACTTCGTCGATTTTCTCGCCTCGTGCAAACAACATTACTGGCAGATTCTGCCCCTTACGACGACCAGCTATGGCGATTCGCCCTATCAGTCGTTCTCGGCCCGCGCAGGCAACCCCAACTTTATCGACTTTGCCGAGCTTATCGAAGCAGGGTATCTGGAGCAGCGCGATATCGATGGCGTGTATCTGGGATCCGACCCCAGCAATGTCGACTACGGTGCTATCTTTGGCGGCCGCCGTCAGATTCTCGACCGCGCCGCTGAGCGCTTTGCTGTCGACAAGCCGGCCGATTTCGATGACTTTATCCAAGCCAACGAGGACTGGCTCATCCCCTACTGTGAGTTCATGACCGTCAAGGAGGAGTGCGGTCTCAAGGCATTTTGGGAGTGGCCCGCAGAGCTCCGTACCCGTGGCGAGGCTTCTGCCAAGGTCTGCGCTGCCCATCCCGCGCGCATGCTCTACCACCAGATGACGCAGTACTTCTTCGATCGTCAGTGGAGCCGCCTCAAGGCCTATGCCAACGAGCGCGACATCCTCATCATCGGCGACCTGCCCATCTATGTCTCACGCGACTCCGTCGAGATGTGGGCCACGCCTGAGCTCTTTAAGATCGACGCCGCCGGCAATCCCGTGAGCGTCGCCGGCACGCCGCCCGACCAGTTCTCGGCCACCGGCCAGTACTGGGGCAACCCCATCTACGACTGGGACGGCATGGAGTCCGACGGCTTCTCCTGGTGGGAGGGCCGCATTTGCGCCGCCCTCGACATGTACGACGTCATCCGCCTGGATCACTTCCGCGGCTTCGAGGCCTATTGGGAGGTGCCGTTCTCCTCGCCCGATTCGTCTTACGGTTCGTGGACGCAGGGTCCCGGCCTCAAGTTCTTCAAGACGCTCGAGGAAAAGCTCGGCACGCTGCCCATCATCGCCGAGGACCTGGGCTTCCTCACCCCCGGCGTCATCGACATGCGCGACAACTCGGGCTTCCCCGGCATGAAGATCCTGCAGTTTGCCTTTGAGGGCGCCAACTCGTACTACCTGCCGCATAACTACATCGCCAACACCGTCGCCTATGTGGGCACCCACGATAACGAGACGGCGCGCGGTTGGTTTGAGGGAACGGCCACCCCTCGTCAGCGCGAGCAGGCAGCCCTGTACACCCATCAGCAGGCCGGCGAACCCATGGCAGATGCACTCAATCGCACCATCGCCGCCAGCGTGAGCGACACGTGCATCTACACCATGCAGGACCTGCTCAACTTGGGCAACGAGGCGCGCATCAACACCCCTGCCACACTGGGCGGCAACTGGACCTGGCGCATGCTCGACGGCGCCATCACCCGCGAGCTCGAGCACAAACTCACCGACTGGACCGAGACCTACTTCCGCATCCCGTCGGAAGCCGAAATCGAGCTTCCTCA
Organism: uncultured Collinsella sp.; assembly: GCA_900545555.1. GTDB lineage: Bacteria > Actinomycetota > Coriobacteriia > Coriobacteriales > Coriobacteriaceae > Collinsella. The sequence continues at coordinate 30,896 of UQZI01000008.1, forward strand.
ATAGGAGCTACCGCGCCCGACCCCTCCCCACCGTGCGGACGCGCTTGCTTTTCCCGCGCGAGGCCACCCCAATCCCCTCGCGCGGGATTCTTATGAATTGTAGACATGTAATCAACCCATTACAGGAGGAAACATGCCCCAAATTAACCTCATGGAACTCGCCGAGCAGTCTTTTGGCACCTCGCTCGAGCAGCTCGACGACCGTCGCATTTACAAGCTGCTGGTCAAACTCGTGCAGGAGCGCTCCGCCGCCTGCCCGCTCAACAACGGCAAGAAAAAGCTCTATTACATTTCCGCCGAATTTTTGATCGGCAAGCTGCTCATCAACAACATGATCGACCTCGGCATCTACGACGAGGTTAAGGACCAGCTCACCGCCGCAGGCCACGACCTCAACAAGATCGAGGAGTTCGAGGTCGAGCCGTCGCTCGGCAACGGCGGCCTGGGCCGCCTGGCCGCATGCTTCCTGGATTCCATCGCCACGCTGGGCTTGACCGGCGATGGCGTGGGCCTCAACTATCACTACGGCCTGTTCCGTCAGCGCTTTGTCGACAACCAGCAGAAGGCCGTCCCCGACGAGTGGCTCGGTGAGCAGGACATCCTAGTCGACGACGACCGCTCCTACACCGTCGAGTTCGGCGATTTTGCCGTTACCTCCAAGCTCGTCAACATCGACGTGCCCGGTTACGGCCAGCCCACCAAGAACCGTCTGCGCCTGTTCGACCTGGCGAGCGTCGACGACGGCCTGGTCCCCGGCAGCTCCATCGACTTCGACAAGACCGAGATCGCCAAAAACCTCACCTTGTTCCTCTACCCCGACGATTCCGACGAGCAGGGCCGCCTGCTTCGCATCTACCAGGAATACTTCATGGTGAGCAACGCCGCCCAGCTCCTGATCGACGAGGCCATCGAGCGCGGCAGCAACCTGCACGATCTGGCCGACTACGCCGTGGTCCAAATTAACGACACGCACCCCACCATGGTCATCCCCGAGCTCATTCGCTTGCTCACCACCGAGCATGGCATCGAGTTTGACGAGGCCGTGACCATCGTACGCTCCATGGTCGCCTACACTAACCACACGATTCTTGCCGAGGCGCTCGAGAAGTGGCCGCTCGTCAGCCTGCAGAAGGTCTCCCCTGCCATCGCCGACATTATCGTCAAGCTCGATGAGATCGCGAAGGCCGAGCACGATGACCCGCGCGTCGCCGTCATCGACGAATACGACACCGTCCACATGGCCCACATGGACATCCACTTTGGCTTCTCCATCAACGGCGTAGCCGCCCTCCACACCAAGATCCTGGAGGACACCGAGCTTCATCCGTTCTACGAGATCTATCCCGAGAAGTTCTCCAACAAGACCAACGGCATCACCTTCCGCCGCTGGATCCATGGAGCCAACCCCGCGCTCGCCAGCCTGCTCGACGATGTAATCGGCACCGACTGGCGCAGCACCGGCGATCTGAGCAAACTCGCCAAGTTCGCCGACGACAAGGACGTTCTTGAGCGCCTGGCCGCCACCAAGGTCGAGGCCAAGGCCATCATGCGCCAGTTCATGGCGCTCGAGCAGGGCGTGACCATTCCCTCCAACGCCATCATCGACGTCCAGGTCAAGCGCATCCACGAGTACAAGCGTCAGCAGATGCTCGCGCTCTACATCATCTGGAAGTACTTCGATATCAAGAACGGCAACAGGCCTAAGCACCCTGTCACCATCATCTTTGGCGGCAAGGCGGCGCCTGCCTACACTATCGCGCAGGACATCATCCATCTGATCCTGACGCTGTCGCAGTGGATTGCAAACGACCCCGACGTGGCTCCCTACCTGCAGGTTGTCATGATCGAGAACTACAACGTCACCGCCGCCGAGCGCGTGATCCCCGCCGCTGACATCTCCGAGCAGATCAGCCTGGCCTCCAAGGAGGCGAGCGGCACCTCCAACATGAAGTTCATGCTCAACGGCGCCCTAACCCTGTGCACGCTCGACGGCGCCAACGTGGAGATTGCCGAGCTCGTGGGCGACGAGAACATCTATACCTTTGGCGCCTCGTCCAAACAGGTCGAGCAGCTCTACGCCGACGGCACCTACGATGCCGGCGCACTCTACCGCAAGCCCGGCATTAAACTGCTGGTGGACTTCATCACCAACCCGGCCTTTATGGCGACCGGCAATGCCGAGCGCCTGCAGCGCCTGCACGACGACATTAAGGGCAAGGACTGGTTTATGGCCCTGCTTGACATTGAGGAGTACATCCAGACCAAGGAGCGCGTGCTGGCCGACTACGAGGACCAGGACGCCTGGATGCGCAAGGCGCTCATCAATATCGCCAACGCCGGCACCTTCTCGTCCGACCGTACGATCTCCCAGTACAACGACGAGATCTGGCACCTGGACTAACCCATTCCCCTTACCCATTCTCTTGAGGAACGGAGTCGTGGCAACACGGCTCCGTTTTTTGTGCCCGCACGTTACCCTGTGATCCAACTCGGCCAAACAATCTCGATCCGTAGCAATTACTCAACCAAAACGGTCCCAGCCGTTACAGATTGAGACATACCGGCCCCTCCCCTCGGGTTTATCTCAATCTGTAACATCTAGCAGGTGAAATTCGCCTTTGGTGTTACAGATTTAGATGAAATGGTTAGCTCAGCGGAACCGTCTCGATCTGTAACATCTAACGTCCGAAATCGGCCCTATCCGTTACAGATCGAGACAAACGACCGGTCAGACAGTCCCAACACAAAGAAAGGCTCCCCTCTCGCCCAGTGGACGGGAGGGGAGCCTTATATGTGACCGCGGCAAAAGGATGGCAAAGCCGCAGTCGCCCAAAGGAAGGGCCTGGTTGCACCGGGCCTAGATAAGGTTCTTGCCAGAGACCTTATCGAAGAGGTGGGTCGCGTTCTTCTCGAACTTGAACCAGATGGGGTCGCCCGCCTTGAGCGCGCCCTTGGCCTCGAGGTCGACGACGGGAATGATCAGGACAAACTGGCCGTCGGGAGCAGTCACGTGGACATGCTCGGTCGAGCCCATGAGCTCGGTCACCTCGACGGTGCCCTGGAGCGCACCCTCCTCGTCCTTGTCGGCAAGCAGAATCTGCTCGGGGCGCACGCCGGCCGTAATCTCCTTCACGTCGCCGCCGTCCCAGTTGAGGGCAAGCTGAGCGCAAGTCTCCGGGGCGAGCGCCACGTTCATATCCTCGGTCTTGACAGTAAAGCCGTTGCCCGAGCGCACCAGCTGGGCATCGAAGAAGTTCATCTGCGGCACGCCGATGAAGCCGGCGACGAAGATGTTCGCGGGATGGTTGAAGACCTCCTGCGGCGTGGCGATCTGCTGGACGACGCCGTCCTTCATGACCACGATGCGGTCGCCGAGGGTCATAGCCTCGGTCTGATCGTGAGTAACGTAGATGAAGGTGCCCTTGATCTCGTGACGCAGCTTAATGAGCTCGGCACGCATCTGGTTACGCAGCTTGGCGTCCAGGTTGGACAGCGGCTCGTCCATCAGGAAGACCTTGGGGTCACGCACGATGGCGCGGCCGATAGCGACGCGCTGGCGCTGGCCGCCCGAAAGCGCCTTGGGCTTACGGTCGAGGTACTGGGTAATGCCCAGAATCTCGGCCGCAGAGCGAACCTTACGGTCGATTTCGTCTTTGGGGACCTTCTTGAGCTCAAGCGTAAACGCCATGTTCTCGTACACCGTCATATTGGGGTACAGAGCGTAGCTCTGGAACACCATGGCGATGTCGCGGTCCTTGGGCGCCACGTCGTTGACGCGCTTGCCGTCGATGAGCACGTCGCCGGAGGTGATGTCCTCTAGGCCGGCGACCATGCGCATCGTCGTGGACTTACCGCAGCCAGACGGGCCTACGAGAACGATGAACTCCTGGTCGTGAACGGTGAGGTTGAAGTCCTCTACGGCGAGCACACCGTCCTCGGTAACCTTGAGGTTGTGCTTCTTCTCCTCGGTCTTCTTCTTTTTGCCAAAGAAGCCCTTCTTTTTTGACTCGTTGTTGGGATACACCTTCTGAACATGTTTGAGAACGATCTCGGCCATGTCTCTACCTTTCGATATGCGGCGCCACGCTGAGGGGCGCCGCAGAAACTTGCAAAACAGTTACGGCATCAGCCCTTGACGGCACCTGCCACCACGCCGTCGATGATGTACTTCTGGCAGAAGATGTACATGATGACGATGGGGATGACGACCATCATGATGCAGGCCATCATGGGGCCGAGCTCGACGTGGCCATAGCCGCCGCGGAAGTACTGGATCAAAATAGGAATGGTCTTGTACTTGGTGGAGTCGAGCGTAAGGTAGGGCAGCAGGTAGTCGTTCCAGACCCACATGGTCTCGAGAATGCCGACCGAAAGATAGGTGGGCTTCATGATGGGAAGGACGATCTTAAAGAACACCTGGACCGGGTTGCAGCCGTCAATCATGGCCGCCTCCTCGATCTCGAGCGGGATGTTCTTTACAAAGCCGGCGAACATAAAGACCGCCAGGCCCGCGCCAAAGCCCAGATAGATAAAGCAGATGTTGAACGGCGTATTAAAGCCGATGCGGTCCGCCAAATTGGACAGCGTGAACATGAGCATCTGGAACGGTACGACCATCGAGAACACGAACAGGTAATAGAAGAAGTTCGAGATCTTGTTGTTGACACGAACCACGTACCAAGCGCACATGGAGCAGCACACCAAGATCAGCACGACCGACGTGACCGTGATGATGAGCGAATACATAAACGCCGAGGCAAAACCCTGCTCGTTTAAGGCATGCACGTAGTTTGCAAAGCCGTTGAACGTCTCGGGCGTGAGCAGATCGAACGCCGTGGTGGTGCTGATTGCGGTCCCCTTCTTAAAGGAATTGAGTGCAATCATGAACACGGGGTAGATCCATGCGAGCGACAGAATCGTAAAGAAAATCGAGAGAGCACGGTTGATAGCCTTATCGCGTTTCATTACTGCTGCACCTCCTTGGACCTCGTGGCCTTAAGCTGAATCATAGAGATGGCGACGACCAGGATGCAGAAGATAACTGCCTTGGCCTGACCGATGCCCTGCCATGCGATACCAGCACGCGAATAGAACGTGCTGTAGATGTTCAGGGCGAGCATCTCGGTGGAGTGCGCCGGGGCGCCACCGGTAAGGGCGAGGTTCTGGTCGAACAGCTTAAAGCCGTTGGTGATGGACAGGAACAGGCAGATGGTGATGGTCGGCATCAGGTTGGGGATCTTAACCTTCCAAAAGGTCTGCCATGCCGTAGCGCCATCGACCTTGGCGGCCTCGATGTAGTCAGACGGAATGGACTGCAGACCGGCGATGTAGATGATCATCATGTAGCCGACCTGTTGCCACAGGGTCAGGATGATAAGGCCCCAGAAGCCAGCGGCGGAGTTGAGGGCGATGAGCTGGGCACCCACGTTGGAGAGCAGGCAGTTGATCAGAATCTGCCAAATGTAACCCAGCACAATGCCGCCGATCAGGTTAGGCATAAAGAAAATCGTACGGAAGATGTTGGTGCCCTTGAGCGCCTTGCGGGTGAGCGCCTGCGCAATGGCCAGCGCGATCACGTTGATGAGCACCGTCGACAGGAAGGCAAACGCCACGGTAAAGAAGAACGACGTGGAGAACTGCGGGTCGGTCAGTGCGCGCACGTAGTTCTCGATACCGACAAAGTGCGCGTTATTGATGGTAATAAACTGGCAGAACGAGAGATAGAAACCCTGGATAAAGGGAATCACAAACCCGATCATAAACGCCAGGCACGTGGGCAGCATAAAGAGCGGCCACCAGCGCTTGAGTGCTTTGCCCATAGAAGGGTCCTTTCAATATGCAGGGGGCGGGCAAACCTACGTCTGCCCGCCCCCTGTCGCTAATCAGATAGCTTGGGCAGCAACTGCTTACTCGGAAGCAGCCTTCTCGGTCTTCCAGCCATCGACGAAGGCGTTCTTGACGCCGTCCCACTTGGTGTTGTCGGCAGCATAAGCGATGAGAGCCTGCTTGAGGTTCTTCTTCCACTCCTCGGAGGGGATGTAAACGAAGTCCCAAGCGACGGTCTTCTTGCCGTCCTTGGCCATAGCAACGGCCTGCTGAGAGAAGACGTTGGTGGTCTCCTTAGCGCTCTTGAACGGGGCGGTCAGACCCATCTTGTCAGCGATGATGCTGGTGGCGGTGTCAGAAGTGACGCACCAATACATGAAGTCCTCGGTGGCCTTCTGAGCATCCTCGGAAGCCTGGGAGCTCACGCACCAGTAGTTCTCGCCGCCGGAGCACAGGCCCTGGTTCTCCTCGCCGTCAACGCCGATGTAGATCGGCAGCATGCCGAGCTGATCGTCGGTCATACCGGCCTTGGTGAGGTCGGCGTAGGCCCAAGAGCCGTTCTGGTAGAAGACGGCCTTGCCGGTTGCGAACTCGTTGGTGGCGTCGTCACCGGTCTTGGAGGCGAGCTGCGAAGGATCGCAGGTGGAGTCGGTGATGTACAGGTCGAAGATCTGCTTAAAGTTGTCGAGATACTCGCCCTTGATCTCGTCGTCCTCCTGGTTGTGCTCCTTCTCGAACTCGTAGTAGAGCGGGAGGTTGGCGAGGTGGGTGGTGTAGCGCCAGCTGGAGGAGTCATCCATGCCGGCGGAAGTGAAGGCACCGTCAACGCCGAGCTCGTCCTTGCGGGCCTGGATGTCATCGGCGCAAGCCTTCAGCTTGTCGAAGGAGTTGATGTCCTCGGCCTTGTAGCCGGCCTTCTCGAGGAGCTCCTTGTTGTAGATGATGCCGTAGCTCTCCTGAACCCAGTCGATTCCCAGATCCTTGCCGTCGGACTGCAGAGCCAGGGAGTCGTCGATGAGCTCGCCGCGGAGCTTGGTGTCGGACAGATCGGCGCAGTAATCCTTCCAGTTCTTAAGGCCGGTGGGGCCGTTGACCTGGAACAGCGTCGGAGCGGAGCTCTTGGACATCTCGGACTTGAGCTTCTCCTCGTAGGTGTTGGAGGCGGCGGTCACGATCTTGACCTCGACGCCCTTCTCCTTCTTGTACGCCTTGGCGATCTCCTTCCACTCCTTGTCGACCTCGGGCTTGAACTGGAGGAAGTAGACCTCGGCAGCGTCACCAGAAGCAGAGGAGCCAGAGCCGGCAGAACCACCGCAGCCCACGAGGCCCAGACCAAGAACCGCAGCCGCGGAACCAGCAAAGCCCAGGAACTGCCTTCTGCTCATTTCGTTCTTCATTACAATCCACCCTTTCACACCGTGGCGGCACCCTTTGCCGCCGCCTTCGGAGATTGGCTCGGGGACTTTGCCCCTTTTGCTGATTTGTACAATACGCTATTTGGCTAGTTGTTTGAACAAGTATTACTAGAGCGGTAGAAAAACTTCGGTGAACGGTAATTTCGACTTAATACTTGACAAGTTTTGTATAAACAATTATTTGTTATCGAATGCAGAGAAAACGCCCGGTCAAGCCGATGCATCGTCGGTTTGACCGGGCGTTTTCTCTTTGAGGGCATGAGTCTCGTCAGGCTGCGAGCTAGCCGGCTATCGCTTGGAGTTGACGCGGTAGTGGAAGATCTCAGGATGCGTGCGGGCATGCGTGACCTCGAACAAGATGCCGTCCGAGGTGTACGACTGGCTCTCCATAACGGCGACGCAGTTGTACTTGCCAAGGTCCAAGTAGCTGCAGTCCTCATCGTTGGCAAGCTCGACGCTCACCGTACGGCGGCTCGCCATCACTTTGACGCCACGCTTGTGCTCCAGATAGTCGTAGATAGAGCTTGCCGCAATCTCGGGGGTCAGGCCCTTGGCGATCGACTCCAAAAAGTAGCCATGGTCCACCTGGCGCGCGCTGCCGTTGAGGCTTCGGACACGCACGACGCGAATCAGCTCCTCGCCCACCTTAAAGCCCAGGCGACGAGAGAGTTGCTCAGTGCAAATCAAATGTTCAAAAGACTTGACCTCGGTCGATGCGACGGCATTGTTGCGTTTTGCGAACTCGCCAAACGACTCAACCTCTTCGAGTGCGCCCAACATGTCGGTTTCGCCCTTAAGCCAAATAACGCGCACGCCCTTGCCGTGTATGGGCTGCACAAACATCCCGTCGGCCAGCATACCCAAGGCGCGACGGACGGTATTGCGAGTACATCCGAACTCCGCGGTCAACTCAGCTTCGGTTGGCAGCATCTCCTGAAACGCATACGTCCCATTCATGATGCGCGAGCGTATTTCTCGGTAGATTCCTTCGTATATCGCTTTTGGCATGATTTCACCTCTAATGAATATGTATGGCTAGGCACGATAGCATTTCTTTGGGTTGTTTAAACCGATTATCGGTAAAGCACGGATTATTTACCGTCGACGGTTCCCCCGAAACCCAAATCGGACCGAATCAAAACCGTCAATGCGGCAAGCACCCAGTCCTCTACAATGAGTTCATTGTTTAAACGTTCTTGCTCGCACAGCATGTTGCATCCGAAAGGCATATTATGCTGCAGAAAATCCAACGTTTTGGCGGAGCCATGTTCGCGCCCGCCATGCTGTTTTCTATATCAGGCCTCATGGTCGGCATCTCCGCCCTCGCCACGACCGTAGACATCGTCGGCGATCTCGCCGTATACGGAACCCCTTGGTACGTTTTCTGGACCATCATCCAGCGCGGCTCGTGGACGGTCTTTAAACGTCTCCCGCTCCTTTTTGCCGTAGCGCTGCCTATCGGTCTTGCCCAAAAGCAACCGGCACGCTGCTGCCTCGAGGCACTCGTGGCTTATTTTGCCTATTGCTTCTTTTTGAGCGAGATCATTAAGCTGAGCGGCGACAACCTTGGACTTAAGTACCCATCATCTTTGACCCCCGCCAGCGGCATCACCGTCATCGACGGCATCAAGACGCTCGACACCGGCATTATCGGCCCGCTGGCGGTATCGGCAACCGTCGTCGCCATCCATGACCGCTTCTACGATGCCAAGGTTCCCGATTGGCTCGGCACCTTCTCGGGTTCCTCGCTGGTCTACCTCATCAGCTTTTTTGCCGTGCTCGCCCTCGCCGTTATCTCGGCCGCCATCTTGCCCTTCGCATACACGGCGACCGAAACGCTGCGTCACGCGCTTACGGGCGTCGGCCCCTTCGGCGTGGGCATCTTTGTGTTTTTGGAGCGAGCACTCGAGCCCATGGGGCTGCACCACCTGCTCTATATGCCCATCTATTACGACAATCTGGTCATTCACGACGGTATTTACGCCACGTGGACCAACCTGCTCCCCATTCTCTCCCATAGCACGCGCCCTTTAAATGAACTTGCGCCCTGGGCAGGTTTTACCGCCACCGGCTGGGGCAAGCTCTTTGGCCTTCCCGCCATCGCGGCAGCATTCTATTTCACCGCCAAACCCGAACGCCGCGCCGGCCTTAAGGTCATCCTTTTGCCCGCCATCGTCGCCTCGGTGGTCTGCGGCGTCACCGAACCGCTCGAGTTTCTCTTTATGTTCACCTATCCCGGACTCTTTTTGCTCTACGCCGTCCTATCCTCCTGCCTTGCCATGACCATGAACTTCTTTGGCATCGTCGGCATCTTCTCGGGCGGTCTCATGGAAATGACGGCCTTCAACTTCATCCCACTCATGCGAATGCATGCCGGCTCCTACCTTTTGGCGCTCGGTATCGGTCTGATGTTTAGCGCTGTCTTTTTTCTGGTCTTCCGGGGCCTCATTCTGGCTTTCGACCTAAAAACCCCAGGCCGCGAGGATCATATCGCCAGCGATGCGGCGCTCGCACGTCTGACGGGAAAAAGCTCTGCCAAAGAAGGCGCGGCCCAAAACGGCACCGACAACCAATCATCCCAAGATCATCTGCTTGCTGAGCAAGTCGTTGCGCTCTTGGGTGGCGTTAGCAATATTGTAGGAGCGACCAATTGCGCCACGCGTCTGCGCGTTGAGGTCGCAGATCCTTCCGTTGTCGCAGACAACGCAGCCTTCGTCGCGGCGGGCGCCAAGGGCCTCATCATTACGGGCAAGACCGCCCAAGTGATCATCGGCATCTCCGTTCCCCGCGTTAAAGAGCATTTTGACCAGATCATAGGCCTCGAGCCGGGATTTGTACCCACCACCTCGGCCTCCCCTGCCGCCAGCCCAACCCACAAGCACGGCGATATCTGCTTCTTCGACATTGACGGCACGCTCGCGTGGCAAGACCCTCGAGTGGCACAAGAGCTTCCCGAGAGCGAGCGAGACCTGTCCCCCTATCCCAACGAGGCGGTTGCGCAGGCCATCCGCGATTTCGTTGCAAACGGCAACATGGCCTTTATCTGCACAGGGCGCACCCTCAGCTGCATCCACCCCAAACTTCTTGAGCTGCCCTGGACCGGCATCGTCTGTCTTGCGGGCGGTTACGCCGAGATCAACGGACACGCAATTCGCGATCTGTCGATGACGCCCAGTATGCTGCAGCATCTTGCCCCCTACCTTGAGCAATCGGGCGAGGTCATCCGCTTTGAGGGCCTCAACGGCGTCGTGCGCATGAGTGCCGATGCCCCCGATGCCCCCGGATACGCGCGCACCCTGGGCGACGCAGTCACGCAGCTGCAACATTACAGTGCCTACAAGATCTTGATGTCTACATCGCTCGCCAACCACATCGCTCAAGATAAGGCACTTGAGCCGCTGCTGTGCTTTAACGAGCTCGAACTCGAGGTAACCGAAATCTCGCCCCGCGAATGCACGAAGCGCGGGGGCATCCAGTCTGTACTCGACGCCCTCGATCCCCACCACGGAACCGTATACGGCATCGGCGACGCCAGCAATGACGTCTCGCTGATGAACGCCGTCGACGTTGGCATCGCCATGGGCAACGCGCCGGACTTCCTCAAGGAAAAGGCCGACTATGTCACCGACAGCATCGACCACGACGGCGTCGTCACCGCGCTCGAACACTTTGGGCTTATCTAGCCAAGCCCCTACCGCACTTGCGGCCGCATGGACCAATCGTCTTCAACCGCCGCGCTCGACGCCCTAATGTGGCAATATGTTGTCTGCATAATGCAACGATGCAACCTATCAAAGAATGCGAGAACCCGTGTCCAGTCCGTTTACCAGCTTTTTAGCCCAGCACTTTGACCAGATTAACGACTATCTGGCCACGTTCTTTGACGGACAGGCGACTTCCGCCGATATCGAGCGCTACCTGTATACCCCGCTCTCGGCATTTACGGCAAACGCTGGCAAGCGCCACCGCCCGCTCATCTGCATGCTCGCCGCCACTGCGGTAGGCGGCAGCTTTGAGAGCGCCCGCAGCGCAGCGGCGGCCATCGAGCACTTTCAGTCGGGCGCACTCATCCACGACGACATCGCCGACAACGGGCAGATTCGTCGCGGCAAGCCCTGCATGCACCTTACCGAGGGCACCGGTCTTGCCATCAACTGCGGTGACCTGGCGCTCACCATGGTCACCAAGACGGTTCTCGACGACCCCACACTCAACGCAGACGTGAAGCTTCGCGTGCTCCACGAGCTTACCGAGATGATCGTCCGTACCATCGAGGGCCAGGCGCTCGACCTGGGCTGGGTCCGCGACGGGCGCTTTGACATTTCGGTCGACGATTATCTGGACATGGCGACGCACAAGACCGCGTACTACAGCGGAGCGACGCCGCTTGCCGCCGGAGCCATTATCGGCGGCGGCAGCGAAGAGCAGATTGAGGCACTGCGCGCCTTTGGGCTGCACACGGGCCTTGCCTTCCAGATTCAAGACGACCTGCTCAACTTGATCGGCACCAAGGAGGCCGCCAACAAGGACTTCCGCACCGATATCACCGAGGGCAAGCGCACCCTCGTTGCCGTGCATGCCCTGTCAGACGAGCGCTATCACGACGAGATCGAGGCAATCCTTTCCTCGGGCACCGAGGACCCTGCGCAGCTCGCACGCGCCGTGGAGATCTTCCAGGAGACCGGCTCCATCGATTACGCCCACACCTATGCGCTCGACCTGACCGCTAAGGCCAAGGCCGCTATCGAAGGCGTCGAGCTCGACCCGCATGCGCGCGAGCTCTTCCTCTCAATGGCAGATTTCTTTGTGGAGCGTCTTAACTAGCGGGGGTCATAAAACCTGTGGGCAGCGAGTTTGGGTACAAGTTGCTACACTATTGAGTGCATGTTTATAAATTGTCTCGCGTTGTCTATCCGACACACGCTCAAAATAGTACGAATGGTACGCCGAAAGGGGTTCGTTCATGGAACCTATTACCACGGGCATGCAGGGAGCAGCCGTCGAGGACGTCCAGTCCCGCCTTCTGCAGCTCGGCTATACAATCGATGACGCCGAGGTTGCCGACAAGCGCTTTGGCACCACCACCGAGCAGGCCGTCAGCACCTTCAGGCTCGACAGCGGCCTTGCTGCCGGTCATGCCGTCGATATCCCCTGTTGGAGCGCCCTGGTCGACGCCTCGTATAAGCTGGGCGACCGCACCCTGTATCTGCGCATGCCCAATTTCCATGGCGCCGATGTGCAGGCCCTGCAGCGCGCTCTCAACGTTTTGGGCTTTGCCTGCGGCGAGGACGACGGCTACTTTGGTCCGCATACCGAGGCCGCCCTGCAGCAGTTCCAGGAAAATGTCGGCCTGTTTGCCGACGGCATGGCCTTCCAGGACACCTACGCCTACATCAACCGCCTGCACCATGTGTGGGAGGGCAAGCCCTCGGTCACCGAAGCCGAGTCCCGCATCGGTTTTGCTCGCGCCGCCAACGTGCTCGAGCGCTTCCAGATCGCCGTTATCGGTGAGGACCCCATCGCACGCAGCGTTGCTTCGCGCATGTGGAACATCGCCACGGCAACGACCGACAACAGCGGCATGATGCTCTGCGACTCCGAGGTCCCAACCGACGTTGACCTGGTGCTCGAGATCGCAAGCGACGAGCTGCCCGCCGACGCCGCGCCACGCGCCACGATTGCCCTCGCCGAGTGCCACAACCTGGCCCAGCGCATCCGCACCGCCAATGTCGCCGCGCAGCAGAAGCCGGCTCGCATTCGCATTGAGCTCACGGGCATGACGCGCTACAACGGCACCTTCACGGCCAGCGACGCGCAGACGCTCGCCGTACGCCTACTCGACGGCGTTTGCGATGCCCTCGCAGATTAGGTAAACTAGACGAGTTGCTTTTGGGCAACACCACACATTGGGACGTAGTTCAACGGTAGAACTCCGGTTTTTGGTGCCGGCTGTTGGGGGTTCGAATCCCTCCGTCCCAGCCATTAAAACTGAGCGTCCTAAGCCCATAACGGCCCAGGGCGCTTTCTTGTGGGCAAGCGGAGGAATTCGAACCCGCAAGGGTGCGGAGCTGAGGAAACGCGAAGCGTTTTCCAGCGCAGCACGCAAGGAGCGAAGCGACGCAGCGGGGCGCGGCCGCCGAAAAGGCGGACGCGGAATCCCTCCGTCCCATACCAGCCAAGAGCCCCTCACGTCAAGCAAATCGAGCCAACGCCGCCAAGCGGAGGGATCCAACCCGCAAGGGTGCGGAGCGACGCAGCGGGGCGCGGCCGCCGCAGGCAGACGCGGTCTCGGCACTTGGGGACGCTCCTAAGTGCCGGCATTATAGGAACGTCCCCAAGTGCCGGCTCGGGACTATTTTCGAGGACCCTCCGAAGGACTGTGGCCAAAAAACGGCAAATATGAGTACTGTTACCGTTGTAGCTACATTATTTTCGTTAATAAAAGAAGATCTTAATGAGATTTATTCGCATCAAGGTCTTCCTTTAATGAACACTTGAGGAGATACGGCAGCTTATCTGCTCGATCGACACGTCAAATCACCTTAAATTTGGTCAAAATTACTGCTACTAAAAGAGTATCAGTACTCATATTT
>UQZI01000009.1 GCA_900545555.1 uncultured Collinsella sp.
AACCGAGGGGAGGGCGCACATGGGAATGACTGGTGCATACGAGCGCAATCTCGATGCAAAAGGTCGTCTGTCCCTGCCTGCACCCCTTCGCGAGGAGCTTGGAGAGCACGTTCGCGTGTTCAAAGCCCTGGATGTCGATGCTCTGTACGTGTTCTCTGCCGAGGCCTTCGATAAGTGGGTCGAAGGACTCTTCGCGGGTCGTGAGGGCCACGAGGGTTTTAACCCGCGTGACATTAATGACCAGAAGCTCATGAGGGCGATCAACAAGCGCACCACGTCGATGGACGTGGACAGCGCCGGTCGTATCGGTCTTTCCGAGTCTCTCCGCAAGCAGGCGAACCTCGACCGCGAGGTCACGGTTGTGGGCAACTACGACCACCTTGAGGTTTGGGATCGCGCCGCGGCCGATGAGGACGATGACGATGAGGCCCTGCTGGACCTCTTCTTCTCGTAAGGGCAAGGCACGGGTAACGGATGGAGCGTGGGATCTTGACACAAGAATATCGGCATGAACCTGTCATGCTCGGCGAAGTGCTTGAGTCGCTGCGGCTAAAGAGCGGCTCCGTTGTCTGCGATTGCACCCTTGGCGGTGCCGGCCATTCGGTAAAGATGGCCGCGCAGGTGGGGGAGACGGGTCTTTTGCTCGGCGTCGATCAGGACGACATGGCCCTCGAGGCCGCTGGCGCCCGTCTGGACCGCGAGGTTCCCGGCGTTCCGCACCAGCTGCTGAAGGGCAACTTCGGCGACTTGGACGAGCTGCTTTGCTCGGCCGAGGTGCCCGGGGTCGATGGCTTCCTGTTCGATTTGGGCGTTTCGTCGCCGCAACTCGATATCCCTGGCAGGGGCTTTTCGTATAACGAGGACGCCCCATTGGACATGCGGATGGATCCGGGTAATAACACCTTAAACGCAGCTGAGGTCATCAACACCTATAACGAACACGACCTCGCCCGGATTCTACGCGTCTACGGCGAAGAGAAGTTCGCCTCGCAGATCGCGCGCGAGATCGTGCGCCGCCGCGAGCAAGAACCGATCGAAACCACCGGCCAATTTGTCGAGATCATCAAGGCGGGTATCCCGGCTGCCGCTCGTCGGCATGGCGGACACCCGGCCAAGAAAAGTTTCCAGGCCATTCGCATCGAGGTCAATCACGAGCTCGATGTGCTCGAACGAGGGCTTGATGCCGCCACCAGGTGGCTCAACCCGGGCGGACGTATCTGCGTCATCTCGTATCACTCGCTCGAGGACCGTATCGTAAAGAACCACTTTAAGGAGATGAGCCAGGGGTGCACGTGTCCGCCGGAGATTCCGGTGTGCGTGTGCGGCAACGTGCCGATACTCAAGGTCATCACCCGCAAACCCTTGGTTGCCCAGCCTGATGAGGTTGAGCGCAACCCTCGGGCGAGATCAGCCAAAATCCGCGTGGCGCAGCGTCTGTAGGCACGACCGCGCGATATTGGACCTCCCGCTCGCACCATAAACGAAGCTTAAACACACTACCAACGTACTCGGGATGGGAGGCGGCATATCATGGGCTACAACACTTCAAGCGCAGCACTCGCCTATGATATGAACGCCATGCCCGCCTATCGTGAGACGCCGCAGGCCCCCGTTGCTCCCCGTGAGCAGCGCACGCCGCGCTTTGATGTCTACACGGGCGCGGGCCGTCAGGCAAACCAGGCGGTAAGCCCGGTTTTCATGAGCGTTCTTAAAACGTTTTGCATCATTGCGGCCATCTTCATGACGATCGGCGTCGCCCGCGTGGCGCTCGCCGGCGTTACGGCCCAGGTGCTCAACAGCAACGCCGAGCTTACCAACACGCTCGAAAAGGCGACCGATGAGAGCTCCGACCTGGAGGTCATGCATTCGGTCTATGGCGCCGACACGCGTATTCGCGACCTTGCGGGCGCTTATGGCATGGTGGAGCCCAGCGAGAGCGTTACACTTGACTTTTCGCAGGATGCAGCCGCGGGCGCCAACGCGACCGCGACCGCTCAGTAGCAAGACGGTAGCTGAGTATGACAAATGACTATCGCCGCGGTTCCGATGGGGGCCGCGGTTCTGGACGTCCCTCGTCGCGGGGACGTTCTGGTTATCAAGGAACGGGTCGGCAATCTTACAACGCCGGGCAGTCCCGTGGCAACGACCCGGCGTCGCGACTTCGCGGCTCGGGCGGCCCTCAAGTGCATAACACCAGGTCGCGCAAGAGTTCGTCGACCGAATGGCTCACGGGCACGCCTCTGCCTCGCCGCAAAGCCGTCATGGGCTTCATTGGGCTTGGCTTGGGCTTGGGCGTCTTTCGCCTTGCCGACTATCAAATTGTCGAAGCCGATAAACTGCGCGAGCGTGCCGATGCGCGCCGCCTGCTTGCGCAGACCCTCTATGCCAAACGTGGCACCATCTACGACCGCAACGGTAACGTGCTGGCGTCGTCGGTCGAATGTCGCAACATCGCCGTGAACCCCCAGCTTGTCGAGGATGTTGACAAGACGGTGTCGGCGCTGGTCAAGGCAACTGGAATCGATAAAAAGACCTGCCGCAAGCTCGTTGAGTCCGATGGAACCTGGGTGTATATCAAGCGCCAGGTGGACGAAGACGACGCTGCGGCGCTGGAGAAGAAGAACCTGCCCGGCGTGCTTTTTGAGCAGGCCATGAAGCGCGTATATCCATACGGCAATCTGGCATCGCAGGTGCTGGGTGTAGTGAATGTAGACAACGACGGCTTGACGGGTCTCGAAAAGCAATACAACAAGCTTCTGACCGGCACGAACGGTTCTCTCGTACGCGAGCGCGCGAGGGACGGCAGCTATATCGCGGGCGGTGCCTATAAAAAGGTGGCTGCGGTCGACGGCGTTGATATCGTGACGACGCTCGACGTCAATATCCAGCGTGCGGCCGAGGATGCCCTGGCAGAGGCTGTCGAGAAGACAAAGGCCAAGAACGGCTCGGCGCTGGTCACCGATCCTACGACAGGCGAGATCTTGGCAGCCTGCTCGTATCCGACCTACGACCAGACCAATTTGGAAAACGCCAAGACCGAGGATATGAACCTGCGCCTGGTCACCGACGCCTACGAGCCCGGCTCGGTCTTTAAGACGCTCGTGGCGGGCGCCGGCTTCGACTTGGGTGTCGTGCGGTCGAGTACGTCGTTTGAGGTGCCGGCGAGCATCAAGGTGGGCGACGATACCGTCACCGATGCCGACAAGCGCGACTATGCCATGACCATGGATGTGCGCGAGATGATGCGCCGTTCGTCCAACGTAGGCTTTGTCCTGGTGGGGCGCAAGATCGGTGCCGACGACTTTGCCGCCTATGTGGACAAGTGGGGCATCGGTCACAGCTCTGGTGTCGATTTTCCGGGCGAGAGCCTGGGCATCGTCAAGGAGCGTGACCAGTATGACGGCGCCACGCTGGGCTCGATGAGCTTTGGACAGGCGCTGTCTGTCTCGCCGATTGAGATCGCACGTGCCGTGGGCGGCATCGCCAACGGCGGCGTGATGATGACCCCGCACTTCTATAAGTCCAGCAAAGGCGACGAGAAGGACTGGGGCGAAGGCGAGCGTGCGATATCGGACGACGCCGCATCCCAGGTGACATCGTGCATGCAGACGGTCGTGTCGGAGGGAACGGGCGTTGGCGGCGCGGTTGACGGCTATGACGTGGCGGGTAAGACCGGTACGGCCGAACGTGCCGACGAGAACGGCGGCTACCTCAAGGAGAATTACATGTCGTCCTTTATGGGCTTTGCACCGGCACAATCGCCCAAGGTGCTGTGCTATATCACGCTCGACGGAACGCCGAGCGGCTCAGATGCCGCTGCGGTGCCGTTCCAGTCCATTATGGCCAACGCGCTCGACGTGCTGGGTATCCCGCACACGAAGTAGGGGGTTACAATCTTTGGGGCGTGGTTTGTTGTCCCATATGAGGGGTGTTCACATGCCCTGCACCACGCATGCGCGGCACTGGGATACAATACGCCGATAGCATTATTTAGGTTTACAGGGGAGCTGCAATGATAGAGATCGCCGTCAACAACCTCGCGGCCGCAACAGGGGCCCGAACCGTGACGGGAGAAGTCGATCGGGTATGCCGCGGGTGCGTTATCGACTCGCGCCAGGTCGAGGAAGGGACGATTTTCGTCGCCTTTCCCGGTGAAAACGTCGACGGCAATGATTTTGCTTCCCGTGCCGTCCAGTCGGGTGCCGGCGCCGTCGTGATGACGCGTGAGCCCGAGGCCGAGCTGGTCTCGCTGGCGCAGGACAAGGGCTGTGCCATCTTGCTGACCGATGATCCCGAGGAGTTTCTGCTGCGTTTGGCGCATGCGTATCGCCTGGAGCTTGGCTGCCTGGTCGTTGGCATTACCGGTTCCATCGGCAAGACGACGACCAAGGACGTGCTCGCCGCTGTGCTCGCCAAGCGCTATCGTGTCTGGGCAACCAAGGGCAATTTCAATAACCTGATCGGCATGCCGCTCACGGTGCTTTCCGCTCCGGCCGATACCGAGGTCCTGGTGCTCGAGATGGGCATGAACCATTTCCACGAGATCGAGCGCCTGTCTCTGTCTGCCAATCCCAACCTTGCCATCGTGAGCAAAATCGGCACCTCTCATATCGGCATTTTGGGCAGCCGCGAGAACATCGCCCGCGCTAAGGCCGAGATTGTCCAGGGCATGTGCGCCGCCGGCGACTATTTGCCGCTGCTGGTTTTGGGCGGCGAGGACGACTTTACGCCGTTCATTCGCGATACGTTCGCCCAGCCTGCTGGTATCGACGTTATGCTGGCCGGCGTCTCGGACGATGATGAGGTCCGTGCCCGCGACATTCGCGTTGATGACGAGGGCCGTCCGGTCTTTTCGCTCGATTTTGGCCAGTGCGAGACGATCGATACCATGCTTGCCATCCCCGGCGTGCAGTCCGTTCCTAATGCCGTCAAGGCTGCCGCGGTTGCCTATCGCCTGGGCGTGACGCCCGAGCAGATCGATGCTGCCTTTAGGGGCCTTACGATCACCGGCCACCGCCAGGAGATCAAGCGCGCCAAGAGCGGTGCCCGCGTCATCGACGATTCCTATAACGCCAGCGCCGAATCGATGGCAGCCGGCCTCGATCTGCTGTGCTCGCTTTCATGCACGGGGTCTCGCATGGCGATCCTGGGCGAGATGGGCGAGATGGGCGATGAGGCTCCTCGCATGCATGAGCTCGTGGGCGCCTATGCCGCCGCCAAGAAGCTCGACATGCTGGCGTGCGTGGGTGGTGAGCTGGCCCAGCTTATGGCCGATGCCGCGCGCATGATGGGCATGGACGAGGACCGCATCCAGGTGTTCTCCGATTATCAGCAGGTGCTCGACCGCATGGGCGGCGCGCTTGAAAAACATGATGTTGTACTGGTCAAGGGTTCCCGCTTTGTTGAGCTCGACCGCTTTGTGGAAGGTGTGTGCTAGCCCATGTTCGGCAATCCCTCGTATCCAACGTATCAGGCTTTTTTGGGGCTTGGCATCGCCGCAGCCATTGCGCTGCTGCTCATGCCGTGGTGGATTAAGCTGCTCAAGGTCGAGGGTATCGGCCAGCAGGTTCGTGCCGACGGCCCCAAGCGTCATTTGGTTAAGCAGGGAACGCCCACCATGGGTGGTGTTGTCATCCTCGTCGCGATCTCGCTGACCTGCCTGCTGATGGGCAAGCTCACCACCGAGCTCGTACTCGTACTGCTCGCCACGCTGGCGACCGGTGTGCTGGGCCTGATCGACGACCTGACCTCCGTTACGCATGGGCGCTCGCTCGGTCTGACGCCTCATGCCAAGATGATCGGCCTAACCATTATCTGTGTCACCTTTACGGTACTTGCCGTCAACTGGTGCGGCGTCGCCCCCGAGATTCGTTTTCCCGGTGGGTTGACGATCGACCTTGGCGTGCTTTCGACCACCATCTGCGGCTATTCGTTCCCGTGGCTCTATATTGTCTTTTGCTGGCTGATGATTGCCGGTCTTTCTAATGCCGTGAACCTGACCGATGGCCTTGACGGTCTTGCTGGTGGCACCTCCATGATCGCCATGCTCGCCATGGCTGCCATGGCGTTTTTGCACGGAGACGTGAACCTGTCCATCTTCTGCACCGCGTGTGCCGGTGCCTGCTTGGGCTTTCTGTGGTTCAACTGCTATCCGGCGAGCATCTTTATGGGCGATACCGGCTCGCTTGCCCTGGGCGCCGCGTTTGCCTGCACGTCCATCATGACCAACACCGAGGTCGTCTCTCTCATCATCGGCGGTCTGTTTATCGTCGAGACTCTGTCGGTCATGATCCAGGTCGTCTACTTCCACTTTACGCACAAGCGCGTCTTCCTTATGGCGCCCATCCATCATCATTTCGAAAAGAAGGGTTGGGCCGAGACCAAGGTCGTCATCCGTTTTTGGATTATCGCTGCGGCCTTTGGTGCCGTTGGCCTTGCTTTGTTCTTCCAGTTGGGATAGTGGTCTTTCATGCCTCTTGCTGATGTCTTTAGCCTGCTCGTTTTGGGTCAGGGCAAATCCGGTCTCGATGTCGCCCGCTGGGCGCTGGCACATCCCGAGCGCGTAAGTGCCGTTACCGTGTATGGCGGCGGCACCTCTGAGCCCAATGATGCCACGCGAGCGCTCGAGGCTGCTGGTGCGTCGTTTGTCTATGGCACCGAACAGGTCGAGGGTGCCTATGACGTATGCGTGACGTGCCCGGGCATCTCGGAGTTCTCGGGCTTCTTTAAGGCCGGGCGCGAGCATGCCGCCCAGATTATGGGTGAGCCCGAGTTTGCCTATCGCCTGTCGCCCGATAACTGGATTGCCATCACGGGCACCAACGGCAAGACGACCACCACGTCGCTGACTGATTATCTGCTCAAGGCTGCCGGCGAGGCCAGCGTAGCTGTCGGCAACATCGGCGAGCCGCCGGTCAACGAGATTGACGGGCGAGCCCGCAACGAGTGGTTTGTGGCTGAGCTCTCGAGCTATCAGATTGCTACGACCACCGAGCTCCACCCCCGCGTGGCGGTGCTGCTCAACATCACTCCCGACCACTTGGGCTGGCATAAGAGCCATAAGAACTACGCGCTTGCCAAGGTCAAACTGTTTGACAATATGGTCGATGACGATCTGGCGGTTGTCGACGTCGAAGACGCCGGCATTCACGAGTTCGATGAGTACATCTACACGCCGGGTCGTCGCATCTGCAGGGTCGCTTTTGACGAGCCCGAGGGCGAGGATGCCGCCTTTGTGCGCGACGGCAAGATGGTCGTGCGCCTGAAGGGCGTCGAGACCCCGCTCATCGCTGCATCCGAGCTCAAGATCTCGGGCCATCACAATGTTATCAATGCCCTGTGCGCTGCCACGGCTGCCCTGGCAGTCGGTGCCGATGTCGATGGCGTCTGCCGCGGTCTGGCCTCGTTCCAGCCGCTCGAGCACCGCGTGGAGCCGTGTGGCGAGATTGACGGCGTGCGCTACGTCAACGATTCCAAGGCGACCAACACCGATGCGGTCGAGAAGGCGCTGACGGCATTTCCCGATGACAACGTGATCTTGCTGCTCGGCGGCCACGATAAGGGCACGCCGCTCACGGACTTCGCGCGCGTCGTTATGGATAACGTGCGCTCGGTCGTCTGCTTTGGCGATGCACGCGAGCGCTTCACCGCCGCTATGGACGAGGCCGATGTCGATGGCGATGTGGATATCGCCCAGGCGGATGACCTACGCGACGCCGTGGACGTCGCCCGTTCGCTGTCGAGCCGTGGCGACGTGATCTTACTTTCTCCTGCCTGCTCTTCGTTCGATGAGTTCTCGGGCTATGAGGAGCGCGGCCGCGTGTTTAAGGGCTATGTGGCGCAGCTTGCCGCTGCGGCGAAATCGCAAATGGAATAGGGGTTGCCGGTGAGAGAGGAGAGCCCCCGACAAGGTATGAGGAGGCCCGACTCGGACCGTGCTTCCTCGCGGCGCAGCACACCGCGTTCCGGTCGCGGCGGGCAGACGTTTAGCGAACGCTATATTGCCGGCGTTCCCGCCCGTATCATGCGCCCCCGTCTGATATTCATGGCCTGCCTGTTTACCTTGGTGTGCTTTGGCCTGCTGATGGTGTACTCGGCGTCTTCGGTCGAGGCGCTGCACGAGAATGGCTCGGCGACGTTTTTTCTGTTTCGACAAGCCGCGTTTGCCGGAGTTGGCGTGCTGGCTATGGTTGCCATCGTGTGCATCTTGCCGGACAGTTGGTTTGGGGAAGACGTGCTCAGGATCTTCCTTATCGGCATGATAGGGCTACTGCTTCTGGTGTTCTTGGTGGGCAGCGGCAGCCGCGGCGCCACGCGCTGGCTCAACATCGCCGGTATTCAGTTCCAGCCTTCCGAGTTTTTAAAGCCATTTGCCATTGCGTATTCGGCCATCATGCTTGATCGCTTCTTTTCGCCCGGTGGCAACATCAACGAATTCCTTCGCAAGATGGGCATCTACCTGGGTATTTCGCTCTTTCTGATCTTTATCCAGCCCGATTTCGGTACTGTCCTGATCATCCTGTTGACCCTCATGTGCATGGCGTTGTTTGCGGGTCTCGATCCCAGATTTATCATCGGCGTGCTAATCTTCGGCATTCTCGTGATCGTGATTGCACTTGTCGCAGAGCCGTACCGTATGGTGCGTATTCAGGTTGCCTTGAACCCTTGGGCCGACGAGTATGGTGACGGCTATCAGGCCACGCTTGCCATCATGGCCTTTGCCTCGGGCGGTCTGTTCGGCCGTGGCATCGGCAACTCAACCATGAAGTACTCGTATCTGCCCGAGGCGCACAACGACTACATCCTTGCCATCATTGGCGAGGAGGTCGGTTTTGTCGGAACCGTGCTGTTCTTCTTGGTGTTTGCGATGTTGATCTACTCGGCGTTTCGCATTGCCGAGCAGGCGACCGATCGTCGGGGCGCGCTTATGGCGTCTGGCTCCGCGGTCATTCTCGCGGTGCAGTTTTTGATTAACGCGCTGGGCATCCTCAACGTGTTTCCCATGACGGGCAAACCGTTGCCGTTTATTAGCTACGGCGGTTCGTCGATTATTGTGTCACTTATGCTTGCCGGGTTGATCCTGCGCGTTTCGTACGAGAGCGCCCGTCGCGATGAGTACGACCGTCGCCGCGAGAGCTTTGCCGTTATGGATGAGAGTACCGCCGGCGTGCCCCACGTGCGCGGCGAGCGATCTTCGCGTAACGGTTTTACCGTCCTGGATGGCTCTGCGACCGAGCCGGCAGCCCGCCCGCGTCAGCGAACGGCGCCGCAAGGTCGTCCTCAACGCCCCACTCCTCGCAATGCGGGCGGCGGATATAATCGAATCGATTTGAACTCGGACCCGTCGGCGCGTCTGCGCACCGACGACCAGGGACCGCGTGTACGAAGGGACTACCATGACCGATAAGATGACCGTTGCTATTGCAGCCGGCGGCACGGCAGGACACATCAACCCCGCGCTCGCCTTGGCCGAAGAGCTGCGTGACCGTGGCCACCACGTTGTGTTCGTGGGCCAGTCGCGCAAACTCGAGGGTCGTCTGGTCCCCGAGGCTGGGTTTGATTTTGTGCCCATTACGGTCACGGGCTTCGACCGCTCCCGTCCTTGGACGGCGTTGACCTCGCTGTGGCGTGTCAACAAGGCCAAGCGTGCGCTCGCCAGTCATTTCTCAAAGGTCGGCAAGCCCGATGCCGCCATCGGTTTTGGTGCCTATGTCGAGGTTCCACTGCTGGGGTGGTGCAAGGGCGCGGGCGTTCCGTATCTGCTGCATGAGCAGAACTCTGTTCCGGGCCTGGCCAACAAGATGATGAACTCCCACGCCGCCCGCGTGTGCATCTCGGTGCCGGCAGCGCGTTCGGTCTTTGAGCGCGAAGGTGACCCTGACCACGTGCTCATGACCGGCAACCCCGTACGTCGCTCGGTAATCGAGGGCGATCGCGCTCGCGGCCGCAAGGCACTTGGCGTTCCCGAGGACGCTACGCTGCTGCTCGTCTTTGGCGGTTCACTTGGCGCCCAGCACCTCAACGAGCGCGTGGTTTCGCTCAAAAACGAGCTGCTTTCGCGCAAGAACCTCTATGTGTTGCATTCGACGGGTGCCGACGGCTTTGAGGAGACCGAGCGCGCTTTGGCGCTGACGCCCGAGGAGGCGGAGCGTTACCGCGTCCAGCCTTACATCGACAACATGGGCGATATGCTGGCTGCTGCCGATTTGGTGCTCTCGCGTTCGGGCGCATCGAGCGTGGCCGAGATCGCTGCGCTCGCCGTGCCCTCGGTGCTCGTGCCGTATCCGCATGCGACGGCCGACCACCAAACCACCAATGCCCGTTATCTGGTCGACGCCGGGGCCGGCGTGCTCTGCGCCGATGCCGATATCGACGGTTCTGCCTTTGCCGATGAGCTGCTGCACTTGGTCGATGACGCGGCGGCGCGCGACGCCATGCGTCAGGCGGCACGTGGTCTGGCTCAGGATAGGGCCGCCGCTCTTCTGGCGGATGCGGTAGAGGGTTTGCGTTAGTTAGACGGGATATCGTCGGTCGCCCTCGCGCTGATGCGGTAGGTGCGGTACAGTTAACGGGTTACAGGCAGTGTTTACGCAAGGAGTACACGAGCACATGGCTGATTCCCAGACTGCAACCTCCGCGCCCGAGTTTAAGAGCGCCCACTTTATCGGTATCGGCGGCGCCGGCATGAGCGGCATCGCCCTCGTTCTGCACGAGCGCGGTTATGCCGTTACCGGCTCCGACCTTAAGACGTCACGTTATATCCGCCAGCTTACCCGCGCTGGTGTGAAGGTGCATGTGGGCCATGAGGTCGCCACGATCGACGAGGTCAAGCCCGACGTGGTTGTTGTCTCCACCGCTATTCCGGAGTCCAACCCTGAACTCGTGCGCGCTCGCGAGCTTGGTATTCCCGTGTGGCCCCGTGCCAAGATGCTCTCTGCTTTAGGCCACGGCTACACCACCGTCGCTGTTGCCGGCACGCATGGCAAGACCACCACGTCTTCGATGTGCGCCACCATGCTCGACCGCATGGGTCTGGATCCGAGCTTCTTGATCGGTGGTATCGTCGAGGGCTATGACACGAACGGCAAGAACGGCTCGGGCGACTACTTTGTCGCCGAGGCCGACGAGTCCGACAGCTCCTTCCTGTTCCTGAACCCCAACGTGGTCATTGTGACCAACGTCGAGGCCGACCACCTCGATCACTACTCGGGTATCGAGGAGATCGAGGCGACTTTCGCCAAATTCATGAGCCTGGTGGGCGAGGACGGCACCGTCATCGTCTGCGGTGAGGACCCGCATCTGGTCGAGCTCGCCAAGTCGACGGGCCGTCACGTGCTTTCCTACGGCTTTGCCGAGAGCAACGACATCGTCTGCATGCACCCGGATGTCAAGGGCATCCAGAGTGACTTTATCGTTCGCTTTGAGGACGGCACTGAGCACGCTGTGGAGATCAAGAGCAATCCCGGTCGCCACAACATGCTCAACGCCACGGCGGTGCTCACCGTCGCCCATGTCCTGGGCCTTGACATCGACGCCGCCGCCAAGGCGCTCTCGAGCTTTGAGGGCGTCCGCCGTCGCTTTACCCACGTGGGCGATATCGATGGCATCACCGTGGTCGATGATTACGGCCATCACCCCACCGAGATCAAGGCGACGCTTGCTGCCGCTTCGTCGCTGGGCTACAAGCACGTCGACGTCGTGTTCCAGCCGCACCGCTATTCGCGCCTGCAGGCCCTGTGCGACGACTTTGCCGATGCATTTGCCAATGCCGATAAACTGCTGCTGATCGATGTGTTCTCGGCTGGCGAGATGCCCATTCCGGGTGTCACCTCTAAGATGCTCGCCGATACCGTGCGCGCCAAGCATCCTGGCAAGGAGGTCGTGTACTGTTCCAGCCGTCTTGAGCTTAATCAGGAGCTCGAGCAGATGGTGGGCGAGGGCGACCTGCTGCTCACTATGGGTGCCGGTGACGTTACGACCGTCGGTCCCGAGTTCATTGAGTATCTGACTGCCAAGAAAGACGCTTAAGTCTAATGGGTCTGTTTAACGCCGTCATGGCGCTCTCGGGCATGATCGACACGGATGTGATCGAGGACGAGCGCCTTGCGCGTCATACGAGCTATCGTATCGGCGGCAAGGCCGACCTCTTTGTGACGTGCCATAGCTATCATGCCCTTCGCCGCGCCGTGGCGGTGCTCGATCGCGAGCAGGTGCCGTGGGTCATCATCGGCAAGGGCTCCAATCTGCTGGTTGCCGATGGCGGCTATCGCGGTGCCGTCATTTCGCTCGGACGTGAGTTTCAGCGCACGGTTGTTGCCGATGACGGTTGTACGCTGACGGTCGGTGCGGGCGTGATGTTTGCGCGCCTGGTCAACGATGCCCTGTCGCGTAGCCTCTCGGGCCTTGAGTTTGCCGTTGGCATCCCTGGCTCGGTCGGCGGTGCGATATCTATGAATGCCGGCACACGGACCGAGTGGATTGGCTCGCTGGTTGAGGATGTCGTAACGTTTGACCCGGCATCCGGTATCAAGCATTATGCGGGGTCCGAGATCACTTGGGGCTACCGCGAATGTAGCCTTCCCCGCAATGAGATCATCCTCGAGTGCGTGCTCAAGCTTAAACCGGCGCCCAAGGCCGACATTCGCGAGCGCATGGAGCGGTACCTGACGAGGCGCAAGCGTACGCAGCCCATGGGTCGCGCATCCTGCGGGTCGGTCTTTCGCAACCCGCCCGATGAGAGTGTGGGCAAGCTTATCGAGGATTGTGGATTAAAGGGTTTTTCGATTGGCGGCGCGGAAGTTTCGCCCGTTCACGCTAATTTTATCGTTAATAACGGAACTGCCTCGGCCGATGACGTTGCCGCGGTTATCAGACATGTGCACGGAAAGGTGAGGGAGGCGTATGGCATCGAGCTCAGACCGGAAGTTAAATTCCTCGGCTTCTAGAGCATCGAAACCCACCTTCCGCCGCGCCGGAGGGCGTTCCGGCGCGCCTGCCAAACCTCAACGCAATACCGTCGCGCACTCTAAGTCTGTCGGGCATGTTCGACAGGCCAGTCGTCCGGTCGTCGGCTCGCAGCTCGGTAATCGTCCGGCCGCAAAAAAGTCCTCGCGTCCCTCGGTGACTTCAAAGCCTGTTATGGGCGCCAAGCCTGCCCGTCCTATGGCAACTCCTAAACCCTCGACAGGAACTAAGGCGGCGCGTCCGGGTCGCACGCTGGGCGCATCGAAACCGCGCTCGCTGACATCGGTGCCGGCTACCGCCAAGAAGCCTTCGAGTAAAAAAGGCGTCAACCCGTTGTCTTCACTTGGGGCGATGGTAAATAAAACATCAGAAGCCGCTTCTGTCGTTACAGGCAAAGGCAAAATCGTGGGCGGCGTTCTGGCCGTCTTGGCCGTGCTCGTCGTCGTTGCCATCGTGGTGATTAACTCTGGATTGTTTACCGCCACTGATATTCAGATTCAAGGCAGCGAGCATGTGACGAAGCACGATGCTATCCAGCTGATCGATTTGCCCGAGGGAACGTCGCTTTTTAACGTCGATCCCGACCAGATTACCGAGGATCTCAAGCAGAACCCGTGGGTCTCGGGCGTGGATGTCCAGCGTCAGTTCCCGCATACGCTCATCATTACGCCGATGGAGCGCAAGGTCATCGCAATTGCCTATATCAGCTCCGATGACCTTGCCTGGGCCATCGGGGATGATGACACCTGGATCGCCCCACTGTCGACGTCGGTCGAAGTGGACGACCAGGGCAACGTCATCACGACAGGGCAGGGCTCAAATACCTTGACCGGAATCGATGCCGCGCTGGCGCTCGCTAAGCACTATGGCGCGGTGCTGTTGACTGATGTCTCGGCGGATGTCGCTCCGGTTTCCGGCCAGGCGGTGAGCTCCAAAGCCGTTAAGGCCGGCCTGGATTATGTGCGTGGTTTTTCGAGCGAGTTCTTGGGACAAGTCAAGGATATTTCCACGCCTTCGGTCGAAGCCATCTCGGCAAACCTCAATAACGGCATTGAGGTGTCGCTGGGCGATTCGGGCGATATCGCCAAGAAGGAACGCGTAGTCACCAAGTTGCTTTCGCAGGTAGAGGGCGTAACGTATATCAATGTGCGCTCTCCGGGCAACTACACATTTAGGAATGCTCCGACCTCGTAGCGCTGGTTGATGCTTTGTTGAGGGGCCATACCACGCCGTTTATCTGGTTTGTTTGGTTTTCACGGTCAATTATTTGACTGATACGTTCATAATGTGCAAACATAATACGGTTTACCTTTGCATTTACTTTCAACCTGAAGGTTAATGTGCGCAGGGGTCGACCCATGCTATGGCTATAACCTTTGTTCGGAGGACCGACATGCACGAGACAGAGATCAACAACTACCTTGCCGTCATTAAGGTGGTCGGCGTCGGCGGCGGCGGTACCAACGCGGTCAATCGAATGATCGAAGAGGGCATCCGCGGCGTCGAGTTTGTTGCCATCAACACCGATGCTCAGGCACTCGCGATCTCTGATGCCGATATCAAGGTGCACATCGGCACCGACCTTACCCGCGGCCTGGGCGCCGGCGCCAATCCCGAGGTTGGCCGCAAGGCTGCCGATGAGTCCCGCGACGACATCGCCGAGGCGCTCGCTGGCGCCGACATGGTGTTTATCACCTGCGGCGAGGGCGGCGGCACCGGTACCGGCGCTGCTCCCATCGTTGCCGATATCGCGATGAACGAGGTCGGCGCACTGACCGTCGCCGTCGTGACCAAGCCCTTCACCTTCGAGGGCCGCAAGCGTAAGAAGAGCGCCGAGGAGGGCATCAAGACCCTCTCCGATTGCGTCGACACCATGATCGTCATTCCTAACGATAAGCTGCTCGACATCGCCGAGAAGAAGACCACCATGCTCGAGGCCTTCGCGATTGCCGATGGCGTCCTTTCCCAGGGCACCCAGGGCATCACCGACCTCATCACCGTCCCCGGTATCATCAACCTGGACTTCGCCGATGTTAAGACCATCATGAAGCAGGCCGGTACCGCCATGATGGGTATCGGTACCTCTTCTGGGGATACTCGTGCCGTCGACGCTGCCCAGCAGGCCATCTCCAGCCCGCTGCTCGAGAGCTCCATCGATGGTGCCACGCGCGTGCTGCTCTCCATCGCCGGTTCCAAGGACCTGGGCATCCAGGAGATCAGCGACGCCGCCGACGTTGTCGCCAACGCCGTCGACCCCGAGGCCAACATCATCTTCGGTACCGTTGTCGACGAGTCCCTGGGCGATCAGGTGCGTATCACCGTCATCGCTACGGGCTTCTCCGACTCCAACGTCAACCGTCAGGATGAGCTCTTTGCTGCTCAGCAGTCTCAGAGCAAGGCCGCTGCCTCCGCTGAGCCGCAGCGCACCGCTCCGGCTGCCAGCCCGGCTCAGGCCGCTCCGACCCGCAACGTCGGTGGTACCGAGCTGCCCAACTTTGGCAACGACCAGTTCGAGCTTCCCGACTTCCTGAAGCGCGGTAGCTTCTAGTTCGTTTTTCTCAACGACCTGCACGGGGTGTGTCCATTTGGATGCACCCCGTTTTCTTTCTCGTTTGTAAACGAAAGCCTCCAATCTC
Organism: uncultured Collinsella sp.; assembly: GCA_900545555.1. Lineage (GTDB taxonomy): Bacteria > Actinomycetota > Coriobacteriia > Coriobacteriales > Coriobacteriaceae > Collinsella. The sequence continues at coordinate 15,600 of UQZI01000009.1, forward strand.
CTTACGTTCCCTTTACGTTTGGTCCCTACCGCTGCGGGTATCCTTTTAAGGAAGTATGACAGCCGTATAAACGCGGACTGCGCGGCGACGCCGCGGTACTTGTGTTATTAGGAGGCTTTAGTATGGCAGCACGTGCGGACAACGTTTCGCGTGTCGACCATGATGGAGTTACGTTGGTGGAGGGCGCGACATCCGATGTCCGCTTTGCCTTTACCGAGCGCACCGGTGGCGTTTCTGAAGATGCGTACTCCTCGCTCAACCTGGGCTCGCATGTAGGCGATGACCCCTTTGCTGTTCAAGAAAATCGTCGTCGAGCGCTCGAAGCTATGGGCGCCACTGAGTGCGAGCATAATCTGCTCGTGCCCAATCAGGTACATGGTGACCATATCGTTACGGTGACTTCGAACGGCGCCGACGATCTTGAGGCTGTTCGCGAGCAGATTGCCGAGGGCTGCGATGCCATCGTCTGTACGGCCCATGACGTGCCCGTGCTGCTCTGCTTTGCCGACTGCGCTCCCGTGGTGCTGGTGGCCCCTGGCGGATTTGCCGTGGTGCACTCCGGTTGGAAGGGCACGATTGCACGTATTTCTGCCAAGGCGTGCCAGGCGCTTTGCGATGCTGCCGGCTGCGATGCGAGCGACGTTTCCGCCTATATCGGCCCCCATATCTTGGCTGACGAATATGAGGTATCCCAGGAACTCATGGATCGCTTTGCCGTCGAGTTCTCTTGCATCGATGCGAGTGCCTCTCGCATGCTCGATCTCTCCGCTGCCATTTGTGAGGCGCTGGTAGATGCCGGTGTGGACGCGGATAATATCGTGGATACCCAGCTTTCGACTGTGCGCCAGAACGACCGCTTTTATTCCTACCGTAACGAGGACGGCACCTGTGGGCGCCATGCTGCGATCGGCGTGATGCTATGAGAAAGATCGTATCGGTCCTGAGCGCCGCTGTGCTTACGCTTACGCTGTGCGCCTGTTCTTCGGGATCTTCTACCTCTTCCATTACCGTGGCCGGCTCCACGACCTGCCTTCCTATCGCCGAAATTGCGGCAGAGGGCTTTAAGGAGGAGACCGGCATCGACGTGCTCGTTTCCGGTTTGGGCTCTTCCGCTGGCATCGAAGCCGTCAGCGCTGGCACGGCCGATATCGCCAGCTCCTCCCGTGGACTCAATGCCGACGAACAGGATCTGGGCCTGACTCCCATCGTCATTGCCCACGACGGTATCGCGGTCATCGTGAACGACGATAACCCGGTCGATAACCTCTCGACCGAGCAGCTCCGCGATATCTATGCCGGCAAGATTACTAATTGGAAAGAGGTCGGTGGCGAGGACCTGAAGATTCAGGTCATCAACCGAGACGAGGCATCCGGCACGCGTGAAGCATTCCGCACCATCGTGATGGACGGCACCCCGTTCGATCGCCGCTCGGCCGTTCTTTCGGGCACGGGCCAGGTGCGCGACGTGGTATCTCGTTCGCACGGTGCCATTGGCTACATTTCGCTGGGCTTCGTCGATAGCCTCAACGCCAAGACCTCGGTCAAGGCCGTCTCGGTCAATCATGTTGAGGCGTCCGAGAAGACGGTCGCGAGCGGCGGCTATCCCATCTCACGCGACCTTTACTTCTTTGTGAAGGGTGCGCCTTCGCAGCAGGCGCAGGATTACATCGACTATGTGACGTCCGAAAAGATGGACAAGCAGATTCGCGAGGCGGGCTTTATCCCCGTCACCAACGACGAGAAGGGGAGTGAGTAGCATGGAAGCACAGGAAAACTCCCAGACTGAGCAGAATGGTCAGGCGCCCAAGAAGCGCGAGCTGGCGCTCGTATCGCGCAGCACCTATATCAAGGAGAAGGCGCTGCAGTGGATCTTCTTTGCCTGCGCGTTCTTGGCGGTTGTTACCGTCATCCTGATTTTTGTCTTTACCACGTACTCGGCGCTGCCCGTCTTTACCGACATCGGTCTGGCGGACTTCTTTAGCTTTACGTGGGCGCCCTCTGAGGGTCACTACGGCATCGTGTCGCTGCTTGCCGGCTCGGGTCTGGTGACCGTCGGCGCGCTCGCCATGGGTGTGCCCCTAGGCGTGGGCACGGCCGTGTATCTGGTCGAGATCGCCAGCAAGCGCGTGCGCAAGCTCATCAGCCCTGCCGTTGACCTGTTGGCCGGCATCCCTTCTATCATCTATGGCTTCTTTGGCATGATCATCATCCGCCCGTTTATCGCACAACTGACCGGCGGTCTTGGTTTTGGCGCGCTGACGGCGTGGTTCGTGCTCGCCATTATGATCGTGCCCACCATCACGACGCTTACCATCGATGCTCTCAATTCCATTCCCATGGGCATTCGCGAGGCATCGTATGCCATGGGCGCCACCAAGTGGCAGACTATCTATAAGGTCGTGTTACCTGCCGCCAAGCTGGGTATCGTGGATGCCATCGTGCTGGGTATGGGCCGTGCCATCGGCGAGACCATGGCCGTGCTCATGGTCGTGGGTAACGCCCCGGTTATTCCCGACAGCATTGCGAGCCCCATCTCGACGCTCACGAGCCAGATTGCGCTCGACATGAGCTATTCCTCGGGTCTGCATCGCTCGGCGCTGTTCGGCATGGGCGTGGTCCTGTTTATCATTTCCGCCACGCTGGTGGGCATCGTCCGCCTGGTTTCCAAGAAGAAGAGGGGGTAGGCTATGTCCGATTCCGTTGACACGACGGTCGATACGACCTCGTCGCGCGAGCGCATCAAGCGTGCCCTTTCCCACGGCAAGAAGGGCCGCATCAACAAGGACCTGTCCAACAAGATCATGCTTGGCGTGTTCCGTGCCGCGGCATACATCACCACGCTGGTGCTGGTCGCTATCATCGCCTACGTGGTCATCAACGGCCTGCCACACATCTCGCTCGACTTTATCTTCGGTTGGCCCCAGGGCGTCAACGCCGAGGGCGGTATTTGGCCCACGATCGTCTCGACCGTCTATGTGACGGCGCTCGCCATGCTTATCTGCACGCCGATCGCTGTGCTGGCAGCCGTCTATCTGGCCGAGTACGCCAAGCAGGGCAAGATCGTCGAGCTCATTCGCTACGCTGCTGACGCTTTGGCCTCGGTGCCCTCCATCGTTATGGGCCTGTTTGGCTACGCCTTGTTTGTCGAGGCCATGGGCCTGGGCCTTTCGATGGTCTCGGCCGCTCTGGCGCTCGCGCTCTTGATGCTTCCCATCGTCATGCGCACCACCGAAGAGGCCATTCGCGCCGTTCCGCGCTATATCCGTTGGGGCGCGTATGGCCTGGGCGCCACCAAGTGGCAGGTTGTCTCCAAGATCGTGCTTCCTTCTGCCTTTGGCCGTATTGCCACGGGCATTGTCCTTGCCATCGGCCGTGCCATTGGCGAGACCGCCGTGGTGCTCTACACCATGGGCCAGGCCATCAATCTACCTATCTCGCCGCTCGATTCCGGCCGCCCCATGACCGTTCACCTGTACCTGCTTGCCAACGACGGCATCAACATGAACGCAGCCTACGGCACCGCGCTCTTGCTGATGGTGATCATTCTGGCCTTCAACCTGTTTGCGCGCTTCCTGTCGCGCAAGCGTCGCTAGTTAAGGAGTCCCATGTCCGTTTATCAGTCCGCTCCCACGCTGGAGCAAGCGGCCATTACGGCCAAGGATTTCAACTTTTGGTACGGTGACTTTCATGCGCTGACGGGGCTTGACCTCAACATCGCCAAAAACGCCATCACCTCCTTCATTGGCCCTTCGGGCTGCGGTAAGTCGACGTTTTTGCGCTGCATCAACCGCATGAATGATCTTATCGAGGGTACGCGCGTCGAGGGCACCATGACGCTCGACGGCAATGATATCTATGCCGAGGGCGTCGACCCGGTCGACCTCCGTCGTCGCGTGGGCATGATCTTTCAGCAGCCCAACCCGTTTCCCAAATCCATCTACGAGAATGTCGCCTTTGGCCCTCATCTGCAGGGCGTGACTAGCAAAAGCGACCTCGATGACATCGTGGAAGAATCGCTCAAGCGCGCCAACCTCTGGAAAGAGGTATCCAATCAGCTCAACAAGGATGGTTTGGCGCTCTCGGGCGGTCAGCAGCAGCGTCTGTGCATCGCGCGCGTGCTTGCGGTGCAACCCGATGTCCTTCTGATGGACGAGCCCTGCTCCGCCATCGACCCCACGTCCGTCTCTAAGGTCGAGGATCTGATGGCCGAGCTGGCGCCCGAGATGACGATCATCATCGTCACGCATTCAATGCAGCAGGCAGCTCGTATCAGCGACTACACCGCATTCTTCTTGCAGGAAGTTGCCGGCGAGCCCGCCACGCTCATCGAGTATGGTCAAACCGACGCGATCTTCACCAGCCCGGTGGACTCGCGGACGGAAGACTATATCACCGGCCGCTTTGGCTGATCGGTGCGACTAGTCCCAAGCCGATCGGACCTAGTCCGGTGCGTATTCACTGTGCGGGCGGCATGACCGCACCCAACTGATTGGAGTGAACCATGCGCAAACTGTTTTCCCGTCAGCTCGTCGAGGCCCGTCACGAGATGCTGAGCATCTATGAGGCCGTCGATCTGGCTCTCCACGATGCCGTGAAGGCCTATGTGACCGACGACCGCAAGCTCGCCACCAAGACCAAGAAACGTACGCTTTCGATTGACGCGCGCTGCGCCAACCTGGAGGCCGTCTGCTACAACCTGATCGCCACGCAGTCACCGGTCGCCTCCGACTTCCGCCTGCTTCAGACGATCATCTACGTCGACTTTAACCTGCAGCGCATGACCGATAAGGTCCGTCAGGTCTGCCGTGCCACGCGTCATATGATCAAGGCCGACATCTCGCTGCCCCAGGAGCTCGTCGGTACGGTTGAGGCCGAGGCCGAAGCTGTTTACCAGGTGCTGGGCTCTTCGCTTTCTGCGCTCGTCACCAATGACATGTCCATCATCTGCAACCTGGCCGTCGAGGACGAGCCAGTGCACGCCGCCTACGAGAAGTTCTTCCGCACCTTTAACCGTATGGATACGGGCGACTTTATGGACGACGACAGCAACTATGACGACCTGCGCCGCGCCATCATGGTTTCGCGCTACCTCGATCGCATCGCTTCCATTTCCATCGATGCCGCTTGCCGTCTGACCTTCCTGTTGACTGGTCAGCGTATGAACGCCGGCGATATCGCCCGTGTGGACGAGGATGAGCTCGAGAGCATGCGCGTGCCTTCGGGCGAGGGTGTTATCATGAGGCCCGCCGTCGACGCGCGCTACGTTGCCAAGGTGCCCGCCAACGAGGTCAGCGAGGGTCTTCGCTACCTGCTCGATCATCTTGAGGACGAGGACGATGGCGAGGACGACGAGGAGTAAGTAGCCCCGTTCGTCGAAAGATTGTAAATACCTAAGTGAGCGCGGCCTTGCACATGCGGGGCCGCGCTCTTGCGTTAGCATGGGACTACTTGTTTGGCTGTCAGCGGAGGCGATTAGCAATGGATAACTATTTGGACTTGATGCGCGCTCGCCGCGAGCAGATTCTGGAACGTTTTTATGCGGCGCTCGATCGCGCGGGCCGCCCCCACGACGCCGCGGGCCTCATTGCCGTGTCCAAGACCGTTGGTGTCGATGAGACCGTTGCCGCCATCCAAGCGGGGTATCGCCATTTTGCCGAGAACCGCCCGCAGGAGCTGGTTCGCAAGCTCACGGGTCTGGCGGAGCATCCGGAGCTGCCCGAGGTGCGCTTCGATATGATCGGCAACCTGCAGACCAATAAGATCAATGCGGTGCTGAGCTCAGCCGAGCTGATTCACTCGGTGGGTTCGCTGCATCTGGCACAGGCGATCTCGAGCCGTGCTGTCCGCAAGATTGAGGCAGGCGAGCTCGCCGGCCCCCAGCGTGTGCTCATCGAGGTCAATGTGAGTGGTGAGGAGTCGAAGGGAGGCTTTTCGCCCGATGAGATTCGCGCCGCCGCGGGTGAGCTTGCGGAACTTGAGGGAATTTGCGTACAGGGGCTTATGACTATGGCGCCCCGGGGGAATAAGGATGTGGCACGCCGCACCTTTGCGGGGCTTCGTGAGCTGAGGGATGAGCTGGAGGCGGCGCATCTCGATTTGAACCTGCCTGAGCTTTCCTGCGGCATGAGCGAGGACTTTGAGCCTGCCCTTGAGGAGGGCTCTACGCTCGTTCGCCTGGGCAGGGTAGTATTTAGCCCGGAGTTTGCAGTAAAATAAGGCTCTGAAGTGCGCACTGATTATCGGGGCGCCTGCACTAAACCGCGAGAGGACACAACCATGGGCTTCCTTGACGAGATTAAAAATAAGATGCACCTGGGCGGCCAGCAGGGTTACGACCAGGGTTATGGCCAGGACGACGACTACGGCTACGATGACGGCTATGACGATAGTTATCAGGGCAACGGCTACAGCGGTGCTTCGGGCGAGGGCTTCTACACCCAAGACGAGCCGAGCAACGGCCTGCTTGGTCAGACGCGCCGCGGTGAAGCTGAGTCGGTTGCCGTGTATACGCGCTCCGGTCAGCTGGTCGGCGATGACTCCCGCCATGCCACGACGTATAACCCGCCTTCGCGCTCGCAGGACAGTGTTGCGAGCGGTTATCGTCCTGGTGCCTATGACACGCCGTCGAGCTACGCCGAGAACACCCGCGCCCGTGCCGCCGCTGCACCCGCGCCTGCACCGAGCGATGCCTCGGCCTATGCGAGCAATATCATCAACGCCACGCCGCAGCTGCCGGCCTATGTCCTGCGTCCCGAGAGCTATGACGACGTGGAGACCGTGGTGCGCCGCGTTCGCACCAAGCAGCCTGTCGCACTGATTTTTGTGGGCGTACGCACCGAAGTTGCCAAGCGCGTCTTGGACTTCTCTTACGGCTTTGCCTGCGGTCTGGGCGCCACGGTCAAGGAGGTGGGCGACCGCGTGTTCATGGTGCTGCCCGCCGGTTGCGAGGTCAAAGATTCCGATCTCAAGAAGCTTCGTGCCGACGGCTACCTTAAGTAAAGACAAGACGAGGAGATTCCCATCAACATCTACACTATCGTCCAGCTGGTCAACACGCTGTTCAACTTCTATTCCACGCTCATTGTCGTCTACTGCTTTATGACGTGGATTCCCATGAAGCAGGGTGGTTTACTTCAGGATATTGCCGCGGTGCTTGATAGCGTGTGCGGTCCGTGGCTCAACCTGTTCCGTCGTTTCATCCCGCCGATGGGCGGTATCGATTTTTCGCCGGTCGTTGCGATTATTGCGTTGCAGTTGGTGCAGAGGCTGGTTCTGCAGCTTCTTATAGGTATACTCGTGTAGAACTGACTTAGTAACTTACGTCGGGCGTGTAGCGCCGAGGCGATGAAAAAGGAGACTTGTTATGGCTATTACCCCTGCAGACATCCAGGCTCAGACTTTCTCTGAGGCCAAGCGTGGCTACGATCCTGCCGAGGTCGACGTCTTCTTGGAGACACTGTCCTCCGAGGTTGACGCTATGCTCGCTAAGATCGTCGACCTTAAGGGTCGTCTGACTGCTACCGAGCAGCAGCTTGCCGATGCGCAGGCTCAGCTTGCCCAGGCTCAGGATGCCACCGCCCAAGCCGTTCCTGCCGCCCCCGTGGCTGCTCCCGCCCCTGACTTCTCCGCTCAGGAGCGCCAGATTTCCGCTGCCCTGATCGCTGCCCAGCAGACCGCTGAGACCATCGTCAACGATGCCAACGAGAATGCTGAGCGTATCCGCAACGAGGCTGACGCCAAGGCCCGCGAGGTTATCCGCCAGGCTCTGACCGAAAAGCAGGCCGAGCTCGAGGAAATCGATCGTCTCAAGGCTTCCCGTGAGGAGTTCAAGGCCGAGTATCTCAAGCTCATCCAGCACTTCATGGACGATGCCCAGAACTCCTTCCCGGCCGACCTCATGGCCTCCACGCCGGTCGGTTCTGCCGCTTCTCCTGCGGTGACTGTTCCCGCCGAGCCGCTGCCCGTCGCTGACCCGGTTGTCCCCGTGGCCGATCCCTTTGCCCCGATCGACAACTTTGCTGCCGACGACCTGGACTAACATTCGGCCTACAATTTAGTGCCTAGAAAGGACCCGCAGCTTGCGGGTCCTTTTTTATGACTGTGCCGGGGTGCGTAACATAAAAAAACCGAGCCCTGCACATAGTGGCGCAGAACTCGGCGAACGGGTGAGCGGTCAAGGGTAGATTTTAAGGTATGTCCAAAAACTACTTGAGGAGGAAGTTGGAGAGGGGAATAGTGCGGGCCTCGCGATGCTCGGGATCGGCGATGTGGTCGGCGGGATAGCCACAGACGAGCATGTGATAGGGATAGACGCCCTTGGGCAGATTGAACTGCTCCTGTGCCACCTCAGGCTTAAAATGGCATACCCAGCACGTTCCTAGGCCCTGCTCGGTGGCCTCCATCATCATCTGATCACACACGATGGACGTATCGATTTCACTGGAATTCATCTGGTCATACGGGCGTACCCAAGCATCATCGGTAACGCAGCAAATAAGGAAGATGAGCGGAGCGCCAAAGATAGACCCATCACGAGCAAACCGAGGCTGACAAGCAGCAGCCTTCTCCAGAAGCTCAGGCGTATCCAACACCATCACACGGGTTGGATGATTATTACAAGCAGAAGGAGCAATACGCCCAGCCTCAACAATGGCATCCACCACAGCCTGCTCCACAGCCCGATCTTCAAACTCACGACAAGAATACCGACCCCGAGCCAGATCCAAATAAGACATACAAGCCCTCCTAAAATTAAAAATCAAACAAACCAAAAGTAACCCAAAGAGTACCCAAAGCAGCAATCAGCCAAACGCTCATCAAGGGCCAAAGTGTCCGAACGGATACCAAAGGTCCCTTCAGCCAAACCCCCGTCGCGCTAAATCTATCAGCCAAAGTTCCCAATGGTGGTGCATAAGGGAGCGGGCCCGGCCACTAATAACCTTTTGAACGACTCTGCTTGCAGCCGGAGTGAAAAAGGTTATTAGTGGCCGGGCCCGCGACCGGTGGGACATGTACCCCCAATTAACTGTTCTTCATGACGATCGAATCCACGACATCGGCCACATTCTCGCAGCAGTCGGCGCAGTACTCCAGGAAGGCGTACACGTCACGCCAGGCGATAACCTCGAGCGGGTCCTCGCCGTTAACGTGCAGGTTACGCATGGCGTTGATATAGAGCTCGTCGGCCTCGGACTCGATGGTGTTGATCTGGATGACGAGCTCGCGCAGCGTCTTGGACTTGCGGTAGTTGGGCAGCTCGACCATCAGGTCCTTCATGGCGCGGCAGGCGTCGGTCACCTTGTGGGCGATGACGATGGCATCGGGGTGGATGCTCTGGATGTTGGTGAAGTAGACGCGCTGCACGACGCCCTCAATACGGTCGAGCACGGTATCGAGCGAGCAGCTCATCAGATCCAGATCCTCGCGCTCAAGCGGGGTGATAAAGGCGGTGAGCAGAGCATCTTCGAGCTCATGGTGCTTCTTATCGGCCGCATGCTCAATTGCGTGCATCTTATCGAGCATGTCATGGATTTGCGTGGGGTCGAAGTTCTCAAAAATCTTGGTGAGCAGCTCGGCGGCCTGGACGGCGAGGTCGGCGCAGGCGATGTAGTTATCGAAGTAGAACGAATCGGGTTTCTTTGCCATGAGTGGGTCCTTTCGAGGCGAAGACGGGTGGGCGAAGTTTTGCGGTCCGGATGGACGCTCGGTGTGGCTAGAGGAACATCATGAACAGCTTGGCCATGACAAAGCTGATGAGTCCACAGGCGGGGAAGGTGAAGAACCAGGTGAACATCATGTCCTTGACGACACCGAAGTTGATGGCCGAAAGGCGCTTGACGGCGCCGACGCCCATGATGGCACAGGTCTTGATGTGAGTGGAGGACACGGGGATGCCGGTGAGCGTGGCAAGCAGCAGATTTGCGGCGCCCGCCAGGTCGGCGGAGAAGCCCTGGTACTTTTCGAGCTTGACCATGCTCTGGCCAACGGACTTGATGATGCGCTCGCCGCCCACGCTGGTGCCGATGCCCATGGTGGCCGAGCACAGCAGCATAATCCAGATGGGGATGCCGGCATCGCCGACGCTCGTCTGGCCGCTGGCAAAGGCCACGCCTAAAAAGAGCACGCCGATGAACTTCTGTCCATCCTGCGCGCCGTGCATAAAGCTCATGGCCGCAGCGCTTGCGATCTGAGCGTATTTAAAGAAGACATTGGCACGTCGCCTGTTGGCAGCGGCGAAAAGAATCGAGACGAGTTTGCACAGGACCCAGCCCATGACAAAGCCCAGGCCGATGGAGAGCGCCAGGCCGTAGATGACCTTCATCCACTCGTGGACGTTGACGCTGCTCGCACCGCCGAGGGCGATGGCGGCACCGGTCAGGCCGGCGATAAGGCTGTGGCTTTGCGAGGTGGGGATGCCAAAACGCGACGCTGTGGCGCCGTAGACGACGATGGAGAACAGCGCCGCGCACAGGCAGGCGAGCGCCATGGTACTGTTTCCGCCAAAGTCGACAATATGGGAGATGGTGTTGGCGACGCTCGCGTTAAAGTGCGTCATGATGAGCACGCCGAGGAAGTTGAATGCGGCACTCATGAGAATGGCGGCGCGGGCGGGCATGCAACGCGTAGTGACGCAGGTCGCGATGGCGTTGGGTGCGTCGGTCCATCCATTGACGAAGATGGCGCCGAGCGCGAGGATCACGGTGACGGCAAGGACTGGGTTCGACACAAGTTGGCCGAGGAAGGTTGAGAACGTTACGTCCATATATGGGCTTTCTCGAAGTTTGCAGGCACGTTACAGAAACATGATAAATCGTATCACCTCCTACGGGTTTCTTTACCGAGTTCTGATGGGAGCAGTGAATTTTTTGGCACTAAAATTGAATATTATCCCTGTTGACCGCGGGTGTTCTTTTTGCTAACACGCCATGCGGACACATGCGATCGCTCCGGCACCCCAAAACCACAGCCTGTTCGCTTTACAACATGCAAACATGCGTTCGATAATAGAGGGCATGGAATATCGACAGACAGATGGCAAAACTCGACGCGTTCACAAGCAGTATGTGGACGTTGTGGCTCGCATCCTCGCGGGCGGACAAGTCGTGCCGGTCACCGTCTGCTGGGTCGACGGTCGTTGCTTTACAATTGACGAGATTGTCTCGTCCACGGGCTTTGGCTTAACGGTTCACGGTGTTCGTACGGCAACGTATAAGGTTCGTTTTGGCGGGCATGCGACCGAGTTGTATCTGGAGGACCAGGCGTGCGGACGGCCGGACGGCTCGCAGGCCCACGTGATGCGTTGGTGGGTCTGGGCGTTTGATCGTACGCTTGAGGGCGAGCGCCGTAGGTAAGGACGCACGGCGTTCGGGTACAATGACAGGAATCTTGTCAGCTACTGCGCCGTTGTTTGTGGCGCTTTTTGAAAGGACGAACCTATGAACGATATCCAGGGCTATCAGAACGGCCCCGTCGAGAGCGGCGCAAGCCGCGCCAAGGAGATGTCGCCGCGCGCGTACAACCTTGTCATGTCTGCCCTGATCTTTTTGGGCTTTTGCGCCATGGGCGCCGGCGCCTACTTTACGAGCACCATGGCGTTTGCCCGCATGATGATGAGCGGCGCCGCTTTGCCGCTGGTCTTTGGCTCGTTTATTTTGACTATCGTCGGCATTGTCATGATGTCGGCTGCCGCGGGCAAGCAGTCTGTGGGCCTGTCGCTCACGGGTTACGTGATCTTTGCGAGCACCTTTGGCCTGACCGCGTCGTTTGGCCTTGCCAACTACGACCTGCCCACCATCAACACCGCCTTTATCGCCACCGCCGCCATCACCTTTGTCTTTGGCGCGCTGGGCGTGACCTTCCCCAAGTTCTTCCAGCGCGTGTACGGCATCGGTTTTGGCGTTCTGCTTGCCACGATCCTGGTCGAGATCGTGCTGATGTTTATGGGTGTTTCGCAGTCTATTACCGACCTGATCGTGATCGTGGTGTTCGCCGGTTTTATTGGCTACGACACCTATGTGGCCACGACGGTGCCGCCCACGCTGCCCAACGCCGTGCTCATGGCGTCCAACCTGTTCGTGGATATCATCAACGTGTTCCTGCGTATCCTGAATATCCTTGGTCGTCGCGACTAGCGGCGAGTTGCAGCGGTGCTTGCCGCGTGCGTAAATCAATGCGAAAGGCGGTCCTTCGGGGCCGTCTTTTTTGTACGTGGCGGGGTATCATGGATGGGAAAAACCGAAAGCGGCAGCGACAGGAAAGGTGACCACTCATGGCAGATGTCGACAACAGGAACCGTAACCGCAGGCCCAACCGCGCGGGACAGCCCAACCCCAAGCGTGAGGCTCGCGCAAAGGCTGCCGAGCGCCACGTGGCGGCTGTGTCCGAGGCGTGTGCCAAGGATATCGAGCGTTCGCTCGCCGGTGTTCGCGAGTTTGACGGTATGCCTGCCGGCTTTGTCGCGGCGATGAAGGCCAAGGCCCAAGCGGCTGCGGCTGCCGAGGAGCCGGTTGCCGAGGAGTCTGAGTCCGCCGAGGTCGAGGCCGCTGAGGTTGCGTCCGTCGAGACCGAGGTCACGGACGAGTCTGCGCCTGCCGAGGAACCCGCAGAGACCGAGTCCGCGCCTGCCGAGGAGCCCGCTCCGACCCTGCCCGAGGTCACCGTGCTTGATGCCTCCGCCACGCAGGCCATTCTGGACAACGGCCGTGGCTATGCGCAGTTTTGCGGCATGGCAGTGCTCGCCTTTGCCTCGTTCACCAACCCGGGTGGCGGCTACGTCCAGGGCTATCTGGGCCAGGAGGCTACGCTCTGCGCCGATTCGTATCTGTACAACGTGCTCGACAAGCAGCGCAAGTGGTATGGCGAGAACCGTCGCCGCAATATCAACTGCGAGCTCTACCGCAACCGTGCGCTGGTAGTGCCTGCGGTGCGTTTTGACCGCAACCACGTGCATGCGTATGCCGATGTGATCGTGGCCGCCGCGCCCAATGCCAAGCGCGCACGCCAGGAGTACCGCGTGAGCGACGATGCGCTGCTGGACGCGCTGCGCGACCGTATCCGCTTTGTGCTCGCCATCTGCGACGAGCTGGATCGCGAGAAGCTCGTACTGGGCGCTTGGGGCTGCGACAACAACGGTTTTGATGCCGAGGCCGTGGCCGAGATTTTCCGCAAGGAGCTCGCATCGGGCGACTTCAAGGTCAAGCAGGTCTTCTTTGCCGTGCCTTCTACGCGCTGGGATGAGGATTTTGCCAAGTTCGAGCACGTGCTGGCAAACTTCCCCGAGCGCAACGAGGAGTCCTATGCCCAGGTTGCCGCTCGCGCTGCGGCAGCTCGCGCCGCCGAGCAGGCCCAGGCTGCTACCGAGGATGATGAGGACGAGGACGATTGGCGCAAGTACCTGTAATCGGTACGTGCTGACAGATAGGTCGAGCCGACGGGAGAGGCTGCTTCCGTCGGCTTTTTACTGAGCGAGGGGCTTACGATGAAAAACGTTCTATGCTTTGGCGACAGCAACACCTATGGTTACGATCCGGCGGGCATGCGCGACGGCACCGCGGTGCGCTATGCGCAGGATGTGCGCTGGTGCGGCGTGGCCCAACGTGACTTAGGCGAGGGCTGGCATGTAATTGAAGAAGGCCTCAACGGCCGCACGACGGTACGCGACGACATGTGCCATCTGGACACCAATCTTAACGGCATCCGCGCACTTCCGATGCTGCTCGAGGCCCATAAGCCGCTGGACGCCATTGTGATCATGCTGGGCACCAACGACTGTAAGACGGTCTTTGGCGTGACAGCTTCCGATATCGCCCGTGGTGCCATGGCGTTGATTCGCGCCGTCCGTGCGTTTGCCTGGACCGATGCCGCGCCCTGCCCACGGATTCTGCTGATGGCACCTATCAAGATTAAGCCGCAGATCGCCGATGTATATATGACCGACTTTGACGAGCATTCCGTAGAAGCCTCGGAACATTTTGGTGAGTACTACGCGCATGTGGCTGAGCAGTTTGGCTGCGACTTTTTGAATGCCGCCGATTATGCCGAGCCGGGCGATATCGACTATCTGCATATGATGCCCGAAAGCCACGAGAGCTTGGGACATGCCGTGGCAGCCAAGCTCCAAGAGATGCTCGGTGAGTAGCGCGAGCCCAAGCCACCGCAAAGGTGCCTGCCCCCTTTGCGGTGGCTCTGGGCTGTGAATCTTAATACTGCCACATGTGGTTGACGGGGCCGGAACCTTTGCCCATGTTCAGGCCGGCGGCCAGAGCGCCTGTCAGGTATGCCTTGCCCGCATTGACGGCATCGGCAAGATCCATGCCCTGGGCCAGCGCGCAGGCGATGGCGGACGAAAGCGTGCAGCCGGTGCCGTGTGTGTTGTCGGTCTCGATGCGCTTGTGGCGGAACCACGTGGTGAGCGGATCGCCCAGATGGTTGCCCTCGTCATCGAGTGGCGCGGGTTCGGCCAATACATCGTTGGCCTCGTTGACAAGATGCCCACCCTTAACGAGGGATGCGCAACCAAAGCGGCGGGTGAGGAGCATGGCAGCATTTTGCTGTGTGCGCTCGGAGTCGACCTCGTAGTCAAGCAGGGCCATGGCCTCGGGAATATTGGGCGTGATGACGGTTGCTAGTGGGAACAGGCGGCGGGTGAGCGCCTCGGCGGCATCTTCGGCAATCAGCCGTGCGCCCGAGGTGGCTACCATGACGGGGTCGACGACCACGTTTGTCGCGTTCCAGGCGCTCAGGCGGTCGGCGATAACCTCGATAATCTCGGCAGAGGAAACCATGCCGATCTTGACGGCGCTGGGGCGGATATCGTCAAATACGGCGTCGATCTGCGCGGCGACGATATCAGGGGAGATATTCTGCACGGCGGTGACACCGAGCGTGTTTTGTGCGGTGATGGCGGTGATGGCCGTCTCGGCATACAGGCGGTGCGCCGTGATGGTCTTGATGTCGGCCTGAATGCCGGCGCCACCGCTGGAATCGGATCCTGCGATGGACAGGACGGCAGGTACCTTACTGCGATCCATGTTTGCTCCCTTGTTCGGTCGGAATCAAATGGGTCTTTAAGCCAGCATTATAAAGATGCCCGGGCCGACTCTATGTCGAACCCGGGCGGGCGATGCAATCTTTACGCAAATGTAAGCAAATGTTCACACGTCAACAATTGACGAACACCATGTTACCGATTGTGGCTCCGGTGACGAGTTAGTCCTCCATGCCGAGGTCGATCGTCGTGCCTTCGAACACCTTGTTAACGGTGCGGACGGCGCACATCTTGCCGCACATGGTGCAGGTGCCCTCGGTGGCGGCGGGGGATTCTTCGTAGCGTTTCTTGCCGGTGACCGGGTCGAGAGCACACTTCCACATGGCATCCCAGTCGAGCTTGCGGCGTGCCTGGCCCATCTTGTCGTCCATGTCGCGGGCGTGCGGTACCTTCTTGGCGATATCGGCGGCGTGCGCGGCAATCTTAGTGGCCATGAGGCCATCGAGCACGTCCTGGGCGTTGGGCAGGCACAGGTGCTCGGCCGGCGTCACGTAGCACAGGAAGTCGGCGCCGGAGCTGGCGGAGATAGCGCCGCCGATGGCGGCGGTGATGTGGTCGTAACCCACGCCGATATCGGTCACCAGCGGCCCGAGCACATAGAACGGGGCATTGTGGCACAGGCGCTTCTGCAGTTTCATGTTGGCGGCGATCTCGTCGAGCGCCATGTGACCCGGGCCCTCGACCATGACCTGGACGCCGGCGGCCCAAGCGCGCTTGCACAGCTTGCCCAGCTCGATCATCTCAGCGGTCTCGGTGGCATCGTTGGAGTCGTAGAGGCAGCCCGGGCGGCAGGAGTCGCCGAGCGAAATCGTCACGTCGTACTCGTGGCAAATCTCGAGCAGCTCGTCAAAGTACTCGTAGAAGGGGTTTTCGTTGCCGGTGACCTCCATCCAGCCAAACAGCAGCGAGCCGCCGCGACTGACGATGTTCATCAGGCGGCCGGTCTCCTTAAAGGTCTTGGTGACCGACTTGTTGATGCCGCAGTGGATGGTCATAAAGTCCACGCCATCCTCGGCGTGCGCGCGCACGACCTCGAACAGGTCGTCCTTGGTCAGCTTGACCAGCGGCTTTTCCATGTAGCCGATGGCGTCGTACATGGGGACGGTGCCCACCATGAGCGGCGTCTCGTCGATGAGCTGCTGGCGGAACTGGCGCGTTTTGCCCGAGTTGGAAAGGTCCATGATGGCGTCGGCGCCAAAGTCCTCGGCGATCTTGACCTTCTTCCATTCCTCGGCGGCATCGGCTTTATCGCCCGAGATGCCCAGGTTGACGTTGACCTTGGTGGACAGGCCCTCGCCGACACCAAAGGCGCGCATGCCCTTTTTGATATGCACGATGTTGGCGGGAATGGCGATGCGGCCGTCGGCCACGCGCTCGCGGATGTACTCGGGGTCGCGATGCTCACGCTCGGCGACTTCCTTCATCTGCGGCGTGATCTGCCCGGCGCGGGCGAAGTCGATTTGCGTGACGAGCTTGGGCTCGGTCTGTGTGCTCATTGGCACGACTCCCTTCGTTGGCATTACCCATATCAGGTTTGCGGGTCAGGGCGGGCGCGCCCAGTCTCAGCCTGCCGTCTTGTCCTGCAAGCTCCCCGTTTATGTAATGGGCTCAAGTATAGCTCGAATGGGTACGATTGGCCTAACGAGCGTGCCTGTGGGGAGGCGAACATGGAAGACAAGCATCTATATCGAGAGACGCAATGGGATGTATCGGCCGAGGAAAGCCGTGCGCACCATGGCCTTGTCGCGATCGGTTTTGCGGTGCTTGCCGTGCTGGTGATTGCCTTTTGTATCTGGACGTTTGGCGGTCACGGCGGCGCTGCATGGGAGTTCGAGGCCGACGATGCCCTGCCGATCATGACAGTGAAGGTTACGGGCGGCAATACCGTTGCCGCGCCGGGCGACTATTGGTATTCGCGCGATGGATTTGTCCAGCTTCAGCTGAGCGGTGGGTCTATTCCTGGTGAGGAAATCGAACGCGTGACGTATGATGCGGCGCTCAAAACGCTGACGGTGAAGCTCAAGAATCAGGGCGACGTGCCTACGACTATGGATATCGCGCTGACGGAATGGCGCTTGGAGCCCCCGACGGGTGTTGCGGTGTCCGAGGTGGAGCATGTCAAGATTACCTATCAGGACGGCTCGACAAACGAGGTTGCCAAAGCCGACGGCTTGGCGGAATAGACGCCGTGCCTGGGCAGCACATTCAAAAGTAGCGGTGGTCCTACAAGGTCTGTTCGTTCAGGAAGACCAAAGTGTTCTTATTTGAAAGCTCGGGAAAGTGACGATAACCAACGTCAAACGCGGTGAGCCCGCTTACATCCTCGAGCTTGTTTTCTGCCATCCAGCGCACCATGGAACCACGTGCATTTTTGCTGGCGGTCGAGCGCTGGATGGGCTTGCCGTTGCGGATGCCTTCGCCAAAGAGGCACGTGACGACCGTGGCGTCGCCCGCGAGATGGGGCAGAACGGCTTTGGCGTACTCTACGCTGGCGAGGTTGACGATCGTGGTGTTTGAGCCTGCCGGGGCGATAGCCCGCGCGAGCTTGTCGCTCCAAAACGCATAGAGGTCTCGGGCATCGTCAACGGCGAGCTTCGCGCCCATTTCCAGCCGATATGGTTCCACGGCATGAAAGGGGCGAACGCACCCGTAGAGGCCAGAGAGGATCCACAGGTGGCTTTGCAGCCATGCGAGCTGCGCGGAATCCATCACCTCGGGCGCCATGCTCTGGTATTGAATGCCGTGGTAGGACATGACGGCAGGGGAGAGGTGACAGGCGAGTGCGGGATTGTCGAGATCGCCGTTTTTCAGGATGGGCCCGAACTCATGCAGGGTGTTGAGGCAAGGCCCCAGCAGTTTGTCACTCACGTTCCATAGCGCCTGCAGGCTGTCGCTGCCTTCATTCCGCTCGATATCTAGCAGTGCGCGGTGGAGGCGAGCCGTCTCGCGCGCAAAGGGTGGGATGCCCAGGACTTCAAAAGCATCTTGGGCCGCGCGCATCTGCTTGGCGGGCGAAATGACGACCTGCAGCATGGACTCTCCTCTGCCAAAAAGGAAGTTGCGGTGGAATACGGTCTGTTTTGGCCGTTTATGGGCCAGGTTAGTCTGTATTTCACCGCAACTGATGAAGGGTTGGTTACGCGCGCTCGATGAAGGCCTTGTAGCCGCGATAGGCCTCGTAGATATCGGCCTTGTTGGCGACCTCCCACAGGGCGTGCATGGACAGGACGGCAACGCCAGAGTCGATGACGTTCATGCCGTACTTAGCCATGATGTATGCGATGGTGCCGCCGCCGCCCGCGTTGACGCGACCGAGCTCGCAGGTCTGGAAGTCCACGCCGGCCTCGTCCATGATGTCGCGGATGAGGGCCACATACTCGGCGTCGGCGTCGTTAGAGCCGCCCTTGCCGCGGCTGCCCGTGTACTTGTTAAAGCACAGGCCGCGACCCATAAAGGCTGCGTTCTTGGTTTCGAACTTGCCGGCGTAGCCCGGGTCGAAGCCGGCGGACACGTCGGAGGAGAGCATGCGGCTGCGGGCGAGCGCGCGGCGCAGGGCCAGCGGGCTATCCTCGCCGGCGAGCGTCATGATCTCGGCGACGGTGTTCTCGAAGAAGCGGCTCGTCATGCCGGTGGCACCCACGGAACCGATCTCCTCCTTGTCGACGATGAGTGTGATGCTCGTGCGCTCCACGTTGGCGACGTTGATCTGGGCGAGCATGGACGGATAGGCGCAGACACGGTCGTCGTGGCCATAGCCCAGAATCATGGAGCGGTCGAGGCCCATGTCACGGGCGGGGCCGGAGGGCACGACCTCGATCTCGGCGGAGAGGAAGTCCTCCTCCTCGACGTCGTACTGCTCCTTGAGGATATCCAGGAACATCTGCTTGACGGGCTCCTTGGGAGCGTCCTTGTCGTCCTCGTCAAACTTGACGGGGCGGCCGCCCACGATCACGTCGAGGATCTCGGCGTCGACGGCGTCCTTGGCGGGCTTGGCCATCTGCTCACTCGAGAGGTGGATCAGCAGGTCGGAGATGGTAAAGACCGGGTCGTCGGCCTTGTCGCCGATGTTGATGTCGACGGTGGTGCCGTCCTTTTTGCAGATGACGCCCACGAGTGCGAGCGGGGAAGCGACCCAGTGGTAGCTCTTGACGCCGCCATAGTAGTGCGTGTCGAGATAAGCCATGTCGCCGGCCTCGAAGGCGGGGTTCTGCTTGAGGTCCAGGCGCGGCGAGTCCACGTGGGCGCCCAGGATGTTAAAGCCCTGCTCGAGCGGGGCGGTGCCCAGGTTGACGAGCATGAGGTCCTTGCCGTGGTTGGCGGCGTACACCTTGTCGCCGGCCTTGAGCGCGCGGCCCTCGGCGATCACGGTCTCCAGATTGACGTAGCCCGCCTCCTCGGCCATCTTGATACCGGCCTTGACGCACAGGCGCTCGGTCTTGTTCTCACTCAAAAACTGCTTATAGCCGCGGCAAAGCTCCTCGAGCTCCTCGATCTGCTGTGGCGTGTACTTTTTCCATGCGCTGGGACGCTCCATGACGCAGGCTCCTTTCGGATCGATCGTGCTGGTTGATGTACCGTGAGCCATCGTATCACGCGCGGGCCCGCGGCGGCAGGGAAGCCTGATGTGCGGTGGCCGCGGGGCGGGGAGCGTGTAAACTGGTGTGAGCAAACCGTGCCCAGCCCAAAGCGAGGTATTCAATATGTCTGAAAAGCGCCGTACCTTTGCCGTCATCGACGGCAACTCGCTCATGCATCGCGCCTTCCACGCCGTGCCGCCGACCATGAACGCGCCGGACGGTCGCCCCACCAACGCGATCTTTGGTTTTCTGAACATGTTCCTCAAGATGATCGATGCCTTTAATCCCGACGGCGTTGTCGTGGCGTTTGACAAGGGCAAGCCGCGCGTGCGTATGGAGATGCTGCCGCAGTACAAGGCGCAGCGCCCGCCCATGGATCCCGACCTGCACGCGCAGTTCCCCATGATCAAGGAGCTGCTCGCCGCGCTCAACGTGCCGATTCTGCAGTCCGAGGGCTGGGAAGGCGACGATATCCTGGGAACCATGGCGCGCTTGGGTGAGGAGGCCGGCTGCGACATGCTGCTGGTGACCGGTGATCGCGATATGTATCAGCTCGTGACCGAGCACGTTAACGTGGTCTCGACCCGCAAGGGCCTGTCCGACGTGGCGATCATGACGCCCGAGAGCGTGGACGATCTGTATCACGGCATCACGCCGGCGCTCGTGCCCGACTTTTATGGTCTGAAGGGCGACACGTCCGACAACATCCCCGGCGTGCCGGGCATCGGCCCCAAAAAGGCGAGCGCGCTCATTGCGCAGTACGGTAGCCTGGATGAGGTCATCGCACACGCCGACGAGGTCAAGGGCAAGATGGGAGAAAACCTGCGCGCACACATCGACGACGCGCTGCTGAGCCGTAAGGTGGCGACCATCCGCACCGATGCACCCGTTGAGCTCGATTTTGAGGCGACGTCCTTCCCGGCGTTTTCCGCCGATGAGGTTTCCGCGGCGCTGGGCACGCTTGGTATCACCGCCATGCAGAACCGTTTCTTGGCGCTGATCGGCGGCGAGGGCGGGGCAGCTGCCAGCACGTTTGAGATTCCCGCCGTTTTGCGCGCAGCCGCCGGCGATGCTGGCGCGCTTGGTGCCGTTGCGGCTGAGGTCTCCCGCGTGATTGATGCCGGCGAGTGGGTCGCCGCCGTGGTGGACGATGACAAGGAAGAGGGCGCGCTCTTTGGGCTGACGCGCACGTTGTGGTTGGCGACGTCCAAGGGCCTGTTTGCGCTCGAGGAGGGCGACAGCGGTGCGGCGGCTGAGGTTGAGGGCTTCAACTTCGCCCACGGCGTGATTGCCGGCGTGCTCGCGCGTCTGTTTATGGAAGGCCGTGCGGCGAGCCCGGATATGAAGGCGCTTCTGCATGAGCTTTCGCCCATCGATTCTTCTGAGCTCGAGCTCATGGATCCGCTGGCAGTCGATTCCACGCGCATCTTCGATACCGTTGTTGCCGCCTACCTGTTGGATTCCGACCGCTCCGAGTTTGACGAGGTGTATCTGGCCGATACGTATCTGCAGATGGCGCTGCCTGCGGCGCGCGGCGCAGAGGGTGCTGGCGAGGACGCTCCTGCGCCCGCCGCTCGCACGGCGGCCTTGACGCTGGCGCTGGTTGCACCGCTGCGTGACCGCATGGCCCGCGAGAACGCCGCCAACGTGTTCGATGGGATCGAGATGCCGCTCGTGCCGGTGCTTGCCAAGATGGAGCGCGCGGGCATGCTCGTGGACCCCGACCGCCTGCACAGTCTGTCCGAGGGCCTGGCGACCCAGATTGCCGAGGTCGAGCGCAGCATTCGCGACCTGGCCGGCGACGAGACCTTTAACATCGGCAGCCCCATGCAACTCTCGCACGTGCTGTTTGATGTTATGGGACTTCCGACCAAGGGCCTCAAAAAGACCAAGCGCGGCTACTATTCGACCAACGCCAAGGTGCTGAGCGACCTTGCCCGCGACCACGAGATCGTGCGCCTGATTTTGGACTGGCGTGAGAAGTCCAAGATTAAGTCGACCTATCTGGACACGCTGGGCCCGCTGCGCCGTGGTGACGGGCGTGTGCACACCACGTACAACCAGACCATCACCGCGACGGGGCGTTTGTCTTCGAGCGACCCCAATCTGCAAAACATTCCGACGCGCTCGGAGCTGGGGCGTACCGTCAAGACGGCGTTCTCGGCGGGCGAGGGCAGCGTCTTTTTGGCGGTGGACTACTCGCAGATCGAGCTGCGCCTGCTCGCGCATCTTTCGGGTGACGAGCACCTGGTGCGCGCCTTCAACGAGGGCGAGGACTTCCATGCCGAGACGGCCGCGCGCGTATTTGGCGTGCCGGTGTCCGAGGTGACACCCGACCTGCGTAGCCGCGCCAAGGCCGTGAACTTTGGCATCGTGTACGGCCAGCAGGCCTATGGACTGTCGCAGTCGCTGCACATCTCGATGGCCGAGGCGCGCGACATGATTGATCGCTACTACGAGGCCTACCCGGGCGTGCGCACGTTCCTCGACAATGTGGTGGCGCGAGCCAAGCAGACGGGCTATGCCGAGACCATGTATGGCCGCAGACGCCATATTCCCGAGCTCAAGGCCAAAAACCCACAGCTCCGCGGCTTTGGTGAGCGCACGGCCATGAACCACCCCATGCAGGGCACCGCCGCCGACATCATCAAGATCGCCATGGCCCGCGTAAGCCGCCGCCTGGAAGAAGAGGGTTTTGCCGCCCACATGATCTTGCAGGTACACGACGAACTGGATTTTGAGTGCCCCGTCAACGAAGTCGAGCGCCTAACCACCATGGTCCGCGACGTCATGGAACACGTAGTAGACCTCCGCGTACCGTTGATCGCCGAAGCCAGCACCGGCATAACCTGGGCCGACGCCAAGTAGCGAGCGACGAGCTTGCGGGCGATGACCATGGGTGCGACGCTTCTGGCCGCCCGATGGTCGCAGGTCGCCAATGCCGACGCCGCGGAACGTTTTCAGGCTTGGATGCGTCCCGCGGCGTCTTTCTGTGCGGTTAGCAGCTCCTGCGGCGCACGAGCTCTACGGGGGCCACGGTCTCCATGGCGGGGGTGCGGCCTGCGATGAGGTCGAGGAGCGCCTTGCAACCCTCTTGTGCCATGAGCTCGGGGTGGCGCTGAACCGTGGTGATCTGCGGCGTGGTGAGCTTGGAGTAGATGGAGTCATCGTAGCCCACGATCTTGATGTCTCCGGGCACGTTGAGACCTGCTGCCTGCACGGCGCGCAGCGCTCCTGCGGCCGAATGGTCGCTTGTGGCAAAGATGCCGTCGAGCGGCATGCCCGCATCGATCATTCCGGCAACGATATCCTGAGCCTCGTCCATGCTAGGACGCTGGCCGGTGACGTAGGCCATGTACTCGCGGCGAAGCGGCAGGCCATGATCGGCGAGCGCATGCATATAGCCCGTGAGGCGGTCGTTGCGGTCGTAGTCTGCGGTAAAGCTCGAGATGGTGAGGATGTTTTTGCAGTCGCGGTCAATGAGTGCGCTCGTTGCCAGGTAGGCGCCGCGTTCGTCATCGGTCCCCACGTGGGGGATGGCGAGGTCCGACTGCGGCATGCGGTCGATGCAGACCACGGGGATACCGCGCGTGACGATGTCGTCCGTGAGCTCACGCAGGCCCGAGATGCATATGATGCCGTCGGCCTGCTTGCTGGCAAGGCTATGGAAGTAATCGCGCTCGCGCTGCGGATCGTTGCCGCTGTTGCAGACAAAGACAGAGTACCCCTGCGCCGCAAGCGTGCGCTCTACGTGGTAGGCGATCTTGGAAAAGAAGTCGTTGGATATATCGGGCACGATCATGCCTATGGAGCGCGACTGCGCTTGGCGAAGCGTCTTGGCGGACTGGTTGGTAACGTAACCGTACTGGTCGATAACATCCTGCACGCGTTTGCGCGTGTCCTCGGAGAAACGGCCAACGTTGTTGACCACATGGCTCACGGTGGCTACGGAGACCCCGGCAAGTTGGGCGATTTCTTTCATTGAGAGCTGTTTTTGCGCCATGGGACCTCCAGCTTGGTTAACGCCTGCTGGTTAACAATTATAACGTCCTATTTGGTTAACACTTGATTATACGATTAACCATGAATTAGGTACCGTTCACGGAGTGAATAACTACCGCTTACCGATTCATACACTGGAATTTGGTAGATTCGCAGCTGGTTATACGATTAACCAAATGACGCTCTTGGACGAATTTGTGAGGGATCATCTATGCTTCTCTGCCCCAGTATGATGTGCGCCGATTACGGCGAGCTTGCCAACACGGTGCGCGAGCTCGACTCCGCGGGTGCCGATGTCTTTCACTGCGATGTGATGGACGGTAGCTTTGTACCTAACTTTGCGATGGGCCTCGAGGACATCAAGGCCGTGCGCGCTGCCACGCAAAAGCTCGTCGACGTGCATCTGATGATCGAGAACCCGGCGGCCAAGATCGACCTCTTTGCCGATGCTGGCGCTGATATCATCTACATTCATCCCGAGTCCGAGCGCTATGTGGTCAAGACGCTCGCCGC
Source organism: uncultured Collinsella sp. (assembly GCA_900545555.1). Taxonomy (GTDB): domain Bacteria; phylum Actinomycetota; class Coriobacteriia; order Coriobacteriales; family Coriobacteriaceae; genus Collinsella. The sequence goes on from UQZI01000009.1 coordinate 39,738, forward strand.
CATCAAAGCGCTCGGTTGCGCTGCGGGCATCGCCGTCAACCCTGATACCGCGGTGACCCTGCTCGAGGAGATTCTCAACCTCTGCGACTACGTGATGGTCATGACGGTCAATCCCGGTTTTGCCGGGCAGGCGTTTATCGAATTCACTAAAAAGAAGATTGAACAGCTTGCGGCTCTCAAGGATGAGTACGGCTTCAAGATCATGATCGACGGCGCCTGCTCGCCCGCGCGCGTCAAGGAACTCTCGGCCATCGGTGCCGACGGCTTCATCTTGGGCACGAGCGCATTGTTTGGCAAGGACATGACCTATGCGGAAGCGCTTGAGAAGCTGCGTCAGGGAGAGGAGTACTAACCGCGGCAGGCCAGAGGATGTCAGTTAATAGCAAAGAGCCATGTGGCTCGATCGAAAGGAACCTGTAAATGAAGATCGCAATCGGTAACGACCACGTGGCCGTCGAGCTCAAGAACATCATCAAGGAGCACCTGGAGGAGCGCGGCTACGAGGTCGTGGACTTTGGCACCAACTCCACCGAGCGTTTTGACTATCCCATCAGCGGCTACAAGGTCGGCTGCGCCGTGGCGGCAGGGGAGTGCGATCTGGGCGTTCTTATCTGTGGCACGGGCGTGGGCATCAGTCTGGCAGCCAACGCGGTTGAGGGCGTGCGCGCCGTGGTATGCTCCGAGCCCTATTCGGCCAAACTCAGCCGCGAGCACAACAACACCAACATCGTGGCCTTCGGTGCCCGCGTGGTGGGCTCCGAGCTCGCAAAGATGATCGTGGACGAATGGCTCGACGCCAAGTTCGAAGGCGGTCGTCACCAGCGCCGCATCGACATGATCGCCAAGATCAAAGAGACGCAGCAGCTCGAAGCGGCTGAAGCCTAGCCAAATTGACCGTACAGAAAAAGGGCTCGTATCAACGATGAGCCCTTTTCAATTCAAACAATTCAGCCAAGTATCTAGGCGCCAAGACGCCATCCAGGCGGCAAGCAAGTAGCCCAAGGACCTGGCCGGGCGAGTCGGGTAAGTTTTTCGTAGATTCCACACGAGCCGGAAAGCACCAAATGTGCTTTCCGAGCGAGCCAGGACTGCCCGAGCAGCGAACTAAACGGCCAGACCCGCTCGCATGCTCGTCATCGTCCCGAAAGCTAAATAAAAAGAAGGTGCGCCGGCTTTCGCCGGCGCTTAATAAGGGGGTTAGTTGGTAGCCATCTTTTTTGCTGCGGACTCGACGTAGCTTGCCATCTCATCGACGTCGCA
>UQZI01000010.1 GCA_900545555.1 uncultured Collinsella sp.
CAGCCCCGGAGACCCTCCCGGATGGCCCCAAAAATTTTTTCAAAAAAGTTGTTGCGCGCCGGACAGACTTCTGTGTATACTAATCCCCGCAGCGCACGCGAGCGGAAACAAACGCGAACGCCTGCCTGGGGAGTTAGCTCAGTTTGGTTAGAGCGCCGGCCTGTCACGTCGGAGGTCGCGGGTTCGAGCCCCGTACTTCCCGCCAACGCAATTAAAGCCACGTCTTTGGACGTGGCTTTTTGCGTTTGATGCACTTTGTTTCGATAGAACGATCGCCCTGGCGCATCTTCGCCCAGAATCCCCGCCCCTTCGGGAACGCAAGTAAAATCTAATAAGCATATCTGTCTAAACAACAGCTTTGTTGCGCAACACCTGTTCAACGAAGCAGGGGGTTAGGTTATACTAAATTGCACTGTGGGCCGCATCTGATGCATTTCGCTCCAAGCGCGGCACTCAGTGGATATCCGATTTACCATTTGGATGTCCTGCGGTCATTTAGCGTCTCGACACAAGCTCGGCCCCGGAGCTCGTTCGAGCTGTTCGTATTCCTTGAAAGGGGAAAAATGGACATATCGAGGAAGACTGATTACGCCCTTCGTATGCTGGCGATGCTTGCCGAGGATCCGGAGCGTTTGCTTTCTGTTCGCACCGCTGCCGAAGAGGTCAATGTCCCGTATTCGTTTGCCCGCTCGATTCAGCACGGTTTGGTCCAGGCCGGTATTGTGGAGAGCCTGCGTGGCGTCCACGGTGGCATGCGTCTCAAGGTCAGTCCGGACGACGTCACCATCCGCCAGGTCGTCGAGGCCGTTCAGGGCCCTATGGTTATGAATGATTGCACCGCACCCGATGGCGACTGTGCACGCATGGGCACGTGCTGCTATCATCCCCTGTGGGCCGGAGCTCAAGCGTTGATGCGCGATTACCTCGATTCCGTTTCGCTCGGCGACATCGTCGCTCACCGCCAGTTCCCGGCCGTCGATCCCAAATTCGCCGACCGCGAAGCGTTTCCCGAGTACGCCACCTGCGCGTGCGCTTGCCGGGAGGAATAGCGCCGCATAAGGAGCATAGATATGATTCAGGACCCCTTTCGTTCGATGATTCGTTCGGAAGGGGTCCTGCGTTATCGCGACCTTCCGTGGCGCCGCACGCGCGATCCGTACATCATTTGGCTTTCTGAGGTCATGCTGCAGCAAACACAGGTACCACGCGTGGAGACGCGTATGCCGGCGTGGCTCGATCGCTTTCCGACCGTGCAGGCGCTTGCCCAGGCCGCGCCTTCCGATGTTTTGGACGCTTGGCAGGGCATGGGCTACAACCGACGCGCTCTGGCGCTTCACGGGGCCGCTCAACGGGTCGTAGAGGATTGGGGCGGGGAGTTTCCGCACGAGACGCGTGACTTGGTCGCTCTGCCTGGTATTGGCCCGGCAACGGCGCAAGGTATCCGGTCGTTTGCGTTTGATCTTCCGGGCGTGTATCTGGAGACCAACGTGCGCACGGTCTTTCTGCATCACTTCTTTCCCGATGTACCGGCTGTTCCCGATCGCGAGCTGGTGCCGCTGATTCAGGCGGCCTGTCCGGCGGCCCCCGGTGCGGCGACCGACGAGATCGCTCCCTTTGCCGTGCCGCTCGATGATGCCGATACGCCGCGCGCGTGGTATTACGCGTTGCTAGATTACGGCGCATATCTAAAAAAGACGTTGCCCAATCCGTCCAGGCGCTCGGCGGGCTATAGCCGTCAATCAAAGTTTGAGGGCTCACGTCGCCAAAAGCGCGCGCATATCGTGCGCATGTTGCTGGCAGCGCGCGATGGCCAGCCGGCGGGGATTACGCTTGCTGATGCCGTGGTGGGCGTTAACGAGATGGAAGCGGCGGCTGGGCGTGGACCGGTCGAGCGCGAGCTTGTCGCGGGCATTCTGGCCGACCTGGAGCGTGAGGGCTTTTGCCGAGCCGAGGACGATCGTTGGTTGAGTGTGTAGCCCGCTCAAATCTGAAGAACGGGATTGTAAGGTTTAAATTCTCGGCTTGAGGGCATCCTAAAGACAAGGCCGCTCGAAGCCTACGGGCGGCATGTGTTGAAGGGAAGTACACCTATGGATTTTGAGAACTCTCAGACCAAGAAGAACCTCGAGACCGCTTTTGCCGGTGAGTCCCAGGCGCACACCAAGTATCGCTACTACGCATCTAAGGCCAAGAAGGATGGCTACGTGCAGATCTCGAATATCTTTGCCGAGACCGCAGGCAACGAGTCCGAGCACGCCAAACTGTGGTTTAAGTATCTGCACGATGGCGCCGTCCCCGATACCCTGGACAATCTGCGCGATGCCGCCGCGGGTGAGAACTACGAGTGGACCACGATGTACGACGAGTTTGCCAAGACCGCCGAGGAAGAGGGCTTTGCCGAGATTGCCGCAAAGTTCCGTGGTGTCGCCGCCGTCGAGAAGGCCCACGAGGAGCGCTACAACAAGCTCGTCGAGCGCATTGAGTCGGGCGAGGTGTTTGAGCGCGAGGGCGTGAAGGTGTGGAAGTGCCTGAACTGCGGGCACCTGCACGTTGGTGCCGAGGCGCCTGAGGTGTGCCCGGTGTGCAACCACCCGAAGGCGTACTTTGAGGAGCAGGTGGTGAACTACTAGCGCTTGGCGCTGGCTGCTGCGGAGCGCAGGGCGGGAGGCCGGATCGCCTTCCCTCCCCGCTCACGGCTCCGCAGGGTCGCGTTGAGGGAAGGCGATCCGGCCTCCCGCCCTGCGCTCCGGCTTCGGGTCGTCGCGTGCTCGTTACTGAAAAGCTGATTAGAAGTTTGTGTGCCGCACCTTTTGGGGCGGCACGTTTTTGTGTGGGGTCCCGGTCTCCACAATTTTCGTCAAGCTATTGGTTAGATTTTGGTCAGTTGGCGTGAGGGTGGAAGGCCAAAAGATTGTTGGCGAAAAAAGCTCAGAGAAAGTGCTGGTAGGGGAGTTGTTGAGCTTTTCGACAGCTTTTGAGCAAAAGAAACTTTGTGGCTATTGCCGGCGATTGCGTTGTCGCGGTCATGGCGGTGCGGGATGCTGGTCGTAAGCGTCGAATGCTCCGATTTTGGAGGCCAGCATGGATCTGTTTCTTGAGACTCCGCAGCAACAAGCTGAGCGCATGCTGCGTCAGCAGCAACGACTCATGGAGATGCAAATACAAGGGGTTGCCAACCAGGCGCCCGTGCAAAACGTCGTGCCCGCTGCTGTACCTGCAGCTGTGCCCGGGTGTGAATCGGCGCCAGAGGCCTATTCCGTACAGCAAGATTCATATGCGCAGGAGCTCGCGTTCGACAAGCATCGTGCGCGTCGCCGTCGCTGGGCCCAGCGCCTGCGTACGTTGGCGATGATCGTGCTCATCCCGTTGGGGCTTGCGGCCATCTTTCTGGCGTCGTATGCCCTCACGTGCATCCTCAACGGTGCATCGCCCAACGAGGTGCTCCAACATCTAGCGGCCCTGGGCCAGCGCCTAGATGACGTCATAACAACCATCCGCGCCGGCTGGGAGAGCTAGCGTTTTAGCGCCCGAGGCTCTAAGAGAAATTTGTCTGCAACGTAGTGAGTGATCCGTGTGTATGGCGGGGTAAGATTGATCGCGGTTTTGATTGGTGCTCGATTGGGTTTGTTGGGCGGAGTTTATGTCTGCTATTGATATTGTGCTTGTTGTGATTGCTTTGGTGGCGGTGGGGGTCGCTGCGGCCTGTGCCCTGCAGCTCAAGGGCCTTCGTGCCGAGTTGCGGGAGCGTGGCGACAGTAGCGCGGAAACGCTGGCAGCACTCGAGCAGGCCAACAACGCGCTCGATGCCCTGAACGTCGCGCTAGCTGAAACCCGCCGCACGGCCAATGCCATCGCGCAGCAGCAGACGACCGATGCGGCCGTGGAGCAGCAACGTTACCTGACCATCGCACGCGAGTTCTCGCAAGCTGGTGACCGGATGGATGACCTGCGCCGTGAGACGGCCCAACAGCTCGGCGCCAATCGCGAGGGCATCGAGCATCGCCTGGACAAGGTGCGCGAGACGGTCGATGCTCAGCTGAGCGCCATCCGCAAAGACAACAACGTGCAGCTCGATCAGATGCGCGCGACGGTGGACGAGAAGCTCTCTCGCACGCTCAACGACCGTCTGTCTGCATCGTTTAAGCAGGTGAGCGACCAGCTCGAGGCCGTGTACAAGGGCCTGGGCGATATGCAGTCTATCGCCACCGGCGTGGGCGACCTCAAGCGCGTGCTGGGCAATGTAAAAGCGCGCGGCATTTTGGGCGAGGTGCAGCTGGGTGCGATCCTGGCGGACATCCTTACACCCGACCAGTATCTGGAAAACGTCGCCACCAAGCCCGGTGCCTCGGAGCGCGTTGAGTTTGCCGTCAAACTGCCGGTGGACGAGGGCGATCCCGTGCTGCTGCCGATTGACTCCAAGTTTCCGGGCGACGCGTACGAGCACCTACTCGACGCCCAGGAGTCGGGCGATGCGGAGACCGTGGCGGCTGCGCGCAAGACGCTCGACACCATGGTCAAGCGCGAGGCTAAAGACATCTGCGAAAAGTACCTGAGTGTGCCGGCAACGACCAACTTTGGCATCATGTTCGTGCCGTTTGAGGGACTGTACGCCGAGATCGTCAGCCGCCCCGGGCTTATCGAGACCCTGGGCCGCGACTATCATGTCAACGTTGCCGGCCCTAGCACCATGGCGGCCATTCTCAACAGCCTGCAGATGAGTTACCAAACGTTTAAGCTGCAAAAACGCACCGACGATGTACTGCGCGTGCTCTCCGCTGTCAAGGCCGAGCTGCCGCGCTATCAAAAGGCGCTGCGCCGCGCCCAGCAGCAGATCGAGACCGCGGGCAAAACGGTCGAGGGCATCATTACCACGCGCACCAACGTCATGGAGCGCAAGCTCAAGGACATCGACGCGCTGGAAGACGCCGACCAAGCCGATGAGATCTTGGGGCTCACGCCCGCGGGCTTTCCCACAGACCAAGAAGACGAGGACTAATTGCAACAAGACGGCGGGGCGCCGGCGCAAACGCGGATGCCCCGCTGCTTTTCGCATCGTGCTTGCCTGAAGTGCGCTTCAATGTGCAACAATGGCGTTTCGCCCTATCAGACGCGAAAGGAAGCCCATGTCTCAGAGAAGCACCAGCCCGCTCAAACGCTCCACCGTGCGCCGCACGCTACAGCGTTTTTGGGACGTCACGCGCACGCAGCCGCTGATTGTCTTTCTCTCGGTGTTCTCGTCGGCGGGCTACATCTTTTTGCTGACGTTTGCCAATACCTATGTGATGGCCCTCATTGTCGACCGCGTTCAAGCCGGTCCCGTGGCGGGTGACCAGGTGTTTGAGGTCTTCGGTCCCTACATTCTGGCGCTCGTGCTCGTCAACCTGGTGGGCCAGATCCTCTCCAAGCTGCAGGACTACACCGTCTACAAGCTCGAGATCGCGGGCAACTATCACCTGGCGCGCCTGTGCTTCGACACACTCTCCAACCAATCCATGACATTCCATACCAGCCGCTTTGGCGGATCGCTTGTGAGCCAGACAAGCCGTTTTATGAGCGGCTACACCGGTCTGGTCGACGTGACGGTGTATTCGCTCATCCCCACCATCACCTCGGTCATCTGCACCGTGGCCGCACTCGCCCCGGTGGTGCCGACGTTTACCGTGATCCTGGTGTGCATCATGGTCGTCTACATCGCGTTTGTCTGGCTTATGTACAAGCGCATCATGCCGCTTTCGGCCGCGACGTCCGCCGCGCAGAACAAGCTCTCGGGCGTGCTCTCCGACGCGGTCACGAACATCTTGGCCGTCAAGACTTGCGGGCGCGAGGACTTTGAACGTGATCTGTTCGATACCGCCGACCGCGCCGCGCGCGACGCCGAGACGGTCTCGATGCACGCCATGATGCAACGCAACTTTACGACCTCGGGCCTTATCGTCATCACCATGGCTGTGGTGAGCGTGTTCGTCGCGGGCGGCAACGCGTGGTTTGGCATCTCGGCCGGCACGCTCGTCATGATCTTTACCTATACGTACAACCTCACCATGCGCCTGAACTACGTGAGCTCCATGATGCAGCGCATCAACCGCGCGCTGGGCGATGCGGCCGAGATGACGCGCGTGCTGGACGAGCCGCGTCTGGTGGCAGACGACGAGAACGCCTCCGAGCTCAAGGTGCGCGAGGGCGCGATTGATTTTGAGCACCTGAGCTTTGCATACCGTGATGCCGCGGCGGACGAGAGCGTGTTCGACGACCTGACGCTCCATGTGGCGGCGGGCCAGCGCGTGGGCCTGGTGGGCAAATCGGGCTCGGGCAAGACGACGCTTACCAAGCTGTTGCTGCGCTTGGACGATGTGCAGGGCGGCCGCGTGCTCGTGGACGGCCAGGACGTCTCGCGCTGTACGCAGCAGAGCCTGCGCCGTCAGGTGGCCTACGTGCCACAGGAGGCGCTGCTGTTCCACCGCTCCATTCGCGAGAATATCGCCTACGGCCGCCCCGACGCCACCGACGAGCAAATTCGTGAGGCGGCGCGCCTGGCCAATGCCCTGGAGTTTATCGACCGCCTGCCCCATGGCTTTGACACCATGGTGGGCGAGCGCGGCGTTAAGCTTTCGGGCGGCCAGCGCCAGCGCGTGGCCATTGCCCGTGCCATCCTCACCGACGCGCCGATTCTGGTACTCGACGAGGCGACGTCTGCCCTCGATAGCGAGTCCGAGGCGTTGGTGCAGGAAGCTCTCGAGAACCTGATGCGCGGCCGCACCTCCATTGTGGTGGCGCATCGCCTGTCCACCGTGGCGGCGCTCGACCGCATCGTGGTGCTGGCGGATGGCGAGATCGTCGAGGACGGCACGCATGTGCAGCTCGTCGAGGCGGGTGGCGAGTACGCGAGTCTGTGGAGCCGTCAGACCGGCGCATTCTTGGAGGCGTAAGCGTCTCGGACGTGGGACAATTGTGCCCATAAGTTTATTGTGCCGTTGAGCCGAGGAGTCGTTATGCCACGCGAGACCAATGCCGCCAAGCGCGAGCGCGCCATCGAGGTGTGTGAGCGCCTCAACCGTCGCTATGGCCCGGTCGAGTGCTTTTTGGACCACGAGAATCCCTTCCGCCTGCTGATCGCGGTGCTACTCTCGGCGCAAACGACCGACGCGCAGGTCAACAAGGTGACGCCGCGGCTGTTTGCCCAGTGGCCCACGCCCGAGGCCATGGCCGGGGCGAGCGTGGCTGACGTGGCGGACACCATTAAGTCACTCGGCTTTTATAAGAGTAAGGCCAAGCATGCCGTGGAGGCCGCCCAGATGATCGTTGCTGACTACGGCGGCGAGGTACCGGCCGACATGAAGGAGCTTGTAAAGCTGCCGGGCGTGGGGCGCAAGACGGCGAACATCGTACTCAACGTGGGGTACGGCATCGTGGAAGGCATCGCAGTGGATACGCACGTCAACCGCATTGCGCACCGCCTGATGCTGAGTCCCAAGACGCATGCCAAGGAGCCGCTCAAGACCGAGCAGGATCTGCTCAAGATTTTGCCGCACGAGTATTGGGAGTCGGTCAACCATCAGTGGATCACCTTCGGTCGCGAAATCTGCGATGCCCGCAAACCCAAGTGCGACGAGTGTCCGCTGGCAGATTTGTGCCCCAGCGTGCGCGTAGCGGGGTAGGGCGGAATGCATCTTCGTCTGGCGTTTTTGTTGCGGGGCTGGGCGTACGCTTGAGCTGGAGTCCTCTCCATGCGTTACCATGACAGGCAACGAATTTGACGAACGACCCGCCGAGCTTGCCTCGGCGGGCTTTTGGCGTTGCGATGCCGGAGGAACAGCATGCTCATTCACCGTATAGCCGCGCAGCTCTACACTGCCGAGGCCTTGCAGACCGTCGAGGCCGGACTCGATGCCGGCGAGGACGTGACGCTGGCCGTGTCGCAGTCGGGCCGTACGCTCATGGCGGCAGCCCAGTTTGCGCGCCGTCCGCGTCCCACGGTCTATATCGTGAGCGGCGAGGACGCTGCCGATCGCGCCGCGCGCAGCCTGGCCGCCTATGTGGGCCTGGCGCACGTGTGCCGCTTTCCCGAGCGCAAGGACTACCCGTGGCGCGAGCAGGCGCCCGACGATGCCGTGGTGGCGCAGCGCTGCGAGGCCCTGGGACGCATCGTGCGCGGTGACAACTGCATTATGGTTGCCTCGGCCCGCGCGTTGCTGCGTTGCGTGCCGCCAGTCGAGAGCCGCTACTGGGAGTCCACGACCTTTGCGGTGGGCGAGGAGATCCCTTTTGACGAGGTGCCGCAGCGCCTGGTGGGCATGGGCTATACCAATGCCGGTGCCGCCGACGCGCCCGGCCTGTTCCGCGTGCACGGTGATACCGTCGAGGTGTTCCCCGCGCAGGAGAAGGCACCCGTGCGCATTGAGTTCTTTGGCGACGAGATTGATCGCATCCGCCGCATGGTGAGTTCCACGGGGCAGACCATCGGCAACGAGGACAGCATCGAAATCTTCCCCTGCCGCGAGCTGGCGCTCACCGACGAGGCCGTTCACAACATGCACGTGGCGCTCTACCGCGCCAGCCAGGACGACAGTAAGCTGGCGGCGCTGCTCGAGATGGTGGATGCACGCATCGTCACGCCCGAGCTCGACCGCTTTTTGCCGGTGATGTACGGCCAGACCGTGAGCCCGCTGTCGCATGTGAGCGGCCAGGCGCTCGTGGTGCTGTCCGAGCCGCGCTCGCTGTTCGACGACTGCCTGCGCGCCTACGAGGATATCGAGGCACGCGCCGGCGAGGCGGGGATTGACCGCTTGGACGGTCTGTACGTGCGCGCCCAGCAGCTCGACTTTGGTGCCCAGCAGCGCTTGAACTACGTGAGCTTGATTCGTGCCGGTGGTGCGGTGACGGCAGAGCTCAAGATTGAGCAGCCGGCCATCGCGGGCTCGGACAATCGCTTTATGACGCGCATCCAGGAGGTCGTGGGCAAGCGCTATGCCTGCGTGTTTGCCATCCCCGACCGCGGTGCACGCGAGTCGATGGAGCTCACCTTTGGCGATGAGGGTATTACCTTTGAGGAGTCGCTGACGGCCGCGCCCGAAAATGCCGGCGCTATCGGTGACCGCGTGCGCGTGGCAGCAGCGGATTCCGCCGACCGTACCGCACGCCAGGAGGCCCATGCTTCCATTCGCGAGCGTAAGGCCGACGCGCTCAACGCCCGCTCGCTCGAGGCGGGCGCGGCCCAGGCCGCCGCCGGTGCCGCCGTGCCCACCATCTCGCGCGGACGCGTGACCTTTGTCGATGCCGCCCTGCCGCAGGGCGTGGTGGTGCCTGATGCCAACCTGGCCGTGTTTTCGATCGCCGACCTCAACGCCCGCATGGACGCCAACCGCGCGCGCAGCCGCCGCAAGGTGGACATTACGCAGATCACCTTCCCGTTTAAGCCGGGAGACTACGTGGTGCACGCCACCCACGGCATCGCGCTCTTTAGCGAGATCGCGCGCCAGGAAGTGGGTGGCAAGGAGCGCGACTACTTTTTGCTGGAATATGCCGACGGCGACAAGCTCTACGTGCCGCTCGAGCAGGTCGACCGTATCACGAGATACGTCGGTCCCGACGGCGACAAGCCGCGCCTGACCAGGCTCAACACCGCCGACTGGACGCGCGCCACCAACAAGGCGCGCAAAAACGCCAAAAAGCTGGCGTTTGACCTGGTCGATCTGTATACGCGCCGCTCGTCGATTACCGGTATCGCCTGCCCGCCCGACACGCCCGAGCAGATCGAGATGGAGGAGAGCTTTCCTTACGACGAGACGCGCGACCAGCTGGAGGCCATCGCCGACATTAAGGCCGACATGGAGGCGCCCAAGCCCATGGACCGCCTGCTGTGCGGCGACGTGGGCTTTGGCAAGACCGAGGTCGCCCTGCGCGCGGCGTTTAAGTGCGTGGACTCCGGCCGCCAAGTCATGGTGCTCTGCCCCACGACCATTCTGGCCCAGCAGCACTACGAGACCTTCTTTGAGCGTTTTGCCCCGTTTGGCCTCGAGGTCGAAGTGCTCAGCCGCTTCCGCACCCCGGCGCAGCAGAAACGCGCGCTCAAGGCGTTTGCCGAGGGCACGATCGATGTGCTCATCGGCACCCACCGCCTGCTTTCGGCCGATGTGAACCCCAAGAACCTGGGCCTGGTGATCATCGACGAGGAGCAGCGCTTTGGCGTGCAGCACAAGGAGCAGCTCAAGAACCTGCGTGAGCAGATTGACGTGCTCACGCTTTCGGCAACGCCTATTCCGCGAACCATGCAGATGGCCACGAGCGGCGTGCGCGACATGAGCCTGATCACGACGCCGCCGACCGGGCGTCGCCCCGTGATCGTGCACGTGGGGGAGTACGACCCCGACGTGGTGAGTGCGGCGATTCGCCTGGAGGTGGGCCGCGGCGGTCAGGTGTACTATGTGTCCAACCGCGTCAAGACCATCGACGACGCCGTGGCGCGCGTGCACGAGGCCGCGCCCGAGGCGCGCGTGGGCGTGGCGCACGGCAAGATGAGCCCGCGCGAGGTCGAGGATGTGATGATCGAGTTCGCGACCAAAAAGATCGACGTGCTCATCGCTACGACCATCGTGGAGAGCGGCATCGACAACGCGACCGCCAACACGCTGATCATCGAGGACTCGCAGCGCCTGGGTCTGGCACAGCTCTACCAGCTCAAGGGCCGTGTGGGCCGTTCTTCCACGCAGGCCTACGCGTACTTTATGTTCCCGGGCGAGCTGCCGCTCACCGAGGAGGCCACGGCGCGCCTGACCGCACTTTCCGAGTTCCAGGACTTGGGCAGCGGCATGCGCATCGCCATGCGCGACCTGGAGATTCGCGGCGCCGGCTCGCTTATGGGCGCCGAGCAGCACGGCAACTTGTCGAGCGTGGGCTTTGACCTGTTTACGCAGATGTTGGGCCAGGCGGTAGCCGAGGCGCGCGGCGATGACGACGCCGGCGTGGAGGCGGCGAGCGTGGGCATTAACCTGCCTGCCGATTACTTCTTGTCCGAGGAGTACCTGCCGGCGGTGGACCAGCGCGTGCTCGTGTACCGCAAGCTCGCGGCGGCTGAGGACCTGGAGAGCATCGACGAGGTGCAGGAAGAGACCGAGGCCGCGCACGGTGAGCTGCCGCTGGCGGGGCTCAACCTGTTCAACCGCGCGCGTATTCGTATCCGCGGCGAGCGCTTGGGGCTCGAGAGCGTCACGCTCAGCGGCGGCCGCATCACGTTTTTGGGCGTCGACGTGCCCAAGAAGGTGGCCTTTGAACTAAAGACCCGCTATGGCGCGGTGAACTTCCCCAAGAGCCGCAAACTGTCGGTGCCTTACAAGGCGGGCGCCGGTGCGGGCAGCGGCCTGGGTCGCGGCCTCGACGCCAACGACGGCACCGGCCCGGTGGCGGCGGCACTCATGCTGCTGCAGCAGTTGGGTGCTAGCGACGACGACTAACAAGTAGGGGGCGTGGCGGGATGAAGTCGTCTTTGTCCCGCCACGTTGCAGGTTGATTCCAGCTCCATCGAAAGGAAAGCATGTTCGGATACATCTATAAGAAAGATGCCGCCATCATCGCGGTTGTCCTGTGCCTTTGTCTGGGCGTGGGCAGCTTCTTCGATTATCAGATCTCGAGCGCGCTGTTCAACATCGGCAGCATGTACGGTCGCTTTATCGAGGCCGCCGGCGAGCTGCCGTTTGAGCTGACGGCGAGCGTTGCGGGCGTTATGCTCGTGCGCGCGGTGCGTCCCGATTCCAGAGGGAGCAAATGGCTCGCCGTGCTCGGCGTCCTTGTCAACATTGGCCTGGCCGGCTACGAGGTCGTTTCGTCTCTGAGGGTTGGCGGCAAACTCATCGCGGTTCAGCTGGTGCTGACGTTTGTGCTGGTCATCGCTGCCAACCTCATCGCCTACCGCCTCACACGCGACACCGACCCCGATGAGCTCACGCGCTGGGCGTTGATGGTACTTGCCGTGTGGGTCGCTCAGGCCATTATCCTCAACGTGATCGTCAAGCCGCTGTGGTCGCGCCCGCGCATGCGCGTGATCGAGGTGACGCAGGGACTCGATTTTCAGCCGTGGTGGGTGATCGGCAATCCCGACAAATGGACTTATATCGCCGCCGGCGTGATCAAGGACGGCTTCAAGTCGTTTGCGAGCGGACACACGGCGCATGCGGCGATCGGCCTTATGCTCGCCGGGCTTCCCGCGGCAGCCTTTACGGAAAAACCTTCGCGTCGCCGTGTAATCTTTTGGGCGGCGGTTGTTGTTGCAGCGTTCGTCGCCTTTGGCCGCATCGTGATCGGAGCGCATTTTTTGAGCGATGTGAGCTGCGGCTTTGCCCTGGTGCTGGCGCTTGAGTGCCTTGCCGCGCGCATTGCCTATCCCAACGGCGTACAATAGCTCCGTTTGAATCATCTGGCCGATACCCGGTAAGAGAGGATTGCCATGCTCGCGTTTAACAACGATTATTCCCACGGCGCACATCCGGCAGTGCTGCAGGCGCTCGTCGACACCAATATGGAGCCGCAGCCCGGCTACGGTACCGATGCGCACACCGAGCGTGCCAAGCAGCTTATCCGCGAGGCCTGTCAGGCCCCCGATGCCGACGTGTTTTTTCTGGTGGGCGGCACGCAGGCCAACGCGACGGTGATTGACATGCTGCTTGCGCCCTACGAGGGCGTTGTTGCCGCCGAGACCGGCCACGTCGCCTGTCACGAGGCGGGCGCCATCGAGTTTGGCGGCCACAAGGTGCTCACCATCCCCGGCTACGAGGGCAAGATGCACGCCGAGGACCTCGAGAACTATATCCAGGTGTTCTACGAAAACGAGAGCTACGAGCACACGGTGTTCCCGGGTGCCGTGTACGTGAGCCTATCGACCGAGTACGGCACGCTGTACTCCAAGGCCGAGCTCGCGGCGATTCACGCGGTGTGCCAGAAGCGCGAGATTCCGCTGTTTGTGGATGGCGCCCGCCTGGCCTATGCGCTGGCGGCCGATGAGTGCGACATTACCCTGCCCGAGCTGGCGCAGCTGTGCGACGTGTTCTACATCGGCGGCACCAAGTGCGGCGCGCTTTGCGGCGAGGCCGTGGTGTTTTGCGGCATGCACGCTCCGGCGCATCCCATTCCGCGCATTAAGCAGCACGGCGCGCTGTTGGCCAAGGGTCGCCTGACGGGCGTGCAGTTTGAGGCGCTCTTTACCGACGGCCTGTATTTTGAGATTGGTCGCCAGGCGATCGAGACGGCTCAGGCGCTTCGTCGAGTGCTGCACGAGCGCGGCTACCAGTTCTTTTTGGAGACGCCCACAAACCAGCAGTTTGTGATTCTGCCCAACGAGGATATGGCCCGCATTCGCGAGCATGCCTCGATCGAGTACTGGGAAAAGTACGACGAGACCCACACCGTGGTGCGCTTTTGCACTAGCTGGGCCACGACGCAGGAGGACATCGACGCGTTGGCGGCTGTCCTGTAAGTTGACATGATGACGGGGGCCGCCCTGCGCTGGGTTTGGCGCAGGGCGGTCTTTGCTTTTTGGGGGAGAAGGGTTGTATGACCGAGATGTCCGAGCCGACGATTCGCCTGGCGACGCCCGATGATGCGCCGGCGTTGCTTGCCATCTATGAGCCGTATGTGCGCCAGACGGCGATTACCTGCGAATACGAGGTGCCGAGCGTTGAGGAGTTCGCCGGGCGCATCGAACGTACGCTCGAGCGCTATCCGTATCTGGTGATGGAGCTGGACGGGCGTCCAGTGGGTTATGCCTATGTGAGCGCGCTTAACAGCCGCGAGGCCTATGACTGGTCGGTCGAGACGTCGATCTATCTGGCGCGCGACGTGCGCCACGGCGGGCTGGGCCGCAGGCTGCACGACGCGCTCAAGCAGTGCCTGATCGCGATGGGCATCACCAACATGTGCGCGCTCATCGCCGTGCCGCACGACAAGGACGACGAGTATCTAACGCACAACAGCCAGGACTTCCATGCCCATATGGGATATCGCTTGGTGGGTGCTTTCGACCGCTGTGCCCAAAAGTTCGGCCGCTGGTACGACATGTGCTGGATGGAGTTGGTCCTGGCCGAGCGCACGCCCAACCAACCCAAGCCAACCTGGTTCCCCGACCTTCCTAAACCTACCATTTAGGGACAGGTTTATTTTGGCAGGTTAGCCGATGGGCTCGGTGTATTTGGCGCGGTCGGTTCGTTGGATGCGCTTGGAGACGTGGAGCGGGCGGCCGTCGGTGTCGTAGACGTAGTCGGTGATAAGGATTAATGCCTGCCCGCGCTCAACGTTGAGCAAAAACGCCTCGTTTTGCGAGGCATAGCACACCTCGAAGGTCTTGTGTCCTTGTGCCGGCGCGCGATGGAATTCTTGACGCAGCGTGGCGTAGAGCG
The DNA here is from genome assembly GCA_900545555.1 of uncultured Collinsella sp. GTDB lineage: Bacteria > Actinomycetota > Coriobacteriia > Coriobacteriales > Coriobacteriaceae > Collinsella. The sequence goes on from UQZI01000010.1 coordinate 14,382, forward strand.
AACCGTTGATATCGCGATCGATGAGTGCCTCAAAGCTTGGCGGCAGATAGGTGGTCTCTAGGCACAGCGGCGCGTCGTCCAGATAGCGCAGTCGGACGAGCTTGACGAGTTTGCTGCCCACGGCGGCATCGAAAAACTTGGCCACGCTACCCGTTGCCTTGGCAAAGCCCGAGTCCACCGTGCGCGTGGTGGGCTTCATGCCCTGGCCCTGGATCTGCGCTGTGTAGCTCGAAAACACCAGGTTGTTCTCGTGGAGCGCCGGCGTGTCGGCCACAAAGGCGCCGCGCCCGCGCTCGGTGCGAACCAGGCCCTCGTCAACAAGCACCTTAAGGGCATGGCGCACGGTGCTGCGCGACAGACCCGATTCGTCCATGAGTTCCATCTCGGACGGCAGTTTGTCTCCGCGCGCGTAGGTGCCGGCGGCGATGCGGTCGCGCAGCATGCCCGCCAAGCGCTCGTATTGGGCCAGTTTCTTTTTAGACGAAGCATTCATGCGATCAACCTGTATCTAACCTGTATACTTACCGAACCAAGCATGTATCCAACATGACAACAAAACCGCTGGTAATGGATTGCCGAAAACCTTAGCAGCAATATTTCTAAAACAAATATAGCATACAACTAGTCGACAACACCAAAACATGTATGTAACTTGTATGCCATCAAGAGCATCAAACGAGAAGAAAGGCTGATGCGCGATGACTACTCAGGAACAGGTTAAGGATGTCGTCTCCCAGGTTTTGGCTGACAAGGCAGACAAGGGCGGCATCAAGCGCGTTGTGTGGATCGGCGCCGGCGGATCTAACGGTGGTAACTATCCTGCCCAGTATTTTATGGAGCACGAGGCCACGCAGGTCGTGAGCTCCAGCTACACCAGCAACGAGTTCGTGCACGCCACGCCCGCCTATGTCAACGAGAACACCCTGGCCGTCGTCGTGTCCATGCGCGGCACCAAGGAGACCATCGTTGCCGCCCAGGTCGCCAAGGACCACGGCGCCAGCACCATCGCCATCTATGTTGACGAGTCCGGCCTCACCGAGGTCTGCGACTACAAGATCCAGTACGACAGCCTGGCCGTCGACGAGTCCTGCATGGGCCGTACCAACTCCGCCGTCGTGACCATGATCGCCATGGAGCTCACGCAGCAGACCGAGGGCTATGCCGAGTACGAGACCGCTATGGCCGCTTTCGACTTGGTCGACCCCATCTATCGCAAGGCCGTCGAGTACACCCGTCCGCTCGCTGCCAAGTGGGCCGAGCAGAACGCCGACAAGCCCTGCATCAACGTGATGGCTCAGGGTCCGCTCTTTGGTGCCGCCTACGTCTTTAGCATCTGCAACGTGCAGGAGATGCTGCAAATCGACTCCTGCACCATCAACACCTGCGACTTCTTCCATGGCCCCTTCGAGATCCTAGACAAGCGCACCTCGCTGTTCCAGCTCATCAGCGTCGGCCGCAGCCGCTGCAACGACGAGCGCGGCATCCGCTTCGTCAACCAGTACGGTGGCGAGCGCGTCTATCAGCTCGACGCCAAGGAGCTCGGCCTCAACGACATCAAGGACAGCGTGAGCGAGTACTTCAATCACCTGATCTTTGCGCCGATCCTCAACAACGTGTACATGCGCGCGCTTTCTGCCGTCACCCACAAGGACTACATGACGCGCCGCTACATGTGGAAGTTGGAGTATTAGTTACGCCGTTCTACCGAACGGCGTAACGGCTCGACGCTGCGCGGGCCGCATTTGGACAATCTGGCGTTCAACTTCAAGGGCGCGACCAGAAGGTCAGCGCCCTTTCGTTTCACACCACCTTGCCTCAAATGCGACCCGCTCGCTGACTTATGCTCAACCAGCGGCGCCTTAGTCGTTGGGGACGTTCTTAAATGACTAGGCATTCAGGAACGTCCCCAACGACTAGTCATTTAAGAACGTCCCCAATGACTACCCAATGAGTATGTGGGGAAACAGATTTTTCCGTTCGGCGATTTGTGTCTTGAAAAATGTATATAACGACTATAACGTAGTGTGAAACATATTGGAAACAATATCGAGGAGGCTGCGTTGAAGAAAAGCAATCTGGGCTATGTGCTGGTGCTGATCGCCGCGCTTATGTGGGGCACCATCGGAATCTTTGTAAACGGCATCTCGGCCATGGGCGTTTCGTCCCAGAGCATGGCTGCCTTTCGCCTGTTGGCCGGAGCGCTTATCTTGGCGCCGGTCCTGATGTTTATGGGCTGCCGTCCGGGCGAGGGGTCTACCGTGGCTCAGGGTCCGCTGGCCCTGTTCAAGGCAAGCCCTAAAGAGCTTGTTCCCTGCGCGCTTGTCGGTATCGTCGGTCTGGCCGCCGCCAACACCTGCTATTACGAGTGCATGGGCGAGGTCGGCATGTCCACGGCCTCGGTGCTGCTCTATACCTCGCCGGTGTTTGGCGTCGTGCTCGGCCGCGTGCTTTATCGCGAGGACGTGACCCCCAACAAGCTCGTTGCCATCGCTTTTAACATAGGTGGCTGTGTACTTGCAGTGACCAATGGCGACCTTTCCGGTTTCCATTTTTCGGTTTGGGGCGTCACGTCGGGCGTGATTGCAGGCCTTTGCGGTGCGTCGCTCGCGGTGTTTAGCCGGATAGCAACCAAGACGGTCCACCCGCTGGCTGTCACGTTTTGGGGCCTTGTTTTTGGCGGTGCGGTTATGGCAGCTATCGCGGCTCCGTGGCCGGATGTCGCCGCGGCAATGTCGCCACAGCTACTGCTGCTGTTCCTTGGCTTTGGACTCATCCCCACAGCCGTGGCTTACATCTTATATATGCAGGGTCTGTCCATGGGGCTCGAGACATCGAAAGTTCCCGTCGTAATGTCTTTCGAGACGGTTGTTACCGTAATAGTGGGCATTGGTGTCTATGCCGAGTCCGCCGGCGCGATCAAGGTTCTGGGCATTGTGCTGGTGCTCGCGTCCATCCTGATCATGAACACCGACTTCTCCAAGCTGCGCAACAGTGTGTTTGTCGGTCATGTCGCTGAGAGCATGACTTTTAAGCCCAACGCGTGGTGGACGGAGAAATCGCAGGACATGGATCTGTTTAAGGAACGCACCGGCATCGCGCTGGAGCCCACCGTGCAGGAAAGCCCCTGGTACTTCGTGCGATAGGGGATTGGCGAGGCGTCTGACCGGGTGTCGCCAAGACAGTGCCGACCTACCCTGCGCCAACGTTTCAAGTACGTTAAACCCGCCAACGGTAGATTTTCACCCGCGAACGGTCTTTATACTAATTAGCAATATAAGCAACGTATAAGACGTTATAATGACCATAACGAAAAGGAGGAGGCAAGATGAATCAGATCATTCTCGCATCTCATGGCGGCCTGGCCGCAGGCGCCAAAGACACGCTCGAGATGGTTCTCGGCGACGTGTCGAACGTCCACGTCGTGTCGCTTGCTCGTGACGACAAGGAGCCCATCACCAATAAGGTGGACGCCATGATCGCCACGTTCAACGCGGACGACACCGTCTATGTGCTGACCGATATGCTCGGCAGCTCGGTCAACAACAGCATGGTCGAGCTTTCCCGCAACGGTGCGGCATTCACGGTGATCAGCGGTTTCAACATTCCGCTGGCACTGACGCTCGCTATGAGCCCCGCCCCCGTTAAGGGTGCCGAGCTCGCGGCCCTTATCAACGAGGCCCGCACCGGTCTGACCAACCCCAACGCACCGGTCGAGGTTGCCGCGGCCCCCACTAAGAAGGCCAAGGCGTCCCGTCACAGCTCCGGCCCCGCCAAGATCGTCCTCGCACGTCTTGACTACCGTCTGCTGCACGGCCAGGTCGTCTTTACCTGGACCACCAAGGTTCAGGCCGAGCGCATCATCGTCGTCGACAACGCTGCCGCCAACGATGACATCAAGAAGGGCGCTCTTAAGCTGGCCAAGCCCCAGGGCGTGCGCCTGAACGTCTTCACCGTCGAGCGTGCCCTCGCCAAGATGGACAAGCTCAACACCCTCGGCGAGCGCGTCATGTTCGTCTTTGGCAACACGGCCGAGATGCTGCAGTTCTGCCAGGGCTACAAGCTCGACGCCATCAACCTGGGCGCCACCGCCAACCACGACGGTGCCGATCAGATTGGCGGCAAGGACAGCTCCGTCTTCCTCGACGCCACCCAGAAGGCCGACGTCAACCAGCTGCTCGACATGGGCATCAAGCTCTATGTCCAGCAGACCCCCACGTATCAGAGCGTCGACATCGACGCCAAGCTGTAATCAACCAGGCTTTTGCCTGACTGAAAGGAGAAGGGTATGAATACGTTCATCAGTGCGGTGCTCGTCGGCCTCGTCGGCGTGTTCTGCATGTGGGACTCCCGCCTGCTCGGTCGTCTTAACTTCGAGCAGCCCCTCGTTGGCGCCACGCTCGTCGGTCTGCTGCTGGGCGATGTGCCCACCGGCCTTGCCGTCGGTGCCGCCGTCGAGCTCGTGTCCATGGGCCTGGTGCAGGTCGGCGCCGCCGTTCCGCCCGATATGGTCCTGGGCGGCATCGTGGCCGCTGCCTTTGCGTGCCTGACCGATGCTTCCGCCGAGACCGCCATGACGATCGCCATCCCGGTCGCCGTCCTGGGTCAGCTCCTCGGCATCGTGTTCCGTTCCATCATCGCCGCCCTCACCCATGTGGCCGATAGCGCGATCGATAACGGTAACTTCAAGACCGCCTACCGTATGCACATCTGCGCCGGCTCCGGTCTGTACGCCATCATGTACTTCCTGCCGATCTTCCTGGCCGTCTTTGTTGGCACCGACCTGGTTCAGGCCATCGTCAACATGGTTCCCGAGTGGCTGTCCGTTGGTCTGAACGTTTCGACCAAGATCATGACCGCCTACGGTCTGGCTCTGCTGCTCACCATGATGATCAAGAAGGGTATGACCCCGTTCCTGTTCATCGGTTTCCTGCTCGCCGCCTACCTCAACCTGTCCGTCATCGCGGTCGCTCTGATCGGTGTGTGCCTGGCTATCGTCTTCATGGGCTTCAAGTTCAATGGCTCCCATGCAACCGCCGGTGTCGATTCCGACTACGATCCGCTCGAAGACGACGAAGACTAAGGAGGAACACACTATGGCAACCGCAACCAAGGACGTGTCCCTGAACAAGAAGGTCAGCCAGTTCTTCTGGCGCTCCTGGGCCATCCAGGCCTCTTGGAACTACGAGCGTCAGATGAACATGGGCTTCCTCTACGGCATGGTTCCTACGCTCGACCGCCTCTATCCGGACGAGTCCGACCCCAAGCAGCTCGCTGCTAAGAAAGAGGCTTACCACCGTCACATGGCGTTCTACAACTGCACCCCGCAGACGAGCGCTTTTGTCCTAGGTCTCGCCGCCTCCATGGAGGAGGAGTACGCCAAGGATCCCGAGAACTTCGATCCCGATTCGATCAACGCGGTCAAGACCTCCCTCATGGGTCCGCTTTCCGGCATCGGTGACTCCCTCTTCCAGGGCACCATCCGCGTTATCGCCTTTGGCCTGGGCGTTCAGCTGGCTCAGCAGGGCTCCATCATGGGCCCGATCCTGGCCATGCTCATCTCCATCGTCCCCTCTGTGCTGATCACTTGGTTCGCAGCCAAGATGGGCTATCAGGGCGGCCACGAGTACCTGAGCAAGCTTCAGGGCGGCGACCTCATGGAAAAGCTCATGTATGTCTGCGGCATCGTAGGTCTTATGTCCGTGGGCGGCATGATCGCTACGCTGATCGGCGCCACCACCCCGCTGCAGTTCGCTGAGGGCACCGTCGTTATCCAGGACATCCTGGACGGTATGATGCCCCAGATGATCTCCCTTGGCCTCACTGGCCTTATGTACTGGCTCATCAAGAAGAACGTCAACACCGGTTGGCTTCTCGTGATCGCCATCGTGGGCGGCATCGCCCTCTCCGCGGCCGGCATCCTGGCCTAGTCGCGACCAAGCGCCTAACCGCTTTCCCCCGGGGGCCTGCCTGGCATCCCATACCCCAGGCAGGCTTCCATCCCTAGATGTGTCAAAGGGACAGTTCCTTTGACACATCCTCAACGGGCCGGCGACTCGGTCCAAACCACGGTAACCCTGCGAGCGCCCGGCAATGTGGCGCCGCAAAAAATCGAAAGGAATGTGTCAGATGTACGAGATCGACCTTAACCTCCCTAAGCAGATCGTCGCTGACGTCCTGTCCAACCACGAGATCCACAGCGTCGCCTTCGTCGGCTGCGGTGCTTCCATGTCCGACCTTTACCCTGCCAAGTACTTCCTGGCCAACAACACGGACAAGCTGAACGTTCAGATTTTCACCGCTAACGAGTTCAACTACGACACGCCTTCCTGGGTCAACGAGCACACCTTCGTGATCACCTGCTCCCTCGGTGGCTCCACGCCCGAGACCGTCGAGGCCAACAAGACCGCCAAGAAGCACAACTGCCCGGTCGTCTCCCTCACCAACAAGGCCGGCTCCGCTCTGACCGTCGACGCCGACCACGTCATCGTTCACGGCTTCCATGCCAACTACGCTGCCAAGTGCGAGAAGCCTGGCTACGCCATCGCTCTTGCTCTCGAGATCCTTCAGCAGACCGAGGGCTATGACCACTACGAGGACATGATCACCGGCCTCACCAACGTCTTCGAGCTCTGCGAGAACGCCGCTCAGTCCGCCAAGGGCCTCGCCAAGCAGTTCGCCCAGGACTTCAAGGACGACAAGATGATCTACTTCATGGCCTCTGGTGCCTCCGAGAAGATGGCTTATTCTCACGCCGCCTTCCTGTTCACCGAGATGCAGTGGATCGACGCCGCCGCCTACAACACCGGCGAGTACTTCCACGGCCCGTTCGAGGTTTCCACCGAGGGTAAGCCCTACGTCTTCTTCATGTCCGATGGTGCCACCCGTCCGATGGACGCCCGCGCCCTCACCTTCCTTAAGCGCATGGGCGCCAAGGTCGCTCTGATCGACTCCAAGGACTACGGTCTGGCCGACGCCGTGCCGGCAAGCGTCGTCACCTACTTCAACCCGCTGCTGCACCTCGCCGTTATGCGCGAGTACGGCAACCAGATCGCCGAGGCCCGTCAGCACCCGCTGACCATGCGTCGCTACATGTGGAAGCTTTCCTACTAATCACAAGTAAGTAGACCTTACGGGTTGATTGAGAGGGGATGGGGTTTTGCCCCGTCCCCTTTTTTGCTTTGGGGAGGGCGTGTCTGTCGCGTCGCAAAACACCAGATAAAACCTACCAAAATAAACCTGTCCCTTTTCGGCAGGTGGGAGGAGATGCGTATGATTAAGGCAGTGCTGTTTGACATGGACGGCGTGCTGGTCGATACCGAGTGGTTCTACAACCGCCGTCGCGTGGCGTTTATGGAAGAGAAGGGGTTCCATTTTGACGAGATCCCCGATCTTTCGGGGTCTAACGAGCCTGCCATTTGGAAGTCGCTGGTGCCCGACGATATTGAGCTGCGCGAGCGTCTGCGCGTGGAGTACAAACAGGTCTACAGCCCGGTTCACCCCGTTCCGTATGCCGAGCTGCTCAACGAGCAGACGGAGCCGGTGATGCGCGAGCTGCACGAGCGCGGCGTGAAGTGCGCCATCGCAAGCTCGTCCTATCGTGAGCTCATTGACGAGCTGGTTGAGATTGCCGGTATCGCCGACGTGCTGGACTACACCATCAGCGGTCACGAGTGCAGTGCGTTTAAGCCCGACCCCGAGATCTACCTGCGTGCCATGAAGGCGCTGGGAGTTGACCCCGCCGAGTGCCTGGTTATCGAGGACTCGCCTTTGGGTATCGAGGCCGGCAAGCGCTCCGGCGCCCGCGTCCTGGCACTGCGTCCGCATGAGGGCGTCAACCTGGACCAGTCCGCCGCCGACGTCGTCATCGACAACCTGAGCGACATTTTGGCCGCTCTGTAGTGTCAATCCACCGCGAGAAGCACTGGTTCACGCGTCATTTGCTGCGGATTGGCTTAATTTGTCATCTATTTGGATCCGTTTGGCTTCGATTCGGACTAAGTGAGTAGACTTTTTGGTGCAGGACGAGCACAAAGCGCATCTGCTCTAGTAAAACCGCAGGTCACAGGGGTGGCGGTTTTGGGTGTGCTCTGCAGATCGCGTAAAGTCTACTCACTTGTAATTTGGGCCTTTGGTCGTGGGGTTGCTGGTCCCGCTTTGGTTGTCGAGAGAGGGTGAATTGAAGCGCCCCCGCACGCTCCATGCTACAATCGCGGGCACGCCTCACAACTAGATCTGCCTTCGAAAGGAGCCTACGTGGCGAACGCCATCGATCAGCTCACGGACCGCGTGCTCGTGCTCGGCCGCCTCACCATCGTTCGCCGTGCCATTACTGCCGTGGCGGTCACCATTTCCGCCGTTCTCCAGACATTCCTGATCCAGGCGTTCATTCGGCCCGCCGACCTGCTTCCGAGTGGTCTCACCGGCGTCGCGGTCCTGCTCGATCGCGTTACCTCGTTTGGCGGCGTTCACATCGACATCTCGCTCGGTATGCTTGCGCTCAACATCCCCGTGGCGCTCCTATGCTGGAGCGGCATTAGCAAGCGTTTCGTCATCTTCTCGATGACGCAGGTCGTGCTCTCGTCGCTGTTCCTCAACGTCTTTCACTTCGCGCCGTTTTTGGGCGACAAGATCATGCTCATCATTTTTGGCGGCGTGGTCTCGGGTCTGGGCGCTGCCATCGCGCTCAAGTCCGGCGCATCCACCGGCGGCACCGACTTTATCGCGCTGTGGGTCTCCAACCACACGGGCAAGACCATCTGGGGCGTCATCTTTGGTTTCAACTGCTTTATCCTGGCGATCTTTGGCTTTATGTTTGGCTGGGACAAGGCGGCGTATTCCATCGTGTTCCAGTTTATTTCGACCAAGACCATCGACAGTTTCTATCGTCGCTACGACCGCGTGACGCTGCAGATTACGACGCGCAAGGCGGACGAGGTCATGACCGCCTATGTTGACCATTTTCAGCACGGCATTAGCTGCGCCGAGGTCATCGGCGGATACAGCCGCGAAAAGATGTACCTGCTGCACGCCGTTGTCTCGACCTACGAGAGCCAGGACATCATCAAGCTGGTGTGCGACGTTGATCCAGACGCCGTGATCAACGTATTCCACACGCTCAACTTTGTGGGCGGCTGGTGGGGTGGTCATGTCGACGAGCCCATGCCCACGGCCGTTCCCGATCCCGACAAGCCCGCGCGTATGGCCAGCAGGCAGGCGCGCCTTAGCGAGCAGGACAGCCTGCAGCAGGACGACGGCAAGTAGGGTTTTGGTATTTTGCCGGCACGGCGCAACCCATCCGTATGAGCCCCCGAAAGCCTCGTCGTTTTCGGGGCTCTCGTTTGCCCAGATAAAACCTAGCAAAATGAAGCTGTCGCTTTTTAGTAGGGATGGTGTATCGTTTTATCATTATGAGGTAACATGAAACTAGACGTTATATACGTATTAGTTATTTCGATATTTCGATAAGAGTGATTAGATATGCCAGCGCCCAAAAATGCACCGCTTTACCAGCAGATTTACGACGAGATCAAGGACGCGATAGAGAAAGGTGTTTATGCACCCAAGGAGCGTATTCCGTCCGAGCTCGAGCTTGCCGATCAGTACGAGGTGAGCCGCATTACGGTGCGCCGCGCCGTCGAGGAGCTGTGCTCCGATGGCTACCTGGTTAAGCAGCAGGGCCGCGGTACCTTTGTTTCCACGCCGCACATCAATCGCCAGTTCCACGCCTCGACGCTGCAGACGTTTACCGCACTGTGTGCCAGCAACGGCATGAAGGCCGGTGCACATGTGGTCGATCGCCAGATCGTTCCGGCGCGCCAAAACGAGATGGAGTTCTTTGGCCTGCAGAAGGATGCGCTGCTGCTGCATATCAAACGCGTGCGTACGGCCGACGGCGAGCCCATCTTTGAGGAGAACATCTTTGTGCCGTTTGACGCCTACCGTGAGCTGTTGACGGCCGATCTTGAGGACAAGTCGATTTTTGCCGAGGTCGAGCGTGTTGGCGGAACCCCGATTGTCTCGGTTGGCTACCGCACGGTCGAGGCCGTTCGAGCTAACGCCGAGCAGGCGGCCGAGCTGGGCATTGCTCCGCACGATCCGCTGCTCAACCTGCGTGCCGGCTTTATCGGTCCCAATGGCGAGCCGGTCCTGATGGGTAAGCAGTACTACGTGGGCAGCCGCTACGTCATGGTCATGTAAGTTACGCGGTTTTACCAAACCGCGTAACGGCTCGACGCTGCGCCTTTGGTTCCGCCGTTCTAACGAACGGCGGACCGGTCGACGCTGCAAATGCCCCTAGGCGGCAATCTGACGCTCAATCGTCGGTCGCGTACCGAAGTACGCTTCCCTTCTCTTTCACGTCGCCTTGCTCGCTTAGGGGCGTTTTCGCTGACTTATGCTCAACCAGCGACGTTTTCACGCTCATCCGGAAAGTGTCCAAAAATCCACGCTCGTTCCCTTCGGATTGCATCGCCCGTGGCCGGCAGCCGCGCGGCACCGGTCCGCGTGGCGGCGTATAATCGGCGGCAGATGATTTGGACGTTAGGAAACCATGACCGATAGCATGCAGCAGATGGCGCTCGACACGCTCGGCGCCTATTTTGGCTACACCTCGTTTCGCCCGGGACAGGACCGCATGGTCGATGCGATTCTTGCCGGTCGCGATGCGCTGGGCGTTATGCCCACGGGCGCCGGCAAGTCCATTTGCTACCAGGTGCCCGCGCTCATGCTGCCCGGCATCACCTTTGTGGTGAGTCCGCTGCTGTCGCTTATGGAGGACCAGACCCGTGCGTTGCTTGCGGCAGGTGCGCGACCCAGCTATCTCAACTCCAGCCTTACCCCGGTCCAGCAAAACACCGTGCTCAAGCGGGCGCGCGAGGGCCGCTACCAGCTTATGTACGTGGCGCCCGAGCGCCTGCTCGAGCCACGCTTTTTAGCCTTTGCGCAGGAAGCCGCGACGGACGGCGGCATTGGCGTGCCGCTCGTGGCCATTGACGAGGCCCACTGCGTAAGCCAGTGGGGCCAGGATTTCCGCCCCGCCTACCTGCAGATTCGCGAGTTCATCGATTCACTTCCGCAGCGCCCCATCGTGGCGGCCTTTACCGCTACGGCGACCGAGCGTGTGCGTGCGGACATTCAGCAGATGCTCGGCCTGCAAATCCCCGCGACGGTGGTGACGGGCTTCGATCGCAAGAACCTCTATTTTGGCTGCGAGGAGATGGGCGACAAGGCCAAGACTGCCTGGGTGCGCGACTACGTGATTGCGCATTCGAGCGAGAGCGGCATCGTGTATTGCTCGACCCGCAAGACGGTCGATGCGCTGGCGGGCGAGCTTGCCGAGGCGCTGGGCCCCAGTGGCATTCGCGTTGGCCGCTACCATGCCGGCATGGGCAACGACGCCCGCCGCCAAAGCCAGCGCGCCTTTATCGACGACGATATCCAGGTGATGGTTGCCACCAACGCCTTTGGCATGGGCATCGACAAGCCCAACGTGCGCTACGTGATTCACAACAACGTGCCCGAGAGCATCGAGGCCTACTACCAGGAGGCGGGCCGCGCCGGCCGCGATGGCGATCCGGCCAGCTGTCATTTGCTGTGGAACGGCAACGATTTTCGCATGCGCCGCTTTTTGATCGACCGCGGCGATGCGGCCGACGAGGCGCTCGACGACGAGCAGCGCGCGTGGGCGCTCCAGAACCGTTATCGCCTGCTCAGCCAGATGGAGGGCTACTGCAATACCACCGGCTGTCTGCGCGAATACATGCTGCGCTACTTTGGCGACGAGGCCGCGGCCGAGCATGCGACAGCCGCCGCGGGCGGCACGGCAGACGACGCCGAGGGCTGTGGTAACTGCAGCAACTGCCTCACGCAGTTCGAGGTCGAGGACGTCACCGATATGGCCCGCGCCGCCGTGCGCTATGTGGCCACGCGTCCCATGCGTTTTGGCAAGTCGCTCATCGCCGACGTGCTCCACGGCGGCAACACCGAGCGCATTCGCCAGATGAATCTGGACGAGGACCGCGGCTACGGTGAGCTGTCGAGCGAATCGGTCGGGCGCATCAAGGATATCATCGGCCAGCTGTGCGGCCGCGGTTATTTGGCCACCTCACAGGGGCAGTATCCGGTTGTGGGCCTGGGTCCGCGTGCCGGCGAGGTCGAGGACGAGGCGTTTGCCTTTACTGTTAAGCGCCGCGCGTCCAAGCGCAAGGCCTCGGCCCGCGCCCGCCGCGCAGTGGACCTGCTGCGCGAGGAGGCCGAGCTGGATCAGCGTCCGCGCGTGGGCGACGATGCCGAGCTGTTCGAGCGCCTGCGCGCCCTGCGCAAGGAGATCTCGACCGAGCTGGAGATGGCGCCGTATATGGTCTTCTCCGACAAGGCCCTGCGCGGCCTGTGCCGCCTGCGCCCGCAGACGCGCGACGAGCTTATCCAGGTCAACGGCATCGGCGAGAAAAAGGCCGACGCCTTTGGCGAGCAGTTTATGGCGGCGATTGAAGAGTTTGAGTCCGAGCATGCGCGAGATGGAGCGTAACGATGGCAACCGACGATAAAACCGAGCGTGCCGACGTGTCCGCCGTGCCGCTGTACCAGCAGGTCATGGACGACCTAAAGGGCGAGATCGCGCGCGGCGTGTACGCGGCCGGTTCGCGCATTCCTTCCGAGATGGAGCTCGCAAAGTCCTATGGCGTGGGGCGCATCACCGTGCGCCGCGCCATCGAGGAGCTGTCGCGCGCGGGATATCTCAACCGACAGCAGGGGAGGGGCACCTTTGTGTGCGCTCCCAAGCTCAAACGCAAGATTGTCCAGAAAGGCGACGTCCAGAGCTTTACTGAGGGTTGTGCCGCCAACGACATGGTGGCCGGAGCGCGTCTGGTGTCGCGTACGGTGGTCGCGGCGACGCGTGAGGACGCGGCGTTTTTTGGCGTGGAGCCCGGTTGCGAGCTCATCGTGGTCGAGCGCGTGCGCACGGCCGACGGCATCCCCGTCATGCTCGAGAACAACGCCTTTGTGCTCGCCGACCATCCCTATCTGCAGACGCTTGCCGACGAGGACCTCGCCGATAACTCGATCTTTGCGCTCGTTGCCGAGCATTCGGGCCGCGCGCCGCTCAAGTCCGACCCCTGTACCGTGGAGATTGCGCTTGCCGATGCTCAGGCGGCCCCGCTGTTGGAGGTGCCGGCCGGAGAGCCACTCTTCTATATGGAGGCGTACTTTACCGATGCGGACGGGCGGCCCCTGCTGCTCGGGCGCCAAAAGATCGTGGGCTCGCGCTACGTGTTCGACATCTAACGTCCATAGATAGAACAACATAGAACAAATTTGCTGAAATGACTTCACGGGCACCTGCTTGCGTGCTATAAATAGGACAACATAGAACGACCGCAGGTACGAGCTGCCGTCGTTCAAAGTCGCGACACAAGGAGGAACGCCACCGTGAACGCACACGATCTGATTCAGGATATTATCGAGCGCAAGGGTAAGATTGAGAACGTGTTTTGGATCGCCTGCGGCGGTTCGATGATCGACTTGATGCCGGCCAACGAGCTGCTCAAGCGCGAGGCCACCACGTTTGCCTCGACGGTCTACACCGCGCGCGAGTTTTGCCTGATGGCCCCCAAGAGCCTGGGGCCGAAGTCGCTCGTCGTCGCCTGCAGCCACAGCGGTAACACGCAGGAGGTCGTCGACGGTTGCGAGATGGCGCTGGCTGCCGGTGCCGAGGTCGTGACTATGACCGCCTATGCGGGTTCCAAGATCGACAACGGCAAGTGGACAACCTGGGTCTATCCGTGGGGCAAGGGCGAGTCGCAGGCCGAGGTTCCGCAGGGCATCGGCGTTCTGATGGCTGCCGAGCTGCTCGACCAGCAGGAAGGCTACGAGGCACTCGCCGACATGTACGAGGGCCTCAAGCAGATGGATGCGCTGCTGCCCGCCGCCCACGAGAAGGTCAACACCGAGCTGGGCGATCGCTTTGCCGAGCTCTGTCAGCAGCACAAGTTCTTCTATATCCTGGGCTCCGGCCCCAACTTTAGCCAGACCTACGCCATGGCCATCTGCTCGCTCATGGAGATGCAGTGGCAGCACTGCTGCTACATCCACTCTGGCGAGTACTTCCACGGTCCCTTCGAGACCACCGAGCCCGGCGTGTTCTACTTTGTGCAGCTTGGCGCGGGCGAGTGCCGCCCCATGGAGGAGCGCGCGCTGGCGTTTCTCAACACGCACACCGATACGGTCATGGTGCTCGATGCGCTCGAGTACGGCGTAGGCGACGTGCCCGCCAGCGTGCGTTCGTACCTGGAGCCGATCTTCTTCTACAACATGAGCTGCGAGCTGCGCGCCGCCCGCGGCAAGGTGTTTGACCACAGCCCCGAGGTCCGTCGCTACATGGGCGTCGAGCAGTACTAAGTAGCGGGGAAAGCGAACTTTTACGACGGGGCCTTCGCCAAACGAGGGTCCCGTCTGCGTCGCGGCACCCCGTCCCAGCTGTCGAATAATGAAGTCAAATGCTTTTCCCCAGAAGTGAACGACCTATTTTGGATCCCTGAAGCATCCGCACTTTTTGGTGCCAAAACCGCAGGTAAATCTCGACGAAATCGCAGGAAATGGCGTCTGAAAAGTGTCGATGCTTCGGGGGTCCGATTTGGCTCGTTCACTTTGCAGGAAAAGTATTAGACCTAAATCTGCAGGCATGCTGTTGGGGTCAATAAAAAGCGGGCCGCACCGGGGATTTCCGGCGCGGCCCGCTCTACATTGCGGCCGTGTGTGCGAGGTGTCGCGTCAAGCGGCGGCCTACTTTGCGTCGTAGGCCTCGGCATCCCACCAGTCGAGCTGGGCGATGTTGTCGCGGATGTGCTGGCAGCTCTTGTGGAAGCCCTCGAGCTCGTACTCGGACAGGTCGAGCGTGTAGACCTCCTCGACGCCCTCGGCGCCGATCACGCACGGCAGGGAGGTAAAGATGCCCTCCTCGCCATACTGGCCGGTCATGAGCGTGGAGGCGGAAAGCACGGCGTGCTCGTTGTGCAGAACGGCAGCGCAGACGCGCGCGGCGGAGTTGGCGACGGCGTACTCGGTGCACTGCTTGCCCTGGTAGGTTACGTAGCCGCCCTTGCGCGCGAGCTCCTCGACCTCCATGTGGTCAAAGGCGTACTTGTCGGGGTTCTCGGTCTGGAGCTCGTTGAGGCTCTTGCCGGCGATGGTCGCGGCCTTAAAGGCAGCCAGCTGGCTAAAGCCGTGCTCGCCGATCATGTAGGCGTCGATGGACTTGGGGCTCACGCCGACCTTCTTGGAGATCTCGGTGCGCAGACGGGCGGAGTCCAGGCCGCAGCCCGAGCCGATGATCTTCTTGGGATCGTAACCGGTCAGGTGCCACAGCTCGGTGCATACGACGTCGCAGGGGTTGGAGATACTCACGAAGATGCCGTCGAAGCCGGCGTCGACGATGCGCTTGGCAAAGGTGCGGGCGGCGTCGGTGGTAAAGAACAGCTCGCCGTCGCGGTTGCCAGCTGCCAGCGCGACCTTACCGGCAGCGTTGACGATGACGTCGCAGCAGGCCAGCTCCTCGTAGTGGTCGTAGCAGTTGACGATCTTGGTGTTATACGGGACAAACGAAAGGGAGTCGCGCAGGTCCTGGACCTCAGACGTCACCTTGGCCTCGTTGATATCGCATAGGTACAGCTCGTCGGCAATGCCCTGCATAAGCAGGCTGTTGGCGACATGTGCTCCTACGTGGCCCTGACCGACCACACCGATCTTACGCGTCTGATACATATATGTATCCTTTCGGCCGAGTTTTTCGCGTCGAACCATTGTAACGTCCTGTTGCCACTTTGCTAGGCTAAAGCGCCACAGATTTTTGGGACATGCCGTAATCTCTACTTTTGGAGTGATTTGGGCCGCTGACGGCATCGCTGGGCGATGTGCTCGCGCGGATGGGGCCGGTCGTTGTACCATAACTGCAACTGACTCGTAAGGAGCATCCATGCCCATTCGCATTCCCGACGCCCTCCCTGCTGCCGCGCAGCTCGAGAGCGAGAACATCTTTGTCATGACCGAGTACCGCGCACTGCACCAGGACATTCGTCCGCTGCGCGTGCTCATCCTCAACCTCATGCCCACCAAGATTGCCACCGAGACGCAGATCATGCGCAAGCTCTCCAACACGCCGCTGCAGGTGGAGGTGGACCTGCTGCGTACCAAGACGCACGAGGCCACGCACGTGAGCGCCGGCCACCTGGAGACGTTCTATCGCACGTTCGACGACATCCGCGACATCCACTACGACGGCCTGATTATCACGGGCGCGCCGGTGGAGCAGATGCCGTTCGAGGAGGTCGACTACTGGCCCGAGCTCTGCCAGATCATGGATTGGTCCACCACGCACGTGCACTCTACGCTGCACATTTGTTGGGGCGCGCAGGCCGGCCTGTACCATCATTACGGTATTCAGAAGCACGACCTGCCGGCAAAGGCGAGTGGCGTGTTCGAGCATTATCTGGTGAAGCCGCAAAGCCCGCTGGTCCGCGGCTTTGATGACCGTTTCTATGCCGTGCATTCGCGCAACACCGATGTGCGCCGCGAGGACGTGGAGGCCGAGCCGCAGCTTGAGGTCGTGGCCGTGTCCGACGAGGTTGGCCTGTACATTGTCAAGTCGACCGACAGCCGTCGCTTTTTTGTATTTGGCCACCCCGAGTACGATACCGACACGCTGCGCCTGGAGTACGAGCGCGACGTGAAGCGCGGGCTCAACCCTCAGGTGCCGGCGCATTACTTTCCGGGCGACGACCCCACCGCCGAGCCGCGAAACGTCTGGCGCAGCCAGGCTCAGCTGTTCTACACCAACTGGCTCAACTACTACGTCTATCAAACCACGCCCTACGACCTAGCACGCGCCGGCGAGGAGCACTAGGCTGCGATGATGCCGCTGTAGCCGTGGTTGATGTGGCAGCGGTTAGGCGCTGATGATGTGGGGCAGCGGCAGATCGTGGGCGTCGGTGGGGATGTGGTCGACGCGCTGTTCGTCAAAGGCGATGCCGACGATTTGACATACGGGCGAGAGCATGGGCAGGTAGCGGTCATAGCAGCCGCCGCCGTAGCCTAGGCGCGTGCCGGTGCGGTCGAATGCTACGAGCGGCACGACGATCATGTCGAGAGCTTCGGCAGGCACGATAGGGAAGCGGCTGCTGTCGATGTCCGTGGCCGCAAAGGCCCGCGTGGGGTGGGCGATAAACGTAGCCGCGTCCGCGTCGCCGGCAGCAACTGCCCGCATACACATGCGCTGGCCACAAGCTGCGGCGTCTGTTGCCGAGAGCATGCACGGATAGGCCACGCGCCAGCCACGTTTGGAGGCAGCTGCGGCAAACGCGGCTGAGTCGACTTCGGAACCCATCGCGGCATAGACGGCAACGGTGCGTTGGCCCGCAGTGCCGCTGGACTCCATCAGCTCAACAAGCCGCGCGCAGATAACGGCAGACTTCGCTGCCCGAACATCCAGATCAATAGCATCGCGCCGAGCAATCACCGCCCGCCGCAACTCAGCCTTGTCCATCCCGGCTTCCTCTCCCAAACCTACCAAAAAGGGACAGGTTTATTTTGGCAGGTTTTATCTGGGCAAATGTCGAAACCACCACAAAGGTGCCTGTCCCCTTTGTGGTGGTTTTGGCCCATGCGTTAACGCTATAACGCCGCGGCGATTGCTTCGGTCACAAACTTATTGAGTGACTCGCCCTTCTTTGCCGCCGCCAGTGCTGCCTGCTTGTGAAGCTCGGAGCCTGTTCTCACATTGAACGAGCCCTTAAAAGCCCGCTCTGGTTCCTTGCCCTTTTCGGCACAAAACTCAAGGTAATCGTCGACGGCGTCGTGGAAGCATTGCTCCACTTCTTCAGCCTTGGAGCCTTCAAATACAATTGCGTCCCTAATGCCGGCGACCATACCTGTTAGTACATGCTGCTCGGCATCGAACTCGACTGGGGCGAAATAGCCCTTGTATGCCAAAACGTTACTCATGACTGCCTCCGACATCCTGCAGAAATCGAACGATGTTTCGAATTGTCCCCGCTGTCAATTCGTCAGATGGATGAGGCGCGTGCATCACGAACATCCTGCCATCTGAGGGCCTGTAGAAGCGAATGCGCGATCCGGATGTCTTGCCTTTGTTGTCCATTTCAAAGCCATATGAGGCCATGACTTTTAAAAAATCGGCATACCGATACGTCGAAGGGCAGCTAAACAGTTGGGCGATGAGTTTATCGGCTCGAGTCATCCCGCCCCACATTCTGCAACTATATTCTAGTTGCAATTTAGATCCGATGCAATCACCTATACTATAGAACATGTGTACGTATAGAACAAGTGTTCGAACCACTACAAAGGGGACAGGCCCCTTTGTAGTGGTTTTGCTTGCTGTGGTTAGCCCATCAGGTCGACGACGTTAAAGCCGGCGTTGCTCTTGGCGATGACGTCGCGGCCGCCAAAGACGCAGGTGGGCGACTCGGCCGCAATGCGCGTCACGTCGGCGCCGAGCGAGCGCAGCTCACCGGGCGTGGCGGCGAGCATCTGGGCGCGACGCTCCTCGCGCGCATGCGGATCGAGCCCGGCCAGATAGGTCGTGTTGCGGCGCTTGGTGAGCGCGTACGGCTTTACCGGCGCGTCCATGCCGCTCACGCAGCTCACGATAAAGCCCTCAAAGGCGGCCCCGTCGGGCTCAAAGCTGCCGAGCCATTCGCCCGCGCGCGCCACGCGCTCAATCGAGGGATCGATTGCCGGGTCGCGGTAGGTGTAGAACGCCGTCTGGCGCTCGCCGGCTGCGCGGAATCCGCAGCCGTATGCACCGCCCTTCACGCGAATCTCGTTCCACAGGTAATCGTAGGAGAGCGCGTTGGCAGCCACGGCCCAAGCGCCTGTCACGTCAATGCCTAGGCGACGCGGGTCGCACGCGCTTGCCGCAAAGCAGATGTCGCTGGGGATGACAAAAGCCTCGTGGCGATTGCACGGCGTCGGCACCACGAGCGCGTCGCGGCCGGCATCGGCGCCGTCGCCCGCGCCAAGCCCCAGGTTACCCGCGGCATCCCAGTACGCGTCAAAGTCCTCGTCGCTGCCGGTAAAGCTCGCCATGCAGCCATCGGCCACAAAGATGCGGTCTGCCAGCTCGGCAAGCTTGGCGCGCAGGCCGTCCAGGCGCTCGTCAAAGTGCTCGAGCAAATCGCGCAGGAACAGGTAGAAGTCTACGCCCGAGAGCTGCTCACGCACCACGGCCGAAGGCGAGCTGTAGCTCATCGCGCGACCGAGCGCCGCCGAGTGGCCGTTGTTGATAAAGCCCTGCTCAAGCCCAATGCGAATCTGTGTGAGCACGTCGCGCACGCGGTCGGCGTCGGCATCGAGCAAAAGCGTGCTCGACCACACCTCGTGCGGCAGGCTCGCCAGCGCATCGATCTTCTCGGACAGGGCGCCGGCGCTCACCAGCAGGTAGGGGCGCACGCCGTCCACGTCGGGCTGCGTCATGACTTCGGTCGTAAAGCTCAAAAAGCCCAGCTTGCCGGCGATCAGGTTGTCGAGCTCCTCGGCCGTATGCGTCTGCGTGGGCAGCTGCTTGAGCAGGCGGCAGAGCAGCGTCACATAAGGCAGGTCCTCAAACGCGACGCAGCTCAGGTCGAAATACTGCATGGCGTAGGCCAGACGGTTGGTGGGGATGCCGTGGCGCAGGCAGGGAATGGGCGCAGTCGTGTCCACAACCAGCGGCGGCTCGGGGCGCGCCTCGCCAATGTCGGACACGCGCAGACGCGGCAGCGTGGCCTTGGCCTCGGGCGCGTCTTCCGCCTCCTGGGCGGCACGCAGCGCGGTCGTGCGCTCGACCACGTCTGCCAGCTCGGCATCGGTCATGGCGTCGCGCTTGGCGGTGAGCTCGGCGGCCTCGGCACCCTCCGAGCCGGCACCGGCGTCCACCGGCACCAGCTCGACCAGCGCCATGTGGTCGTTTTCCAGCACGAGCTCGCGCAGCAGGTCCTCAAAGTAGCTGCCGTCCAGCTCGCCGCGCAGCTCCTCGTACACCGGGCCGTACTTGAGCGCCAGCGTCGCGGCGTCGTCATCGTAGAGCCACGTGCTCAGCGCGTCGCACGCAATGGCCACGCCGTCGGCGATGCCGTAGTCGAGCTGGCGCAGGTCGTATTCGTTGCTGCTGATGATGGCTTCCAGGCGCTCGCGCGGAACGCCATGCTCGCATAGGTCGCGGCAGGCGTTCTGGAACACGCGGCGCAGCTCGCGCGCCACGCCGGGCTGTGCGTTTTGCAGCATGATGAGCTCGTAGGGTTGCAGGCTCTCGGCCGCGGTGTAGCTCACCACGTTGCCGCCCAGGCCGGCGGCCAGAATGGCCTTCTTAACCGGGGCTTCGTTGGAGCCCAGCAGCGCCTCAAACAAGATGTCCGCCGCGATCGTGCGCTTGCGGTCGAGTGCGCTGCCCAGCACCAGGCCCAGGCCCACCAGGGCGTTTTCGGGCGTGGTAGCCATCTCGACGCGCTTATACTCGCAGGTCACGGGCGCCTGCACGCCCAGCGGATTGGGCGCCAGCGCGGACGGGTCTTCGCCGGCGGCAACGGCTGCGTCCATGCGCCGGCTTGCGGCGCTCGGCTGCGACAGATAACGCTCGTCCAAAAAGGCCAGCGCGCGGTCCACGTCCAGGTCGCCGTAAAGCGTGATGTAGGAGTTAGAGGGGTTGTAGTGGCGCGCGTGCGTATCCAGGAACTGCTCGTAGGTGAGCGCAGGGATTGCGCGCGGGTCGCCGCCGCTCTCGTGCGCATAGGCGGTGTCGGGATAGAGCGCGGCGTTGACGGCGTCGTCCAGCACGCTCATGGGGTCGGACAGCGCGCCCTTCATCTCGTTGAACACCACGCCGTTATAGCGCAGCGTGCCTTCGCGCAGGCTCGCGGAGCTGCCGTCGCCGCCAGCGCCCTCCGGCAGGTCCAGCTCGTAGTGCCAGCCCTCCTGCTCAAAAATGGTGGGCTTGGTATAGATGGCCGGGTTGAACACCGCGTCCAGGTACACGTCCATCAGGTTGTACAGGTCCTGCTCGTTGGTGGTGGCAACGGGGTAGATGGTCTTGTCGGGGTAGGTCACGGCGTTGAGGAACGTCTGCATGGAGCTCTTGATCAGATCGACAAACGGCTCCTTGACGGGAAACTTGGCCGACCCGCACAGCACCGAGTGCTCAAGAATATGGAACACGCCGGTGGAATCGGCCGGCGGCGTCTTAAAGCCAATGGCAAAGGCCTTGTTTTCGTCGTCGCACGCTAGGTACAGCAGGCGAGCGCCCGAGGCAGCGTGACGCAGCACGTAAGCGTCGGCGTCGAGCTCGGGCACGGTCTCGCAGCGCTCGACGGCAAAACCATGGCAGGTGGTACCGGGCACCAGCAGCGCGGCGGCAGCGGCGCGCGGGTCGGTTGAGGTAGTGGGCATATGCAGTCTCCTTTGGCGCCCCAACGGGGGCGAATCGAGTCGAATCCCCGAGAGTATACCCATATGGGGCCGCGGCTCTGCGGCGAGCTGAAGACGATGCTGGCGGATTGGGCATAGGTCCCGCGTGCCCGCCGCACGAGCGTGGAAAATTGGACACTCGCCAAACGAGAGTGGATATTCGGACGGACGAGCGAGGATTTCCGGATACCTATCGAACGAGAGTGGATATTTGGACGGAATCTGCCGCAAAAGCCCCAAAAACCGTCCAAATATCCACTCTCGATATCCGACCGTCCGAAAATCCTCGCTCGTCCATCACTCGCGTATCTCTCGTCTCTCATTCGTCTCTAATATGAGAGATGACAGGAAGATGAGAGAAAAATATGAGAGATAACTGAGCAGCAAAGAGACAGGCAATCATGGTATTGTCTCAATACCGATTGTTCTACCAGCAATAATATGTATAAATGAAGCAAATGGTAGACATTCCAGCTCTATCTATCTCTTATCTCTAAGCCGAGAGATAGAGAGATAAATGAGAGATTACGAGAGATAACTGAGAGACGAGGGAAATCTATCCGCGGCATTCTCCGCAGGACCGAGCGAAAGGACGTGCAGATGAACGAAAACGAGCTGACCGGTCTGCTTGAGTCTTTAAGGCGTATGGGCTCGGATGATCTTAACGTCGAAGTGAAGGAGAGCGCCACGACGCTTTCCCGCGACGTGTGGGAAACGGTGAGCGCATTCGCGAACACTGCCGGCGGAATCATCGTGCTCGGAGTGAGTGAGCGCGCAGGTTTTGTCCCGGTTGAGAACTTCGAGACCGAGAAAGTGCTCAACCAATTTGTGTCAGGCATGGGTGATGCGGGCGGTCGAGGAAAGCTGGCCAATCCGCCCAAATACACGATCGAGCGAGTGGAGCTTCAGGGCGTCATCGTTCTCGTCATTACGATTGAGGAGCTCGATCCGTCGAGCAAGCCCTGCTATGTCATAGAGCGGGGCGCCCAGGGCGGCAGCTACAAGCGCATCGATGACAAAGATGTGCCGCTTTCATCGACCGAGGTGCTCGCATTGGCGTCATACGGTCGAGCGACTCCGAGCGATCGCGACGCGGTGGCGGGTGCGGGCGCGGACGATCTCGACGAGACGCTGGTCGACCGTACGATAGATCGGGCTTTTTCGTTGACGCCCCGGGCAATGCGCGGCGCGCCGGACAAACAAACGAAGCTGGAACGCCTAAATATCCTTGATTCCCAGGGCAATGTCACCAAGGCTGGACTCCTAGTTGTGGGCACCTACCCTCAGCAGTTCTATCCCAAGCTCTTCATTGACGTGGCTGTCCATGTGGGAACTCAGAAGGGCATGGCGGGGTCGCTGAGGTTCATGGACCGCACAATCTGTGAGGGAACGTTGGGCGAGATGATCTCGGATGCCGTCGCAGCCGTCGCCAAGAATTTGCGGCGAACCTCGACCGTCCAAGGCGTCTCGCGTGTCGACTCGCTTGAGATTCCCGAGGAGGTTCTGCGCGAGGCAATCGCCAACGCCGTAATCCATCGAGAATACGGGGATCGGTTCTGTGGACAATCGATTGCCGTCGACGTCTTTGACGATCGTGTCGAGGTGACGAATCCTGGCGGCCTTTACGGGGGAAAGGCTCGCGAGAACTTGTTTGACGGCAGCTCCCGATGCCGTAACGCGACACTCGTGAAACTCATGTCGATTGTCCCGCTGCCGGATGGCGCAGGTTCGCCGGCTGAGGGCAATGGCTCGGGCATCCCGATGATGATCGATGCCATGCGCGCGCATGGTCTGGCCGAGCCCCTGTTCTGCCCGGGGTTCGATCGGTTCAAGGTCGTACTTTACCGTTCAAAGATCGAGCCGGTCGATCATGGCGGGGGCTTAATTGTGACGGCACTCAAACACTACGGCGAGCTGGGGACGCGTGAGCTGGCAGAACGTACGGGGCTTACAATTTCCCAGGTTAGGTCACGCGTCAACGCGCTCATTGCTCAAGGCGAGCTTGAGCCCACGGCGCCGGCGACGAGCCGCAACCGCAAGTATCGACTGTCAGGGCGCGTGGAATAAATGCGTTAGTGGACGAGGCGACCCAATAATCGACCCTCAATTGGCGCCCACTAAGGTAAAGCGGTTGTTGCTCAGTCGACGGTGATGCTAAAGACTCGGCTTACGCCGGCATGGCCCCGAACCCGTCCATCAGGAACAGCCTAAGAACCAGCTTGATGACATATCCCGGTTTGACTTCTGCCGCGTCAAAGACGTGGCGCTCGGTGAGCTCACTACAGTATGCATAGATGTCACGGATAAGGTCCGCGCCCGAGAGCGTAAACATGTAGCCTGCGTCCGAAAGTGCATTGGGCGCGGCAGGCAACTTGGTCATGCGACAAAAGGTCAACAGGTCGGGCGCCATAGCGTCCTGGTAGCCAAGATGGCTGCCGTCTTCTTGTGCGGCGAGTTCCAGCTGGCGTACTCGATCCAGCGCCGCCGCTAACACAAAGCTCGGCGTAGGCGCATTGACGTCTTCCGTGTTCGCCACGAGTTTGCCTGCTGCCTGCGTGACAAGCCAGGCGACCTCGCGCTGGCAACGCACGGCCTTGCGCGTAACCGGCTTGATGGACGAAGAAGAAACGCTCCCCTTAGGCGGATTCGAAGCAGCCATAAGACCCTCCCATGAACAATCCGGCCCAACAAGTCCGGATGAAACACGTGCTACATCAGTATACAGGGGAGTGGGGTAGCGGGGCTCAAGCGCGCCAGCGGCAAACCGAGAGCATCAACAATGTGCCTCCGCTCTATTTGGACGACGGTACGTGGGTCATTAAGTACTCGGTTCAAGCGCCGGGTACCGTTGGTTTTCGAGACCAGAATTACAACCGTAAAATGCTCAACTGCATGGAATGTGGCGTCCCAGTCGGAGTCATATTTGCAACCGAGGTGGGCTATAAGGTGCTCGGCCTTGCGTTTGTTGAGTGGTTCGAGCCCGAAAACGGATGGTTTGTTCTGCACGGTCCTGTTCATAAAGGCGGACCGGGCCCTCGTTTTGCGCCCGACATGAGTTATCTGAAGCACATACCCGTCCTGAAGCACATACCCGTCGATATTGAGTTTGCCGGACAGGGCGCGACCGACGATGAAATTTGGCTTTGGCGGTCTTTTACGATCGTGTTGTTTGATCGGATCGCGCGGCGATGCAATCTCGCGCACGCCTGCTGGTGCATGCTCTTCCTGATTTGTATAGCAAGAGGGGAGCGAGCGTGAGCGGGCGAGGCGATATTGCGATGGGGAAGTACGGAAAACTGCCGTGTGCCCTTATAGACAACAAAATGTTTCCGAGCGTAGAAGTTGATTGCGGGTCGTTTGTCGTCTCCTGTCCTTGCTGCGGCTCGCAAATACCGTGCCTCGACATTCGGTTCATCGATGCGCGCGACAGACTTAGCGACGAAGTGAGAAAACGGACAGGCGTTCATATGCCGGTGTATCAGGAGAAATGCCCTGTTTGTGGCCTCGATATCGTGTACGACGCCGGCGACGAGGGATAGGTGATGCGGAGGAGCTGGCTGTGAAGGCATCTCCGTTCCTACAAATAAATCCCCTCACCGAGCTGCTTGTGGAACTCGGCGTGATGGTCGCGTGCCCAAGTAAAGAGTGCCTGGTCAAAGTCGGTGCGCGTGGCCGGGACGCCAAAGACGCCGGCAACTTCGACACGTACAAACTCCAGTGCCGGCAGCTTGTTGATGGCGGTGAGGGCAAACGGGGACGTGGGTTTTTCGAACAGATAGCGGCTGCCTTGCAGCGCGTCGCAACTGGCGCACGTGTTGCCGAGCGACGGGGCTTTGGAGGCTCGTGCGCCTACGGGTTTGTAGCCACAGCGCTTAGAAAGATAGTCGCGGATCTCGCCCGGGACGCAGCCAAGAGCGGGAACAATGGCGAGCGCGTTGGCATTGGCCGTGTCGATGGCAATGTGCCCGGCTTCGTTGGGCGCGTGCGCAATGGCGATGCCCTTGCCGTCATCGGTTCGATAGGGAATGCCGAAGGCCGCGACCGAGGTCTCTTTGTGACACTTCCAGCACTCGCGCTTGCCCAGTACTAGATATATATACGGCGCTGAGGGGTCGGATCGGTCAACACCGGGCAGCCACTCGGCAAAGGGCTCGGGGTTGACGCCGCTGGGTACATACCAGATCTTCTTGGTCCGGTCCCATTTGGCGCCCAGCGCCTTGGCTTCTTCTTTGTGCGAAAAGGGGACATCGAGCTCGGTGCGCATGGCGGCTCCTTGGTGCTGCAGGTGCGAGTGGCTCAAGGATACCGCAGGGCGCAGACATCGCGGCGTTTTGTTGAGAAGTTGCGGCGCGGACTGCTTGGTTACGCCGTTAGATAAATTGGCAAGTAGATGGTCGGCTTTTGACCAGTTGGGCGGTTGGAGCAGCTTGCGGCGCAGTTTTGTGCCTGGCTATTGTTGATGTTGGGGTATTGAATTTGTTTGGCAGCCATTCGTCAGGTGAATTGATGCTACGTTGCGATGACGGTTGGAACTGCCAGCGGATTTAGCGACATAAAACAAAACAGCCCAAAGGACATAGCCTCTGAGCTGCGAACATTTGGTGGGCGTTAGAAGATTTGAACTTCTGACCTCT
>UQZI01000011.1 GCA_900545555.1 uncultured Collinsella sp.
CCCGGCCAGGTCCGACGAGCAACGTTAACGTGCCGCCAGGATAGCGTCGATGAGCGTCAGTACGCCCCCGTCGTTGTTGCTCGGAATGCGCCATTTAGCATGTGCGTTCATATGCTCCTCGGCGTTGTCCACGATAAAGCTGTGACCGACGCGCTCAAGCATGGGGATGTCGTTGTAGGTATCGCCCACGGCTGCGGCGTCTGCAATATCGATGCCGAGCTGCTCGCACAGATGCGCCACGCCCGAGCCCTTGTCGACGCCCAGGTTCATAAAGTCGATCCACTCGCGGCCCGCATTGGTAACGTAGAGCTGGTCCGAGAACGCGGGGTTATAGTCCTCGCGAAATGCGGGCTCGGCATCGTAGGCGGGGAAGAAGATCGAGATCTTGTTGGACTCGATGTCAAGGCCCTCAAAGGTATCGACGTAGTTAATGGCAGAATAGTATACGCTGATCTCGTCATGGTACTTGTGGTCGCGCGCCAAAACGTAAGCATCGTCATAGCAGCACAGGACGGGAACGGCGCGCGGATCCTGCGCGGCATGCGCCAGGACCTTGTGATAGAGCGCAGTATCGATATTGCTCTTATAGATATAGTTGCCACGGTAGATAACGCAGGCTCCGTTATCGGGGCAAAAAGCGATGCGGCTCTTGATGTCCTCGAACATCTCCTCGAGCTTGGGAGCGGGGCGTCCGCTGGCGGGACAGAACACGATGCCAGCCTCGGCGAGCTTGTCCAGGCGCTCATCGAGGCCCTGGGGCAGTACGCGCTCGTCGGTCAGCAATGTCTTGTCCATATCGACGGCGAGAAGCTTAATGTTGCCGATAGCGGCGTCCGATTCAAAAGTTTGCATAAAACGCGCCTTCCCGTTTCTAATTTGTTTCGGGCGGAATAACCCTCCAGTTGGTAATCGGGCGTATTTTCGCAGGATTGGCGCGTATTTGCATCACGATTCACAAAGTAATGAAAAAACTTTTCAGAAATTTGAATTTGTCGCTTGTACAGCAGGCACTTTAGCGTAATATAGCGACCATCGAAAACGGAGACGGAAAAACAACCGCTTACCGAGGAAAAGGTACCGTTTACGATATTAGAATTGCGCCCGGCGATAGGTGAAAGGAGAGGCAGATGCAGTTCGTAAAGATTATCACTACTGCAGACAATGCCATCCGACGCCAGCGCGCAATTTCCCGACGACGATAACAATCGTCTCTGTCCGCATGGGGCTAAATGCCCCAACAGAGTCATTTTGAGGTCGTTGGGTTTTAGCACGACATTGCTGCATGTTTCTAGGGCATGTATGTGCTGATTTTTGCTATTTAACCTGATATTGCACGGTTTTTGACCTCGAAATGACTTGCAACTGACCGATGTTCTAACTAGCTACCAAGGGCGAAAGGAAACAGCCATGAGCAAGGAAAAAGTCGTTCTCGCATATTCCGGTGGTCTTGATACATCCGTATGTGTCAAGTGGCTTCAGGACGAGAAGAATCTTGATGTCGTTTGCGTCTGCGGTAACGTGGGCCAGGAGGAGACCGGCCTGGATGCCAAGAAGCAGAAGGCGCTCGACCTGGGCGTTCTGGATTGTCAGGTGCTCGACTTGCGCGACGAGTTCTCCGATGAGTTCCTGACCAAGGCCATCGCGGCCAACTCCATGTACGAGAACAAGTACCCGCTGCTCTCCGCCCTGTCCCGCCCGCTGCTCGCCAAGAAGCTCGTCGAGGTTTCTCACGAGTTTGGCGCGACCTACGTCGCCCACGGCTGCACCGGCAAAGGTAACGACCAGGTCCGTTTTGAGGCTGCCGTCAAGGCGCTCGACCCCGAGCTCAAGGTTATCGCCCCGGTTCGCGAGTGGGATCTGAAGTGCCGTCCGGACGAGGTCGCCTACGCCCACGCCCACAACGTGCCGGTTCCCGAGGGCGCCAACGACAACCCCTACTCCATCGACGACAACCTGTGGGGTCGCGCCATTGAGTGCGGTCACCTGGAGGATCCCTGGAACGAGCCGCTCGACGACGCCTGGGTTATGACCAAGAACCCCGAGGATACGCCCGACGCCCCGACCTACACCGAGATTGAGTTTGAGGCGGGCAAGCCCGTCGCCGTCGACGGCAAGAAGATGAAGCTCTCCGAGATCGTCATCGTCCTTAACAAGATTTCCGGCGACAATGGCTTTGGTCGCCTGGACCTGGTCGAGGATCGTCTGGTGGGCCTCAAGAGCCGCGAGTGCTATGAGGTCCCCGGCGCCCTGACGCTTATCACCGCCCACAAGGCGCTCGAGGACATTTGCGTTGAGGGCGACCTGCTCAAGGAGAAGATTAAGCTTGAGCAGGATTGGGCCACCGCCGTGTATAACGGCCAGTGGTACAGCCCGCTCAAAAACGCGCTCGATGCCTTTATGGCCGACACCCAGAAGTTCGTGACCGGCACCGTCCGTCTGAAGTTCTTTAAGGGCAACTGCCATGTCGTCGGCCGCAAGAGCCCCTTCAGCCTCTACGATTACGGCCTGGCCACCTACGACCGCGACACCACGTTTGATGAGAAGGCCAGCGCCGGCTTTATCGAGATCGATACGCTGTCGCTCAAGACGTGGGCTAAGGTCCAGGGTCCCAGCTCCGCTGCAGCCCAGGCCTAAGGCTTCTCTTCCTTGGTATCCGCGCGGCCCATCCGCGTGATACATAACGGGCGCACGGGGTCCCTACCTTTCGTTATGCTTGCTGACACTTCTTAACATCGGTGGCCCCTACGTTCCGCCCGCATATATGATGCCGCATCTGCGGCTGAGTCCGAGCCCCGCCGGGGTTGTCCGGCGGGGCTCTTTCTATCAATTTGGCGGCTCTGCGCCTATATATATCTGAGGAGTACCTACTATGTTTGACGCTATTGCACACTCTTTGCTTTCTCTTGCCCCCGAGCTCGATACCGCCAAGGTGGAGGAGGTCCCCATGAGCCTGAAGGCCTGGATTGACGCCTCGCAGGGTAACCTCAGGAGGGAATCCATGGGTGCCAAGTGCATGGTGCGTCACTTCTTCGCTATTTAGCTTGTCAGCCTCGCGTGCGGCGAGGGATGTGCAAAACTAGCAGTTGATAAATCGTTTTAACGACATGGCGCATTGCATTGGGCGCTTGGTTTGGTATTTGAGGAAAGGGGACGGTTCCATGGCTCTTTGGGGCGGTCGTTTTGAGGCGGGCGTGGCCGAGGTCACGCAGGAGTTTGGCGCGTCGTTGCCGGTCGACAAGCATCTCTACAAGCAGGATATTGCCGGCTCCAAGGCACACGCCAAGATGCTCGCCGCTCAGGGCATCATTAGTGCCGAGGACGAGCAGGCGATTGCCGAGGGCCTGACCGGAATCGAGCAGGATATCGATGCCGGCAACTTCGCTTTCGATATCAACGACGAGGACATCCATATGTCTATCGAGAGCGAGCTGACGCGTCGCATCGGCGAGGCTGGCAAGCGCTTGCATACCGGACGTTCGCGCAACGACCAGGTGGCGACCGACACGCGCCTGGGCGTCAAGGCACTGGCCAAGGAGCTCATGGAGGCCAATCTTGAACTGCGCCATGTGCTGGTGGATGCGGCTAAGAAGTACGACAAGGTGATTCTGCCGGGCTACACGCATATGCAGCACGCTCAGCCCGTGCTGCTCTCGCATCATCTGCTGGCGTATTCCTGGATGTTCGCGCGCGATTTTACGCGTCTGAAGGCCGCCTTCGATGCCGCTGATAATTGCCCGTTGGGCGCCGCCGCACTCGCCGGCACGAGCTATCCGCTCGATCGCCAGATGACGGCTGCCGAGCTTGGCTTTGCGGGCGTGATTCCTAACTCGCTCGACGCTGTTTCCGACCGTGATTTCCTGCTCGATTTGCATTACGCCGGCTCCGTCATGGCCATGCACCTGTCGCGTCTTTCCGAGGAGATCGTGCTGTGGTCGAGCTCCGAATTTGGCTTTATCACGCTTTCCGACTCGTACTCCACCGGCTCGTCCATCATGCCGCAGAAGAAGAATCCCGACTTTGCCGAGCTTATCCGCGGTAAGAGCGGTCGCGTGTACGGCAACCTGGTGCAGCTGCTGGTAACCATGAAGGGCCTGCCGCTTGCTTATAACAAGGACTTGCAGGAGGACAAGGAGGGCGCGCTCGATACCGCTCACACACTCATGCAGTGCCTGTCGGTTATGGCCGGTATGATTTCGACTTGGGCCGTCAACGAGGATGCCATGGCGCGCGAGTGCGGCGTGGGGCACCTTGCCGCTACCGATGTTGCCGATTACCTGGCCAAGCGTGGCCTGCCGTTCCGCGAGGCACATGCCGTGGTGGGACATCTGGTTCTGATGTGTGAGAAGCGCGGCTGCAATCTTGAGGACCTGCCGTTTGAGGTGTTCCAGGAGGCAAGCCCGCTCTTTGAACGCGATATTACCGAGGCGCTCGATATCCCGTCGATTGTCGCCGCGCGCACGACCGAGGGCGGTACCGATCCTGCCGCCGTTGCCCTCCAGCTGGAGCGTGCCGAGGCACAGCTCGTGGCCGACGAAGGCGTGTTTGGATCGCTAACCAAGGTTGTCGAGATGGGTCACGGGGCAAAGTAGAGGTTTGGCTGAAGACGTATTGTCCATTTATTGATAAATCGTTTTAGCTTTACGGGCGTCTGCTGATGCGGGCGCCCCTATTTTGCTGCTATGGGGGAGGGGCTTGTCGAGAACTTCTGTAGGACCTTTGGGCAGGTTGTGAAGGGGGTACGTTCGCGGGTGGCAACCGACCGCCCGCTCTGTTCCATGTGGTTGATGAGCGGTCGGATGGTACTCTAATCGGGCTTCGAAACAGAAGTGACACATATGGAGCGCTTTAATAAATAATAACGCTTCAATAAACGGCTTTTTGTTTAACTGCAGCTAGAACTCTGTTACGATGCAGTCCAGGCGGGTGCCGGAATGGGACTTGGGCACGCGCGAACCTACTTGAAAGGCTACCTTATGGCTATCGAGAAGACCTTCATCATGATTAAGCCCGACGCCGTGCGCGATCGCAAGATCGGCGAGATCGTTGCTCGCATTGAGCGCAGCGGCCTTGTTATCGAGCGCATGGAGATGACCACGCTCGAGCGCGCTACCGTCGAGGAGCACTACGCCCATCTGGCCGACAAGCCCTTCTTTGGCGGTCTCTGCGACTTTATGACGAGCGGTCCGGTCGTCAAGATGGTCGTTTCCGGCCTCTCCGCTGTCTCCAAGATGCGCACCCTTATGGGCGCCACCAACCCGCTTGATGCTGCCCCCGGCACCATTCGCGGCGACTTTGCTGTCGATGTCAACGCCAACGTGATCCACGGCTCCGACTGCCTGGAGAACGCCGAGATCGAGATCAAGCGCTTTTTTGGCTAAACCAGCTTTGACTCCTTAAAGCTGTTAGCGTGTGGCTTGGGCGCCGCGGAACTTCATCCGCGGCGCCCTTTTTATTCCAGTAGACTTTTGGTAAACCCCCACAAATCTACTAAAGAGCCCCCGTCCGGATGTTTCTTCCGGGCGGGGGCTGGCGTTAGCGTCGTTTGGCTTTGTGAATCTTTAGGCCTCGTCGACGATCTTAAGGCCGCGCGTGTGGTCGATCTCGTTGAGGAGGTTAACGCGACGCTCGTGACGGCCGCCCTCAAACTCGGCGTCGAGCCACTCGTCGACGATCATCTTGGCGAGCTCGGAGCCAACGACGCGGGCGCCAAAGGCGAGCACGTTGGTGTTGTTGTGCATGCGCGAGAGCTTGGCGCTGAAGGGCTCGGAGCACACGACGGCGCGTACGCCCTCGACCTTGTTGGCAGCCAGGCTGATCCCGACGCCGGTGCCGCAGATCAGGATACCCAGGTCAACGTCGCCGTTGGCAACGGCCTTGCCCACTTTGTAACCGGCGATGGGGTAGTCGAAGCTCTCGGAGGTGTCGGTGCCAAAGTTCACGACCTCGCAGCCGCGTTCCTTCAGGTGCTCGGAAATGATGTTCTTGAGCTCGACGGCGGCGTGGTCGTTACCGATACCGATCTTCATGGATGGTTCCTCTCTGGTCTGTGCGGCGCAAATGCTAAAGGTGTTTACCGCGTTCGACTGCATGATAGCGCGACTTTTGCGTAAACGCTCGAGCGTTTTTTGGTCAAACGCTTTAGCAGGCAACAAGACCGGCCTCTCATGAATAATGCCGCCAATTTGTGCTTGAGCGCCGTCCGCCGGAACCGTGGTTGCGGTTTTTGATGCATTGTTATCAAATAAAGGAGCCAACTTTTTTGAGAGTCCAGCCCGTTATGCAAGCAGGAGATACCTATGCCTACCGATTCCATCCGTGATGCCGCGTTTTGCGATGTTTTGAACCGCGAGCTTGTCTGTGCGCTTGGCTGCACCGAGCCCATTGCCGTTGCCTATGCAGCGGCGCTGGCGAGTCAGACGCTCGGTTGCGAACCCGATCATATGGATGTTGCATGCTCGGGCAATATCATCAAGAACGTTAAGAGCGTGACCGTGCCCAACTCGGGCGGTATGCACGGTATTGAGGCCGCGGCCGTGCTGGGTGCGGTGGGCGGTGACGCCAAGAGCGCGCTCGAGGTGCTCGAGAGCGTTGACGATGCGGATCGTGCTCGCGTGACTGAGCTGCTTGTCGACGCCGACTACTGTGATGTGTCGCTTGTCGAGGGCGTGCCCAACCTCTACATCAAGGTGACTGCCACGGCTGGTGGCCATACCGCGGTCGTCGAGATTACCGATCACCACACCAATGTCACGTGCCATACGCTCGACGGTATTCCGGTATGCGGCAAGTCGGCGGGGGAGTGTGCCGCCTGCGCCGAGCGCGTGGTGGCCGAGCGGGCGGCGGATAAGGCCGACACACCCATGTCGATCGAGTCCATCATCGACTTTATCGAGGCCGGCGACATTGAGGATGCCCGCGCGGCCGTCGAGCGTCAGATTGAGCTGAACGGCGCGATCAGTGCCGAGGGCCTCGCGCACGCTTGGGGCGCCGAGGTGGGCCGTACGCTGCTGGGCGCTCGTGCCGATGACGTCGCCTGCCGTGCGCGTGCGCGTGCGGCCGCCGGCTCCGATGCCCGTATGAACGGCTGCGCGCTGCCGGTCGCCATTGTGTGCGGCTCGGGCAACCAGGGCATTACCTGCGCGCTGCCCGTCATGGAATATGCCGACTACCTGCGCTGCGACCACGAGCGTCTGGTGCGCGCCGTGATACTGTCCGACCTTATTGCCGTGCACATCAAGAGCTATATTGGTGCGCTCTCGGCGTTTTGCGGTGCTATTTGCGCTGCGTGTGGTGCCGGCGCTGCGATTACCTGGCTGTGCGGCGGCACGCGCGAGCAGATCGGTGCGACGGTCTCCAATACGCTCGGCAACGTGGGCGGCATCGTGTGCGATGGCGCCAAGGCAAGTTGCGCCGCCAAGATTTCGGCTGCTGTCGATGCAGCGATTCTGGGCCACGATATGGCCATGCAGGGCCGCGGCTTCCGTGCCGGCGAGGGCCTGATCCAGGATACGGTGGAGGAGACGATTGCCAGCATGGGCTATGTGGGCCGTGTGGGCATGAAAGATACCGACGTCGAGATCCTCAACATCATGATCGGCAAAACCCAAGTGTGCTAGGACAGTTCGTCGGCTACTTGGTGTTCGTAGAAGGCTTCTACTACGGCGTTAAAGTCGCGGGCGAAGCCTTCCATGGTTCCGCGCCAGGTGACTCGGTTGGGCTTGCCCTGGCCTACATAGGCAGTCTGAATGCCGCAGGCGGGGCTAGGGAAGTCGCGTTTTGGATCGTTGCCCACCATAAGGACCTCGTGCGGTTCGAGCCCCATCACCTGAAGCTGCTCTAGATAGTAGGTGGCATCAGGCTTGCAGCGGGTGGCGTTTCCCATGTGCGTGACGAGCTCAAAGGGGGCGTCGGCCAGGTCGCCCCAACCCATGCGGCACTCGATGACCCCCTGCGGAAAGCTGGGGTTGGTAAAGAGCGCGCAGCGCAGCCCTGCGTCCTGTACGGCCTGGAGCGCGGCGTGTGCGCCCGGCATGGCATGGGCGTTGATGAGTTCGTCATTCTTGTACGGAAGAACTTCGCGGTCGTAGTAGGTAAACGCCTCGTAGATAAGTGGGTCCGAGAGGCAAATCCCGCATCGGCGCTCGACCTCTTCTTGGTAAAACTCAAGATTGGTGCGGTTGTCCGTGCCGCTGCGGCGATTGGCGTTGAGGTCGACCAGGATGGTGCCGAGGCGTGCCATCGTGCCACCGCGGCTGCGGCGCCCGATATCCGCGAGCATCGAAGAGACATCCTTAAAATAGCGAAGGATGAACGCGTTGAGGTTGATGCTAAGAAGCGTTTCGTCCATATCGAAAACGACTGCTTTGAGCACGCGGGCACCTTTCTCGAAAAATCGATCTAGAATCGTTGGCTCCGGATACTTTACCCCAAAGCCGAATGCCTGGCTGGTTATCGTCAAGTTGCGGAGACGTGTGTTCATAAGATTACGAAAAAGTCTCCACACGAGTAAAAAATCGCAGTTCACGCTTGAAATCGAACTCATTTCCCCGTAACCTATACGAACGTGATTGCATAAGCGTCACATTAGTATCTGTCGGCTCCCGAGTGTTCCTAAACGTTGTGTGCTTGTCGCACCCTTCTGTAGGTCCTAGCAATCGGGGCCCCGTAGTTCGAAAGGGGTCCACCTTTGAGTGAGATTCAGAACTCGTCCATTTTCTCTCTTGACGATGTCAACGAGGAGGAGATGAACAACCTCATCGACGGTACGATTACCGACTTTGATGAGGGCGATCTCGTTAACGGCACTGTCGTTAAGATCGAGCATGACGAGGTGCTCGTTGACATCGGATTCAAGTCCGAGGGCGTTATCCCGGTCCGCGAGCTGTCCATCCGCAAGGACGCTAACCCTGCAGACATCGTTGCACTCGGTGATCCCATCGAGGCTCTGGTTCTCCAGAAGGAGGACAAGGACGGTCGTCTGGTCCTGTCCAAGAAGCGTGCCGAGTACGAGCGTGCTTGGAACCGCATCGAGGAGAAGTTCAACTCCGGCGAGAATGTCGAGGGCGAGGTTATCGAGGTTGTCAAGGGCGGCCTGATCCTCGACATCGGCCTGCGTGGCTTCCTGCCCGCTTCCCTCGTCGACCTCCGTCGCGTCAAGGACCTCACCTCCTACATGGGCACCCGCATCGAGGCCCGCGTCATCGAGATGGACCGCAACCGCAACAACGTCGTCCTTTCCCGTCGCGTCGTGCTCGAGGAGTCCCGTAAGGCCGAGCGCTCCGAGATCCTGTCCAAGCTCAAGCCTGGCATGCGTCTCCAGGGCACCGTTTCCTCCATCGTCGACTTCGGCGCCTTCGTCGACCTCGGCGGTATCGACGGCCTCATCCACATCTCCGAGCTCTCCTGGAACCACGTCAACCATCCTTCCGAGGTTGTCAAGGTCGGCCAGGAGGTCGAGGTCGAGGTTCTCGACGTCGATCTCAACCGCGAGCGCATCTCCCTGGGTCTCAAGCAGACCACCGAGGATCCGTGGCGCGCACTGGTCAAGAAGTACCCCGTCGGCGCTATCGTCGAGGGCACTGTGACCAAGCTTGTCCCGTTCGGCGCTTTCGTCGACCTGGGCGAGGGCATCGAGGGCCTGGTGCACATCTCCGAGATGGCCAACAAGCACGTCGATCAGCCTTCTCAGGTCACCCATGTGGGCGACAAGGTTCAGGTCAAGGTCATGGAAATCGACCTCGACCGTCGTCGTATCTCCCTGTCCATGAAGTCTGCTGCTGAGACTCTGGGCGTCGAGATCGAGGTTACCCCGCTGCCTTCCGAGAAGAAGGACGAGGAGACCGACGCCGAGTAATTCGGTTTGACGATCACTTGTTTTAAGGGATCCGTCCGTAATGGACGGGTCCCTTTTTGCATTTGGCACCGAGATGCGCAATGCTGCCGGGCTGTCCACAGGCTATTGGATTGTCGGTGCATGAAAAAAGCCGACATCCCGCCTCGGGGAGGAGGCGGGAACACACCGAGTAGACGGAGGGGTGCGGAGCGCGGTCGCGTCTCGACTGACGACGTTGCCCATCGACAGGACCATTGTAGTGCATGGCGGTTCTTGGTTTATCGTGTCGAGCGTTTGCGTTGTGCCATTGCCTACGGTAACGGTGTGCTACACTCTTGCACTGCTGAGTGGGCCAGACGGTCGCGCGATGTGCTGCTTGCAGTACGCGTGAGGAAAGTCCGGGCTCCAGAGGGCGGGATGCCGGCTAACGGCCGGGCGGAGTGATCCGACGGAAAGCGCCGCAGAAAAGAAGACTCCCACCTGCGCCGCAAGGCGTAAAGGGAAAAGCTGAAACGGTGGTGTAAGAGACCACCAGCGTCGTGGCAACACGGCGGCTTGGCAAGCCCCATCCGGAGCAAGCGCGAATAGGAACGCTATGGGCCGGCCCGGTCCGCGTTCGGGTAGCGTGCGTGGAGCTGCATGGTAACGTGCAGACAAGATAAATGACCGTTCACGACAGAACCCGGCTTATAGGCCCACTCAGCTTTCTTGTTGACGCTGCGACGGCGTCAGCTGGCCGATTTGTCGCTCATTCGTCGGTCGCCGCCATAAGGCGTGCTCCCTCCTCTTTCGGGCCAAATCGACTCAGCTGACGCCGTCTCGCTGTTGGTGACGGCATCATTGGCGTTTCCGTTCTTGTTGGCGAGGGCAACGGTACACCCTTTGCCGTATTATTGAAGCTGTTTGTTGCTTTGCTTGTTGTTGAGGGGCTTTGTTGGACAGCTATTTTACTCTGCAATCGAATATTGAGGCTTCGGGCGAGTTTGTGGACCGCAAGAGCCGGTTTATTGCCCAGCTGGTCCATATTGAGTCCGAGGACGAGGCGAATGCCTTTATCGAGATGGTTCGCAAGCGTCATTACGACGCTCGACACAATGTTCCCGCGTGGATTTTGGTCGATGGACGCGAGCGCCAGAGCGATGATGGTGAGCCGAGCCGCACGAGCGGTATGCCGACGCTCGAGGTGTTGCGCGGTGCGGAGCTCAAAAATGTTTGCTGCGTAGTGACGCGCTATTTTGGCGGCACGCTGTTGGGGCCGGGCGGCCTGGTTCGCGCCTATACTGCGGCGACGCAAGCGGCGGTGGCCGCGGCTCAGGAGGCCGGGCAGATCGTCGAGATGACGAGTGTCGTGCCTGTTGACGTGCATGTGGCCTATCCGCAGTATGAGCAGGTGCTTCGCTTGGCCCAGGATTCCGGTGCCAAGGTTTCGGATACCGAGTACGCGGATGCCGTGACACTTCATTTGGTGTTTAAGGCGGGGGAGCAGGAGCCGTTTTGCGCTAAGATGCGCGAGCTTATGGCGGGGCGCGAGGAGATTGAGGTCAGCACTCCCGAATTTGCCGAGTTCTAACGGCGACGGCCGGCGTGCTTTTGGACGGATCCCAAGCACACCGACCGTCGTTTTATGTCGCTGCCGTTTACTCGGCGAGCTGCTTTAGTACATCACAGGCGATTTCGACGGCATCGTCGATGCAACCGGGACAGCTACGGAGCGGACCCTTGTCCGATCCGATGCCCTTGAGCGTGCCGCAGACGGTCGTCGTGTTCTTCTCGCCAAAGCGCTTGGCAATCTCGCGCGACAGCTTGTAGGTCTGGCCCTTGGTCTTCGGGTTTTCCATGCCATCGCTCATTACAAAGCCCATGATGGCCACGGCGCCCGAGATGGCGCCGCAGGTCTCGGTCATACCGCCCATGCCGGCGCCAAAGCCCTCGGTGAGGGTAAAGGCGACCTGGGGGTCGAGCCCGACAGCGGGCGCGAGCGTGCAGGCGACGGCCTGGGCGCAGTTAAAGCCACGGGCGTGGTGTTCGGCAGCCTGAGCCTGACAGGCGGTGATGTCGAGCTGGGCCGTATCGATTTGCTTCATCGTTGTCTCCTTGGTTACGGTGTACCCGCCTATGGTACCCGTGACGGGGCATGTAATCATCGAGAGCTTCATGTATGCCTCGTTTTTATCTATCGAGCAAATGCCCAAGGCTTGAGATAAATACCTCTGATCAATTTGTCCATTAACCTACCTTGGGGATGGGTTGAGAGGGGTGCAGGGTAGCGGTATCGTGAACCGAATAAAACGTAACCCAGGCAAGGGAGCTAGATATGAGCGAGCAGACCATCGGAACTACATGTGTTCAGGGCGGCTATCACCCGGGAGATCCCGAGCCGCGCCAGGTGCCCATCTACCAGTCCACCACGTGGAAGTACGACACGTCCGAGCACATGGGCAAGCTGTTTGACCTAGAGGAGTCGGGCTACTTCTACAGCCGTTTGCAGAACCCCACGTGCGATCTCGTTGCCGCCAAGATCTGCGAGATGGAGGGCGGCACCGCTGCGATGCTCACGAGCTCGGGCATGGCTGCGAATTTCCTCGCGATCTTTAACGTGGTCGGTGCCGGCGATCATGTGGTCGCGAGCTCTGCCATTTACGGCGGTACGTATAACCTGCTCGCCCACACCATGGGCCGCATGGGCGTGACCTGCACGTTCGTCGCCCCCGACTGCACCGACGAGGAGCTTGAGGCAACCTTCCGGCCCAACACCAAGCTCGTCTTTGGCGAGACGATCGCCAACCCCGCCCTTGCCGTGCTCGATATTGAGCGCTTTGCCAAGGCCGCGCATGACCACGGCGTGCCGCTGATGGTCGACAACACCTTCCCGACACCCGTGATGTGCCGTCCCTTTGAGTGGGGCGCCGACATCGTTACGCACTCCACCACCAAGTACATGGATGGACATGCTGCCTACCTGGGCGGCGTGATCGTTGACCACGGCCAGTTTGACTGGATGGCCCATGCGGATAAGTTCCCGGGTCTCACCACGCCCGACGAGAGCTACCACGGCGTGACGTATGCCGAGAAGTTCGGTCGCGAAGGTGCCTTCATTACCAAGGCCACCGCGCAGCTCATGCGCGACCTCGGTCCCATGCAGAACCCGCAGGCGGCCTTCTTCCTGAACAGCTCGCTCGAGAGCCTGCATGTACGCATGCCGCGTCATTGTGAGAACGGCCTGGCCGTTGCCAAGTTCCTGCAGAGCCATCCCAAGGTACGCTTCGTGAGCTATCCGGGCCTGGAGGGCGATAAGTACTATGACATGGCTCAGAAGTACATGCCCAACGGTACCTGCGGCGTTGTGAGCTTTGGCTTTAACGGTGGTCGCGCGGCGGCCGAGACCTTTATGAAGAGCCTTAAACTTGCCCAGATCGCCACGCATGTGGCTGACGCCCGCACCTGCTGCCTGCATCCCGCTAACGCCACGCACCGCCAGATGAACGATGAGGAGCTCATCGCCTGCGGCATCTCCGCCGATATGGTGCGCCTGTCGTGCGGCCTCGAGGATACGGCCGATCTGATTGCCGACCTTGAGCAGGCACTCGAGCAGTGCTAGGCTAGCGTTCGCATAAGGCGCCGATGCTGGCAGAAAGCTTCGGCGATCTTTCGTTCCGATTCCGTAGGCGGGACCCCAATCGCGACTGTTTGTAGGCGATTGGGGCCCCGTTTTTGCGTTGCGCCACTCGAAAGGATGGATATGGAGAAAACCGCAGAGCAGCTGCGCCGCGAGCACATTGCCCTTGAGGGCGACACCCATGGCAAGAACAAATGGGCGATTCTGTTTACCGTGCTCATCATGACGTTTATGTCGTGTCTGGATTCGACCGTCGTGACCGTGGCGTTGCCCGTGATGCAAAAGGAGCTGGGCGTGGGCCTCGACCGCATCCAGCTGGTGAGCTCGGTGTACCTGCTTGCGACATGCGTGGCTATGCTGCCGTTTGGCCGCTTGGGCGACGTGCGCGGCAAGGTGGGCGTATTCCAGCTGGGCGTAATCGTTTTTACGGCTGGCTCGCTGCTTTGCGGCCTTTCGAGTTCGCTCGAAGTTCTTATTCTGGCACGCATTGTGCAGGGCGTCGGCTGCGCAGCGGCCATGGCCAACAACATGGGTATCATCACCGAGTCGTTTCCGGCGCGCGAACGAGGCCGTGCCATGGGTATTCTCGCGACCTTCGTGGCCCTCGGCATGATGTGTGGCCCCGTACTCGGCGGCGTGCTGGTGGCAAGCTTTCCCTGGGAGAGCATCTTCCTCATCAACCTGCCCATTGGCGTCATCTCGTTTATCGTGGGGTTCTCCACGCTGCCGCATGTTAAGCCGGAGGCCGGCGAGCGCCCCATGTCGCTGGCGGAGGCTGCTCGTCGCTGCTTTGCAAATTCGGCCTTCACCATCAACCTCGCCTGCATGCTCATCGTGTTCGTTGGTATTGGCGCATCAGAGTTTATCCTGCCGTTCTATTTTCAGGACGCCCACGGATTTGGTTCCGACATTTCCGGATTGCTCTTTTTGGCGCTGCCGATGGTGAATGCCTTTATCGGCCCGCTTTCGGGTACGGTTTCGGACCGTGTTGGCTGCGAGGGTCCCACGGCGGTCGGCCTAGGCGTGTACGTATGCGGTCTTTTTGCGGTAAGCACGCTCGACGAGCACTCTTCTATCCCTGTGATCGTGTGTTGCGTCGCGTTTATGTCGTGTGGCACGTCGATTTTCCAGAGTCCCAACAACTCGCTGTACATGGGTTCGGCCCCGCGCGAGGCGCTCGGTTTTGCGGGCAGCCTGGGTAGTCTGGCGCGCTATGCGGGTATGGCAGTGGGCATTACAGCGGCGTCGCATATCCTGTATGGGCAGATGAGCGTGGCGATGGGCGAGGCCGTGACCAGTTTTGTTGCAGGCCGTCCGGATGTATTCCTATTCGGCTTTCGCTCGGTGTTCTACGTGCTTATGGCTGTGGCCGCTGTGGGCTTTGCGCTTGCCATGGTGCGTTTGGTGAAGATGCGCGCCCGCCATTAGCGTGTTGGGAGGCTGTCTGCCACGATTCGCGCCGTCCCAAAAAGACTGGTTTGTGGTGCGATGCGGCTTGTGGGGCGGGCGGGGGTCGGTCCGTGGTAGACTATCGAACAACGTTTATTAATCGCGCGGTATCGTTGCCGCGAGAAGGGGTTGCGCCATGCAGGAGCTTGAGGATCGTATTCGCCATGACGGCATCGTAAAGGCCGGTAACGTCCTTAAGGTTGATGCCTTCCTCAACCACCAATGCGACGTTGAGCTGTTCGACCACATGGGCGCCGAGTGGGCCCGTCTGTTCGAGGGCGTCGAGATCAACAAGATCCTGACGATCGAGGCTTCGGGCATTGGCATGGCTTGCATTGCAGCCCAGCATTTTGGCGGCGTGCCGGTGGTCTTTGCCAAGAAGGCACAGTCCATCAACCTCGACGGCGAGCAGTATGCCACGACCATCTACTCCTTTACCAAGCGGAAGGAGTACCCGGTCATCGTCGGCAAGCGCTTCCTGTCCGAGGGCGACAAGGTCCTGATCATCGACGACTTTTTGGCCAACGGCTGCGCGCTCGAGGGTCTTATCAAGATCTGCGAGGCTGCAGGTGCCGAGGTATCCGGCATTGGCATTGCGGTGGAGAAGGGCTTCCAGGGCGGTGGCGATAAGCTCCGCGAGCGCGGCTTCCGCGTTGAAAGCCTAGCCCGTATCGCCGATATGGACTGCGATACCGGCGAGATCACCTTCGCCTAAGCGCGCAACACAAGCGATTGGTATGCGATGTGACAAAGGGACTTTCCCTTTGTCACATTTTTTGTATGAGGGGAGGTTTTGTATGAGGGGAGGTGTTGATATGGATGAGAACAAGATGGGATGGCGCGAGTATGCGCGCTATGCCGCGATGGCGGCCGAAGAGTTGGCGCGCGATTGCGAGGTTCAGGTGTTTCGCGCGACGGGTCCGGGCGGACAAGGCGTGAACACGACGGACTCGGCGGTGCGTATGAAGCATGGGCCCACGGGGATTGTTGTGACGGCGCGCGAGAGCCGTAGTCAGTTTCAGAATCGCGCGAGCTGCCTGCGTAAGCTGCGCGCAGAGCTTGAGCGTCGTGGCCGTCCGCCGCGCCGTCGCGTCAAGACCAAAGTGCCCCAGCGATCGCGCCAGCGCAGGCTCAACGACAAGCACTTCAATGCGATTAAAAAGGCTAACCGTCGCAAGCCGGGCGGGGAGGAATGATCTTCTCAATAAGTTGCGGTGAAATAGGGACTGTTTCGCGGCTTTAACTGCA
Organism: uncultured Collinsella sp.; assembly: GCA_900545555.1. Lineage (GTDB taxonomy): Bacteria > Actinomycetota > Coriobacteriia > Coriobacteriales > Coriobacteriaceae > Collinsella. The sequence continues at coordinate 16,146 of UQZI01000011.1, forward strand.
TAAACAGTCCCTATTTCACCGCAACTTAGGTGGGGTTAGCGGGTTGGGTGCCAGACTTGGAGGGCGCCGGGTAGGATGTCCACCTCGATGCGCGAGGCGATAATGGGCTCGCCGTCGGCCTGGATGGGGTAGTCGGGCCCCTCAAAGGTGAGCTCGGCATGGCGGCAGCGGCGCATGCGTACCGGCGGAAGCTTGGTGTGGTGGCCGTCTTTGGCCGAAAGGAACATAGGTAGGGCTACCGCGCGAGGGACGGGGCCGCAGGCGTAGCAGACGTCGAATATACCGTCACAGGGGTCGGCGTCGGGACAGATGCGATAACCCGATCCATAGGTAGGGCCCAGCTGAATCGCCATGATGATCGCCCTCACGCGCTCGGCGGGCGCGCCGTCAAAGCTGACCGTCATGGGGTAGTTGCGATAGCGCAGGCCAAACTGCTCAAGTCCCGAGAGGGTGTAGAGCGGAGCGCCCGTCAGGCCGGTCTTTTTGCGCAACTCGGTGGTGCCCAGGCCGATGGCGGCATCGATGCCGACCGAAAGCGTCTGGTCGTAGTACTCAACGGTAGCCTCGCCGCTGCCGCTTGCGGGATTCCATGAGCGAATGCGCCCGATGTCCTGTCGCTGCAGCTCGCAGGTGAGCAGCGCGCCAAAATCCTTACCGGAGAAATCGTCGATTCCGAGCGTCTGGGCAAAATCGTTGCCGGAGCCCACGGGCAGGACGGCAAGGGCGGGACGGATGGCCTCTTCCTGCGCCATGAGCCCATTGACAACCTCGTGGATCACGCCGTCGCCGCCGAGTGCGATAACGGTGCGATAGCCCTGAGCCTGTGCGGCAAGTCCCTTGGCATGTCCCATGCGCTCGGTTAGCATCAGGTCAAACTGGGATGCGCGTGCAGTCATGTCCAAAAAGCGCTGCAGGCGCTCGGCAACTTCATGCGCCGCACCCGACTGGGCGGCTGGGTTGGCGATGATGAGCGTGCGACCAAAATCAGTTGCGTGCATGGGGCGACTCCCGGCGTGTGGCATGACAGTGCGGTCGCGCTCGGGTCGAATTGCCCCCGATTGTGGCTGCACGGCGAATATTTACGTCTACTCTATCAGGTCGTTGTGGCGCTCGATAGCATCCGCTACCGTACCGCCCTCATCCACAATAAGCGAACGGCGCTTGGGTGAGATGATGCGCTGGGCGGGGTACACGCCGCGGTGTCCGCCGGTTAGGTAGCTGATAAAGGCCACGATGACAAAGAACCCGGCGGCCGTGCCGTGGAACAGGTCGATGGCCATCATGCAGGTGGTGATGGGCACGTTGAGGCCGGCGCAGAACACGCCGAGCATGCCGAGAGCCGCCAGAAAACTGGGGTCAAGCCCGGTAAGGCAACCGATCCAGCCACCGAGTGCCGCACCGATGCCAAACAGGGGCGTGACCTCGCCGCCTTGGAAGCCGGCGCCCAGGGTGAGCGCCGTCACCACGAGCTTGATGGATGCGTCGGCAAGGGTCGTGTTACCGGAGAACCCGGCGCCCGAGAGCCAGGTGGCAAGGCCGGCATACTTCCAGGCGTCGAGCATCGCGTAGGCCACGAGCACCACGAGTGCGCCTATGAGTGCGCGGACGAGGTAATTGGTGATAAAGCGACTGTACAGGCTTTTGACGGTTCGAACCGACCACGCAAAGAGGCGTGCCGTCAGGCCGAAGATAATGGCGCTGATAACAACGATGACGACCGTTGTGGGCGTCATAGCGGGAACGCTGGCGATGACATTCACTTCGTACTCGGTACCCAGGGCGAGTGATGTAAAGTAGCCGGTAAACGACGCGACCAGGCAATAGATGCCCGCGGTGTAGTCGATCTTGCCGATAAAGCACATCTCCATGCCAAAGAAAGCTCCGGCAAGGGGCGAGCCGAATACGGCGCCAAAGGCCGACGAGATTCCGGCGAGCATGAGGTCGTGGTGGTCATGCTTTTTGAGGTGGGCGAGGCTCGAGATGTTGCTGGCGATGGTGCCGCCAATCTGCACCGCAGCTCCCTCGCGACCGGCCGATCCGCCCGTTAGGTGCGTGAGCGTGGAGCAGACGAAGGTGAGGACGGCCATGCGCATATGGATGAGGCGGGTGCCCAGAGCGGAGTCGATGACCAGGTTGTTACCGCGTTTGGCGGCAAGACCGTGGTTTTTGTACACCCATGCGGTGGCAACGCCCACAACGGGAAGAAGCGCGTAAATCCACGCATGGTGCTCGCGATAGTCGGTCGCGATATTCAACGAGGCCAAAAACGCCCAAGCGGCAACGCCCATGGCAAGCGAGACGATGACGACGAGTACGAGCAACTTGGCGCTCGCGAGTAGGTTGCGGGCGTTGCGGCGCGTGTCGGCGGCCAAGAGATGCTCGGAGCGGGTAAGTTGATGCCTGCCTGCCGTGATGACGTCATTAAGGGAGAAAAAGCCGCCGTCGTCGAGCGACTGGGAATGATCCTGCGCCTCGTTTGCGCTTTCGGGTTTGTCGGTAAAAGCCATACGTTCCTCTTTTTGGTTGCAACAGGAGCATTATAGAACGCGCCAAACGTGACAAACCGGCAGGTTGATTTTCGGTTCTGTTTCGCCGTCCGTTACCGACAGGTGTATTCGCGGCCGCGGGCCAGGTCTTGAGCAAGCGGCGAGGGATTATACTGAGATAAACATAAAGAATCGGCGCTTTTGTTGCGCGCCGCAGCATGCTAGAGGTGTATATGGCTGAGAAACTCATTCCGTTGGAGGACGCACAGGCGATCGTCTTGTCGCACGTGAATCGCACCGAAGTTGTCGAGATTCCCGTGTGGCAGGCGGCCGGTCTTCCCCTGGCCGAGGACGCCACGGCCGATATCGACATCTCTCCGTTTGCCAACAGCGCCATGGATGGATATGCCGTGCATGCCGTCGACCTCGCCAAAGCGTCCACCAATGCGCCCGTGACGCTTTTCGTCGTGGGGCACGAAGCCGCGGGCCATGTGTTCGATGGCGTAATCGCCCCGGGCGAGACTGTCCGCATCATGACAGGCGCGCCGGTGCCCGAGGGTGCGGATGCTGTGGTGAAATACGAGATCGTCGAGGTGCTTGACGGCGACGGCAACGAGGGCTCGCACGTGAGCTTTTCGGCGCCTGCTAAAGTGGGGGAGAACGTTCGCTCTGCCGCCGAGGAGGCCCATGCCGGCGACGTCGTGATGCGTGCCGGCGAGGTTGTGGCCCCGGCCGGCGCTGGCCTGCTGGCAAGCGCCGGTTACGCGAGCGTGAAGGTCCATGCCGCTCCGCGCGTGGGCATTATCTCGCTGGGGACGGAACTGGTCACGCCGAGTAAGGTACCGGCGCGCGGTCAGATTCGCGATTCCAACTCCTCGGCGTTGATGGCCGAAGCGCTCGATGCCGGCGCCGAGCCGGTGTTCTATGGCATTGCGCCCGATGATGAGCAGGCGATTGCCGAGCTGGTGCATCGCGCCGTGCAGGAGTGCGATTTTGTCATTACGAGCGGCGGCGCCTCTGCGGGCGATTACGACTACGTGACGGCGCTGGTCAAGCGCGAGGGCGAGGTGCTCTTCGACCGCATCTCGATGCGTCCTGGCAAAGCCATCACGTTTGGCCTGCTTGGGGGCAAGCCGTATTTGGGGCTTTCGGGCAATCCCGCGGCGGCGTATGTGGGCTTTGAGATGCTCGCGCGCCCGGCGATTCGCAAGATGCGCGGTTTTGCCGAGGGGGCGCGTCCCGTGCAGCAGGCGACGCTCACGCACGGCGTGAAAAAGCGACAGCATCGCCGCTTCTTCGATCGCGCCACGGTTTTGCGCGACTCCGAGACCGGTGAGCTGTTGGTGACCGAGGCCAAGACGCAGAATTCGGCGCTGCTCGGCACGATGCAGCGGGCCAACTGCCTGTTGCGTATTGACGAAGGTCCGTGCGACCTTGCGGCGGGCGATGTCGTGGACGTTGTTCGCGTCGACCTGCCTGAGGGCGCCGTGTTGTAGGAGGAATGCTGTGGAGTTGAAGATTTCGATTGTGACGTGCTCGGATACGCGCGATCTTGCCCAGGACGAGGCTGGGGCTGCACTCGAGGAGCTTATCGAGGCGCAGGGCTGGACGGTCGCCTCACATGTGGTTGTGCGCGACGACGTCAGCGAGATCGGTGATGCCATTGTGGAAGCCGCCGATGAGTGCCACGCCAATGTCGTGCTCACCTGCGGCGGCACGGGGCTTTCGATGCGCGATGTGACGCCCGAGGCGACGTGTGCCGTCTGCGACCGCGATGTGCCGGGTATTGCCGAGGCGATCCGTGCGTACTCCATGACCAAGACGCGCCGCGCCATGCTCTCGCGCGCCGTGTGCATGCAGCGTGGGTATACGCTTGTCATCAACTTTCCGGGATCCACGAAGGCCGCCTGCGAAAGCTGGGAGGCCGTGAGCGATCAGCTGGAGCATGCGGCTCAGATGACAGCAGGAGGCGGGCACGCCAAATAAGCGCACTACCTGCGGCGGAGTAACCTTACGGGCTGCTCCGCCTTTTATTTGCGCCCAAGGGGACGGCATTCTGTAGGCATGCCTGAAACTATATTCTCAGACGAGAATAATTTCTCAGAATCATTATTCGCACCGAAGTATAATCTAATTACAGAATAAAGCCTGCGGCGAGGTGCCCGGGTGTATCGTTCGAAAGGGTTGAACATGTTCGATATGGTTTCTCGCCGCGGATTCGTCTCGCTCTCTGCTGTCGCCGCTGCCGGCCTTGGCCTTGCCGGCTGCTCCGGCAACAAGACGTCTGAGCCGACTGGCTCCGATGCCGGTTCTGCTAAGGCATCTTCCAAGAAAGCTGTCGAGCTTCAGGTCTTCGCTGCCAACTCTCTCGAGAAGGCCCTGCCCGAGGTCCAGGAGCTCTACACCGATCAGACCGGCACCACCTTTGCCGACACGCAGTTTAAGGCCTCCGGCGACCTCGTCGAGCAGATGCGTGCCGGCGCCACGGTCGACGTGCTCATCACGGCCTCCAAGGGCACCATGGACGACGCCGAGGCCGCCGAGCTCGTCGACGCCGACACGCGTGAGGATATGTTCGTCAACGATCTTGTGGTCATTCGCGCCGAGGGCTCCGACACCAAGGTCGAGGCCATCGCCGACGTCGCGAACCTGGACGGCAAGATCGCCATCGGCGACGCCAAGACCGTTCCTGCCGGCAAGTACGCCAACCAGGCCCTGGCTTCTGTGGGCCTCTACACCGGTACCGAGGGTGACGATGGCGAGTACGCACCCGAGATCGCCAACAAGGTAGCGCTGGCCGACAAAGTTGGTACCGCTGCCGCCTATGTGTCCATAGGCGACTGCGTGGCCGGTTTTGTCTACAGCTCCGATATCTTCCGCTACGACGGCATCGAGGAGGCGTTCGTGTGTCCTGAGGACTCGCATAAGCCCATCGTGTATCCGGGCGCTGTCGCCGATGGCTCCGAGCATGCCGACGAAGCAAAGGCGTTCATCGACTTTTGCCTGTCCAACAAGAAGGCTCAGAAGATTTGGGCTAAGTACGGCTTTGAGCTTTCCGCGTAGTGCGGCTTGGCGCGATAATTCCATCGTTTTGTGTTTAACTCCGTCCTTGTATTCTCTTGGAGCTTTTCGTGCTTAATAGATTCCGCATGCTTGTCGCCTGTGCTTTGACCTTCGCGCTTTGCTGGGTGCCGGGATTTGCGTTTGCTGGGGACGCTGAGGACGGGGGCCAGGTTGCTGCGACCGCTCATGGGCTTTCTTATGGGATCGAGGGTTTTGAGCGGTTGGCCAAGGGGACCGCTCGTGCCATGGAGGGCCAGCCTGAGGGCTACCGGTTTCCCGTTGACGAGGACGTGGACCTTGTAGTGGCGCCTGCTGCCGATCGCGTTGTGGTGTGGATATCGTCCAAAGCGGTCGAGAAGTATGGATTGGATCCGCAGGACAACGAGTGCGTATCGGGTCTCAAGGCCCTCGTCTGTAAGCTCGACAGCGCAAACTGCATGGGAGGTGCGCAGCTGGGGGACGTGGATCTTCCTTGGTATGTCACGGCGGAAACAACGTTTGATGCCGGCGGGTATACCTATGGCTTTGACGAGCGCGGTGCGGATGGGGACCGCTATGTGGTGATTACATCAGCCTCGGGTGATGCCAAGGGCGGCGCGCGTTGGCTTGATAGCGCTCAAATGGTAGAAGCATCGTCTGTCGTATTGCGGGATGAGCCGGGGCCCTTGACCTCTCTGGCTTCCTTTTTGGGCGACATCGACTATCGCCCGTTTTGGGTGTCCATCAAAACGAGCGGCCTTGCCCTGGTGATTGCCTTTGCACTGGGCCTGTTTGCCGCGTGGAAGACTATGGGTACCTCGAGTCGCATCAAGGGCCTGCTCGATTCGGTCTTTACGATTCCTATGGTGCTGCCGCCCACGGTCTGCGGCTTTCTGCTCCTCATGCTGTTTGGCCGCTCGACCGGGGTGGGCCAGTGGCTCATCGCGCATGGCATCTCGATTGTCTTTACGTGGCCCGCGGCGGTGATATCTGCCGTGGTGGTGTCGTTTCCCCTGGTCTACCGTACGGCGCTCGGTGCCTTTGAGAGCCTCGACACGCAGATGCTCGACGCCGCGCGAACCTTGGGATGGTCCGAGTGTCGCATCTTTACCAAGCTCATGATGCCGCTCGGCTGGCCCTCGATTGCCGCCGGCACGGTGCTCGCCTTTGCCCGCGCGATGGGCGAGTTTGGCTGCACCCTGTTCTTTGCGGGCAACTACGCCGGTATTACGCAGACCATTCCCATCGCCATCTACTTTGAGTGGATGGGCGGCAACACGTCGGTGGCCCTCTTTTGGGTCGTCGTCGTGATCGTGTTTAGTTTCCTGGTCATTTTGTTCATCAATATGTACACGGCGCATTCGCAAAAGTACCGCGAGCGCGGCCTGTCCCGCGCGGAGCGCAAGCAGGCCAAGCGGCTGGGCAGCCAGACCGATTCGCTCGACCCGGTCGGCGGCGATGCCTTGCGCATCGATCGCGAGGCGCTGGCCGAGCTTATGCGCGATGACGCAGCACCGCAGGGAGGTCGATAAGCTATGTCGCTCGTTTTGGATATCAAAAAACGCTATCCCGGGTTTATGCTCGACATGCAGCTTGAGGCCGGCGAGGAGCGTGTGGCGCTGCTGGGCGCCTCGGGCTGTGGCAAGAGCTGCACGCTGCGCTGCATTGCCGGTGTGGAGACGCCCGACGAGGGAAAGATCGTCGTCAACGGCGTGACCTTCTTTGACTCCGCGGCGGGCATCAACCTTTCGCCCCAGGAGCGAAAATGCGCCCTGATGTTTCAAAACTATCAGCTGTTCCCTAATATGACGGTGGCTGATAACGTGTGCGCCGGTGTAAAGGACGCGGGTGACGCCGCCGCGCGCAAAAAGCTCGCCGAGCGCTATCTGGGCATTTTCGGTCTGGCCGATTTTGTCGACCGCTATCCCGCGCGCCTCTCGGGCGGTCAGCAGCAACGCGTGGCGCTTGCGCGCATGGTGGCGGCGCACCCGGGCATCTTTATGTTCGATGAGCCCATGAGTGCGCTCGACGCGTATCTCAAGAGCGCGCTTGAGCAGAACATGCTCGACCTGTTCGATGTGTGCAACCGCACCGTGCTCTACGTGAGCCACGACATCGACGAGGCGTGCCGCCTGTGCCAGCGCATCTGCGTGATGCACGACGGGCATGTTGAGGAGATCGGCTCTGTCGAGGACGTGGTCCGCCGTCCGCAGACGCTGGCGGCGCTGCGCCTGACGGGCTGCAAGAACACAAGCCGGGCGCGCAAGATCGGCGACGAAGAAGTTGAAGCCCTCGACTGGGGCATGACCTTTAACGTGGGTCGCGAGGTTCCCGATAATGTGGCGTACCTGGGCATTCGCGCAAGCTACTTCCATGTTGACAATCGCGCTGAGCGGGGTCGCAACAGCTACGACCTGCACGTGGCGCGCGTGAGCGATTCGCGTTTTGAGCGCCTGGTGCTGTTGGATGCGCCGCGCATCGATGCGCCGACTCGCCTGCAGTGGAAGGTCAACAAGGTGGGCGTGCCTGTAGAGGAGTTGCCGCAGGCGGGGGAGACCTTGCGCATGCATTTTGATGCGAGCAGGATTCATTTGGTTTGTCGATAGCGCCGGGTAATGCCGTCGGGGATATAAGCCTCGGCGGCTTTGTTTTTGCCGTTCGTCGAATGAGAGATGACAAACTCTTATCAATCAGGATAATAAATTATTAACGGTGGCACACAACGCTGTCGTACGAATGTCAACGGTGTTCGCATGGTCGATGACCGTTGATATAGTTGACCTTAACTTGTAAAGGAGGGTGCGCACATGCCGCAGACGACATACATTTGCCGCGTTGCCGCGCGTGCCCTATATATCGCTCGGAGCCGCATATGAGCAGGTGTGTTCACGGCTCCGGGAGAGACGACGCACAACTAAATAGTCAACCGCAAAGCAGGTTCCCCAAAATTCCGGGTTTGAGCACGGCAGGGCAATCGCCGCCCGTCGTGCATCGATACCGCTGTTATCCGTTTTTGGTTCGAGAGGGGAACCGTCATGGCTGAAGAATTTGATTTCCATCCGATGTGGGAGAGCCTCGGCATGAATCTTGCCGACCACGACATGCTGCTGGGCGCCGTGGGCCAGATGTACGGCGATATGTTCTTGACGCAGAACAATCGCCCCAAGTCCACGTCCTACCTGGACTTTGTGGCTACCAACATCCACAGCGGCCGTATTAAGGAGATGCTCGACAAGAAGGAGGCCGGCGAGGCCACCAAGATCGTCGGTTCGTTCTGCGTGTACGTGCCCGAGGAGATTGTGCTCGCCTGCGACGGCATTCCCGTGGGCCTGTGCTCGGGTGCCGATTGGGCAACCGATAAGGTCGAGGAGCATCTGCCGCGCAACACCTGCCCGCTTATCAAGAGCTTTGCCGGCTTTAAGCTGGGCGAGGTCTGCCCCTACATTGAGTCGAGTGACTTGGTGGTAGGCGAGAACACCTGCGATGGCAAGAAGAAAGCCTACGAGTTTTTTGCCACGCAAAAGAACATGTACGTCATGGATATTCCCAACGTACACGATGAGTCGACGCTTGTGACCTGGAAGGCCGAGGTCAAGAAGCTCGCCGCCAAGATCGAGGAAGAGTGCGGCGTCACGATTACGCCCGAGCGTCTGAAGGCCGCCATCCACGCCGTCAATGAGAAGCGTCGCGCCCTGCAGCGCCTCGCTGCCACGCGCGCTGCCGACCCAGCGCCCATCAGCGGTCTGGACAGCCTGCTGACCGTTCAGGCCGCCTTTATGGACGACACGCCACGTCTGACCGGAGCCATTAACGATATGGCGGCTGAGTGCGAGCAGCGTGTCGAGGCCGGCGAGGGCGTGGCGCCCAAGGGGACCAAGCGCATTCTGTACACCGGCACGCCCATGGCCGTGCCCAACTGGAAGCTGTTCAACCTCATCGAGAAAGCCGGCGGCGTTGTGGTAGGCGAGGAGTCCTGCACGGGCTCGCGCTACTACAAGGACCTGGTCGACGAGTCCGGTGAGACGGTGGACGAGATGCTCGATGCCATCGCCGAGCGCTACTTTAAGATCAACTGCGCCGTCTTTACGCCCAACGACCAGCGTATGAAGGACATTGTCCAGATGGCCAAGGACCTGCATGCCGACGGCATCGTCGACGTGGCCCTGCAGTTCTGCACGCTCTATGAGATGGAGTCGTTTGCCGTGGAGAAGGCCGCCGAGGAAGCCGGCATTCCGTTTATGCACATCACGACCGACTACGTCGGTGAGGATGCAGGCCAACTGCAAACCAGGATCGAGGCCTTCTTGGAAACCATTTAGGGCTATCCGTCCCGGCGGCTTTCCCAGGCACCCGATCTTGCCGTTCAAACCGTCGCTTGCGTGCGAAAGTACGCGGCGCGTCTCTTTCACGGCAACCTCGGGCACCTGGGAAAGCCGCTTCCTTGGTTGGTTAAAAGGTTTAGGAGTTATATGTCGGAAAATATTGAGCAGCCGTTGCCCAGCACGTTTGAGGAGTTTAACGAACAACGCAAGGCGGCGTTTATTCGCGTTAAGGATTACAAGCAGGCGGGTAATCGCCTGGTCGGCTTTTTGTGCAGCTATACGCCGCTCGAGATTATCGATGCCGCGGGCGCCTCGAGCGTGGCTCTGTGCGGTACGTCCGACGAGGTGATTCCCGAGGCCGAGAAGGTGCTGCCGGCAAACCTCTGCCCGCTCATCAAGTCGACGTATGGTTTTGCCTATTCGCAAAAGTGCCCGTTTACGTACTTTAGCGACATGATCATCGGCGAGACCACCTGCGACGGCAAGAAGAAGATGTACGAGCTGCTCAACGAGCTCAAGCGCACGCACATTCTGCACCTACCGCAGGGCCGCGACCGCGCCTACGAGCGCGAGGGCTGGTACGAGGAGTGCCGCCTACTCAAGGAGGAACTCGAGAACTTCTACGGCATCACGATTACCGACGATGACCTACGTGCTGCCGTCCGACGCCGCAACCGTCTGCGTGCGGCGCAACTCGAGATGTTTGCCCTCCAGGCCAACCAGCCTGCGGCCATGAGCGGCGTCGACCTGATGAGCACCATGTTTGCCGGTACGTTCAGCTTTGATATCGAGGCCTATACGCAGCAGCTGGAGCAAAAGGTTGGCAAGCTGCGCGAGGCCTATGACGCGGGCGAGCGCCCGGTTGCGGCAGATGCCAAGCGCATTCTGATCACCGGCTGCCCGGTGGGCGGCGTGATTAACAAGATCGGCCGCACCATCGAGTCCAACGGCGGCGTGGTCGTGTGCATGGACGACTGCTCGGGCGAGCGCACGGCGGCCATGATGATCGACCCGGAGGCTCCCGATATCCTGCGCGCCATCGCCGACCGCTACCTGGATATCAACTGCTCGGTCATGACGCCCAACGACGGTCGTATGGAAAACACGCTGGCCATGTGCGAGAAGTATCATGTCGATGGCGTAGTGGAGAGCGTGCTGCAGGCGTGCCACACCTTTAACGTGGAGAGTGCGCGCATGCAGGAGGCCGTCGAGGGTGCGGGTATTCCGTATATGAAGATCGAGACCGACTACAGCAACGGCGACATGGGCCAGATTGAGACCCGCATCGCCGCCTTCATCGAAACCCTCTAGCTTCCTCAGGCACCGGATCTTGCCTCTCAAACCGTCGCTTGCGTACCAAAGTACGCTACGCTCCTCTTTCGGGGCAACCTCCGGCACCTGAGAAACCTAGAGCTAAGGCGCCTGAACTCGCCACTGTCTTTGATGTTTTGATGAGGAGAGAGCCATGATAGGGATCGGGATTGATATCGGGTCTACGGCGGCTAAGGCCGCTGTGGTCGATGGAGAGGGTTCGGTGGCGTGGACGTGCGTGCAGCCAACCGGGTATTCGTCGGTCGATGCGGCGGAGCGTCTGCGCTGTGAGCTTGCCGCTGCCGGCTACGACGTGGCGGCCGACGACGTATGCGTGGTCGCGACTGGCTACGGCCGTGTTGCCGTACCCTATGCGCACAAGGTCGTGACCGAGATCACCTGCCACGGTACCGGTGCCGTGCGCCTGTTTGGCGATCACGGCACGGTGATTGACGTGGGCGGTCAGGACACCAAGGTCATTCAGCTTAAAAGTGGCCGCGTGGCCAAGTTCGCCATGAACGACAAGTGCGCTGCCGGCACGGGGCGCTTTTTGGAGATCATGGCCGACCGCCTAGGCATTTCCCAGCAGCAGATGGCCGACCTGGCGCGTTCCGGCGAACCCACCAAGATCAGCAGCATGTGCACGGTGTTTGCCGAAAGCGAGGTTATCAGCCTGATCGGTCGCGGTGAGCCGCGCGAGAACATTGCGCGTGGCGTGATCGACAGCGTGGTCTCGCGCGTGGCGACCATGGCCGGGCAGGCCGCGGGCGCCCCGTACTACCTGACCGGTGGTCTGTGCGAGAACGCCTACGTTGTGGAGCGGTTGGGCGAGCTGCTGGGGTCGCCGGTGACCACCTCGCCCCAGGCCCGCTTTGCCGGTGCCATCGGCGCGGCGATTCGCGCACAGGCGCTCGATTAATGCATCGGCCGTGGGCCTGCATTCATGCGTATACTGGGAGGAAATGATTGACCGATGAGAGGGGGTATCGATGCTTGACGATCAGATGAAGCTCACGTCTATGACTGCCGCGAGCGGTTGAGCCGCTAAGTTGGCTCCTGGAGCCCTCGCCCAGGTCCTGGGCGACTTACCCAATGTGCATAACGACAACCTGCTCGTGGGGTTCGATACCTCCGACGATGCGAGTGTCTTCCGTGTTGGCGATAATTTGGGCCTCGTGCAGTCCATCGACTTCTTCCCACCGATGGTCGACGACCCGTTCCTGTTTGGCCAGATCGCGGCGGCAAACTCGCTGTCGGACATCTACGCCATGGGCGGACGACCGAGCCATGCTATGAACCTGCTGTGCATTCCCAATTGCCTGGGTGTTGAGGTTGCCGGGCAGATTTTGGCGGGTGGCGCCGACAAGTGCGTCGAGGCTGGCTGCACCATCGCGGGCGGCCACACCATCAACGACGACGAGCCCAAGTACGGCCTGTCCGTGAGCGGCTTTGTCTCGCTCGACCGCATGCTCGCCAACAGCGGTGCGCGCGTGGGCGATGTCCTACTGCTGACCAAGGCGATCGGCTCGGGCATTATCACCACGGCCATTAAGGGCGAGCTCATCGAGCAGGACGAGGCCAGCCGGATGTTTGATTCTATGCGCACCCTCAACGAGGCCCCGATTCGCCTGGCCGAGGGACTCGAGCTTCACGGCTGCACCGACATCACGGGCTTTGGCCTGATCGGGCATGCGTGCGAGATGGCCGAGGGCTCGGGCGTGCAGATTGAACTTGCGTCGGGGACGGTGCCGCTCTTTGACCGGGTGCTCGATATGGCGCGTCTGGGCATTATTCCTGCCGGTGCCTACCGCAACCAGGACTTCTTTGGCCCGCGCGTGGCGGCCGACGATGACCTGGGGCCGGGCATGTTGGATGCGCTGTACGATCCGCAGACCTCGGGCGGTTTGCTCATCGCGGCGCCTGCTGCCGATGTGGATGGGCTTGCGCGTCGCCTGCATGCCGAGGGGCGCATCGCGGCCGTTGTCGGGCGCGTGTGCGAGGCGGAGCCGGGCGGTCCTGCTGTTCGCGTTGTTCGCTAGCCCGCACGTTTATGTAACTGTTTGCCGTTCTCTAGAACGGCTCTTTCGAAAGGAATTTGCTATGTCTACCAAGATTGAAGTCAATGCCATGGGCGATGCCTGCCCGCTGCCCGTCGTCAAGACGCTCAAAGCTCTGAAGCAGCTCGATGGCGAGGGCGCCGTCGTGACCTCGGTCGACAACGAGACCGCCGTCAAGAACATCTCCAAGATGGCGCAGGAGAAGGGCTGCACGGCCTCGGTCGAGAAGGTTTCTGACGCCGAGTGGCACGTGACCGTGGCGACCTCTGGCGCCGTTGCCGTGGGCGATCCAGAGCAGGATGGCGCTGCCTTCTGTGATGTCAGCGCCGGCAAGGGCAAGCTCGTCATTTCCGTCTACACCGACTGCATGGGCCGCGGCGACGACGAGCTGGGCCACAAGCTCATGAAGGCGTTTATCTTTGCCGTGACGCAGCAGGAGGAGCTGCCCGCGACCATGCTGTTCTACAACGGCGGCGCCAAGCTCACCGTTGAGGGCTCGCCGGTGCTCGACGACCTGAAGGGCCTGGCCGAGCAGGGTGTCGAGATTCTCACCTGTGGTACCTGCCTGGACCACTATGGCATTAAAGACCAGCTTGCGGTGGGCGAGGTCACGAACATGTACGTGATCGTGGAGAAGATGGAACAGGCCGTGCGCGTCGTGCGCCCGTAGCGTATTGGTTGGAGTTGCCATGAGGGAGAAGCGCCTGGCGCTTGTCATCACGTTTCCCACCACGGCGGCCGCCATGGGCTGCGAGTCCCTGTGCGTTGAGCGTGGCCTTCCCGGGCGAACGATTCCCGTGCCCGGGGAGGTCGCTGCCGGCTGCGGCCTGGCGTGGAAGGCGTTGCCTGCCGATGAGGAGCTGCTGCGCAGCGAGCTTACCGCGGCGGGCGTTCCTACCGAGGGCTATACCGTGATTGATATGTGGGAGGTCGTGCGATGATCTACCTGGATAACGCGGCGACGACCATGCACAAGCCGCAGACGGTCATCGATGCCGTGACGCAGGCGATGTGCTCGCTCGGCAATGCCGGGCGCGGCGCCACGTCGGGTGCCCTCGATGCCGCTCGTACGATTCACGGTTGCCGTGCCAAGCTCGCGCGCCTTTTAGGTTGCCCGAGGGCGGACCATGTGTGCTTTACGCCCAACTCTACGGCGGCGCTCAACACCGCCATCAACGGGGTGGTGCGCCCCGGCGACCATGTGGTCACAACGGTGCTCGAGCACAACTCCGTGCTGCGTCCGCTCAACCGCCTGGCAGCGGAGCGGGGTGTGACCGTTGAGCATGCGGGCTGTGACGCGAACGGCGTGCTCGACTATGACGAGCTCGAGCGGCTGGTCACGCCCGGTACGCGTGCCGTGGTGGTGACGCATGCCTCTAATGTGACCGGCAACGCGGTCGACATTGCGCGCGTGGCTGCCATCGCCCATGCGGTCGGCGCGTTGGTGATCGTCGATGCCTCTCAGTCTGCCGGTACGGCGCATATCGATATGCAAGCCATGGGGTTCGACGTCGTGTGCTTTACCGGCCACAAGGGGCTCATGGGACCCCAAGGCACCGGCGGGCTGGCCGTGGCGGAGGGCATTGACGTAGCGCCGTGGGCCATGGGCGGCACGGGCGTGCACAGTTTCGATACGCTGCAGCCGCTTGAGTGGCCCACGCGCCTTGAGGCGGGCACGCTCAACGGCCACGGCATCGCGGGCCTTTCTGCCGGCCTCGACTTTATCGAGGCCCAGGGTGGGGTCGAGGCGATTGCTGCCCACGAGCGTGCGCTCGCCGATCGCTTCCTTGCCGGTGTGTGCGAGATTCCGGGGATTAAGCTCTACGGTGCCTTTGACCAGCCGGCGCACTCTGCGATCGTGTCGCTCAACGTGGGTGATATCGACTCTGCCGAGATCTCGGACGCGCTCATGCAAGGGTGGGGGATTGCGACGCGCCCCGGCGCCCATTGCGCTCCGCTCATGCACCGTGCGTTGGGAACCGAGCGCCAGGGCGTGGTTCGCTTCTCGTTTGGTTACTTCAACACGGCCGAGGAAGTCGACACCGCGATTGACGCTTTGCGCGATTTAAGCAGCGATTAGACCAACCATTTACGCCCTTAGATAAACCGTTTGCGCAGCCTTCCCGCATTGTCGCTTATACAGGGTATTGTGAGATGATGGCCCACACTGGGACTCTGTATCTTTGCAAATTGCGGGAAGGTTCCTATGAACAGGATCACTGCTGCCCTCTATAGGTTTTTAGTCGTCTATCTTTCGGTCGCGATGGTCGTGACCTCGATACCCCTTGCGCCCCGCGCGGCTTATGCCGATGACGCCGGGGCGGTCGCCGTCGAGAGCGAGGCCCAAGAGACCGACTCGAGTTCTGACGCTGATGTCCATGCGGTCGATAACGCGTCATCTTCGGGCGAGGGCAGCTCATCCACAGCTTCCGACCAAACGAATAACGCTCAGGACGAATCGTCCAGCTCGGATGCCAGCACTTCCACGTCGAGCTTGGCCCAAGACCTTTCGATCTCCGCGACCGATTCTGATGCAGCAAAGAGCTTGGTTGCCACGGCGGAACCCTCGTCCGATGACAGCGAAGTCGATCCCCTCGTGTATGAGGACCCAACGGTCTACGAGTATGCCAAGCTTATGCCGAACGGCTATGTGTATCCGTGCGATGCAAGCGGAAGCGTTACGGTAGAGATCGATGGAAACGACCCGTACGGGAGCTCTGTCGACGGTAAATTGGTAACCAATCTGATCGTTGATTACGGAGTGGATGGGGTCCCCGGATATATTTGTGAGTATTCCTCCAATTTGCGTTCGGTGCGTTTTGAGAACAGCTCTATTTCTTCAATTGGACTACACGCCTTTTCTGGGTGCTCCAATCTCGCCGATATCAGCTTTTCCGGTATGACCATTGGGGGCATCGGAACAGAGGCGTTTTCTGGGTGCGGATCGCTTACGAGCCTGAACATTAATGACGTTGCTACCATCGGCTCTATGGGCGATGCCGCGTTTGCCTGGAGCGGGCTGCGGTCTACGGGTCTCGACAAGGTCGTTGGTCTCAGTTCGATTCCTGAGAACGCTTATAATGCCTGCAGCGCTCTGACCGATACCGGTCTGGGCGGGAACACATCCATCACGTCAATCGGCGTTAATGCGTTCAAAAACTGCTCCCGCCTTGCGACGACCGGACTTGAGAGCAATACGACGATCAAGACGCTCCGCGAAGGTTGCTTCTCCGGGACCAATATGAGCGGCGGGCTGACGCTGCCCCTTTATTCCAAAATCGAGGAACTGCCGAGCCGTGCGTTCTATGGCTCTAAGCTCGAAACCGTGTACCTTGGGTGCGACCATGTGGTGCTCATTAATTCCACCACGTTTCCCAAGCAATACATGACTGTCATGGTCCCTGCCAAGATGGTTTCGCAATACGAAAGCGGCCACCCTAAAGAGGTTTGGGAGAGCTGTAATGGTAGCCTGCCCGTCCCCGTAGGCAAGATGCTCCAAAAGATTGAGATCTCGCGTGATCCCGACAAGATGGCCTATCAGCCGGGGGAAAAGATCTCGCTCGAGGGCATGAGTGTCACATTTCAATATCCTCATTCGACGATGGATAGCGACTACGAAGCGCTCATAAAGGAAGAACTCGGCGAATACCTTACGGCGACCCCCTGCGATGGTGATGTCTTCGACGAGTCGATGGACGGAGAACCTATACAGCTCGTGTACGACGATGGCTACACGCGCCTTGTCGCGTACAGCAAGGGCAACCTGCAGCAGGCGGCCTACGAGTATGCCAAGCTCATGCCCAACTACTATCTGTATCCGTGCGACGCAAACGGAAATCTTACAGTAGAAATCGATGAGAACAGCCCGCGCGAGAACTCCGTCGACGGTCGAATGGTAACGAATTTGATTGTCGATTACGGGGTGGATGAAGTCGACGCACAGCTCTGTGCCGACTCTACCAATCTGCGCTCGGTGCGCTTTGAGAACAGTTCCATTTCCAAAATCGGATTGCACGCCTTCTATAACTGCCCGAATCTCACCAATATCAGCCTTTCCGGTATGACCATCGGCACCATCGGAAAAGAGGCGTTCTATGGCTGCGAGTCGCTTGCGAGCCTGAACATCAGCGAGACAACTACTATCGGCTCGATGGGCTATGCCGCGTTTGCCGACAGTGGGCTGGTGTCCACGGGGCTCGACAAGGTTGTCGGCCTCACATCGATTCCCGACAGAGCCTACGAAGGCTGCAAGGCTCTGACCGATACCGGCCTGGACAAGAATACCTCCATTACATCGATTGGCGTTTGCGCGTTCAGGTTCTGCTCGAACCTTGCTACCACAGGGCTCGAGAGCAACACAACGGTCCAAACGCTTGGCCACACCTGCTTCTACGGCACCGACTTGAGCGGCGGGCTGACGCTGCCATATAACTCCAAGATCGAGGAGTTGCCGGAAAAGGCGTTTGGCAGTACCAATCTCGAGACCGTGTTCTTTGGGTGCAACCATGCGGTGCTCATTAACACCGACACGTTCCCCAAATACAACATGACCGTCATGGTTCCCGCCAAGATGATTCCGAAGTATGCTAACGGGCATCCCAAAGCTGTTTGGGAGAGGTGCAACGGCTGCCTGCCCGTCCCCGTGGGCAAGGTGCTCGAGGACGTTGAGATCTCATGCGACCCCAACAACATGACCTACGAGACGGGGGAGACCATTTCGCTCGAGGGCATGAGCGTTGAGCTCGATTACCCGCATACGGTATCGATTTGGGACTACGAGGCCCTCATACAGGAAGAGCTCGGCGAGTACCTTACGGCCACCCCCTGCGACGGCGACGTCTTCGATGAGTCGATGGACGGACAGCCCGTAAAGCTCGTGTATGACGACGGCTATTCGCATTTTGAATCCCAGACCAAGGGCACGCTACGGCTCAAGAAGCCTGAGCCGACGTCGTTCCAGATCTCCTATGCCCAAACGATCGATAAAGGCGAACGCAAGCTGATGGACGGCGTTGAACTGCCCGATGTTTCCGGCGCGACGACGATTGATGCGGGCGACGAGGTCACGCTCGATGCCGGTGCTCTAGGAATGCTCAACGACAACATCACGTTTAAGGGCTGGTATGATACCGAGTCCGGCAAGCACATCTCCAAGGAGCCGGTCTACACGTTTACGCCAGATAAGCACCTGTCCCTCGAGGCTCGCTTTAAGCTCAAGGACTATGCGGTGCATGTCAACGATGCGCAGGCGACCGATTCGTCACAGGACTTTGCGCACCTGAGTGTTACCGCCCAAAACTGCTATCGCAATGACGGCGAGACGGTTGAGGTTTCCGCCGTCACGGATAACGCCCTGTTCCTGGGCTGGTATCTGGGCGAGGGCGATGATGCGTACGCCGCGAGCGATCAGCTCGACTTTACCTATACGGTGGACAAGGCGGACGCGATTGTGTCCGAGGACAAGACTGACGCTAGGATCGAGATCACGCCGCGCTACTGCGCTCCCCAGGCAAGCGTTGTGCTGAGTGTGGACGGGGTCGATGAGAACGGGCAGCCGCTCGGGCAGTTCCTCTCTACAGGTCTGTACGGTATCGGGTCGCGCGTAACGGTCGTGGCGGTGCCAATGCCTGGCTATGTGTTTGACTACGCGACCGATGCCCTCGGCAACGTTGTCTTTACCGGGGACGATGGTCCGTCCTACACGTTTGTGCTCGAGGGGGATGTGCAGTACACCGCGCATTTCCGCGAGGAGACTGACCCCGACGAGTCACTCGCGGCGCTGAAGGCCGCGCTCATCGCCGCGATTACGGCTGCGGCCGTTCTCGCTACCATGTATGGCTTGGGCGAGATCGTCGACCCCATCGCGGCCGACGCGGTGATCGAGATCGGTATGGCCGACAACATTGAGGATGTTGCCGCTGTGGGCACCAAGGTGCTCAAGGAGATTAAGGACATCATCGACGACCACAAGAAGCCCAAGCCTCATGGCGACCATAAGATCGAAATTATTACCACCGCGCAGCCCGAGGTGGGCGGCGTCGTTACCGGAGGCGGTATCCACTATGAGGGGACGGTCGCCACGCTCGAGGCTGTCGCAAATCCCGGCTATCGCTTCGTATGTTGGAAAGAGAACGGCGTCGAGGTCTCGACATCTCCTCTCAAGACGATGACGATCACGGACCTGACGCCCGAGGTTGTAAAGATGACGGCCGTTTTCGAGAAAAAAGTCGAGATTACGGCAGTTGCCGAAGCCGATGGCATTCAGGCCGATTTTTCGACGGGCTGCACCGCAAGCCCCGTAAAGCAGAGCATTACGCGTGGCGATCAGGCTATGGTCACCGCGAGCGAGGGTCCTGACTATGCCTTTGTGGGATGGTTTGAGGACGGCATCGAGGTTTCGCCCGAGCGTACGTATATCTTTAAGGCCGAGGTCGACCGCCATCTGGTTGCACGCTTCCGTAAGGCGGATAAGACCATCCTGGTGAATACCGATCCCTTCGACAGCGCCGAGGTGCTGTGCGATGGTATGCCGGTCGTGGACGGCAAGGTTCGCGCGAAGGATGGGGACATTCTCACGTTTACGATGCGGCCCAAGGTGCGCCCCGACAATCCGGAGAAGACGTACCGGTTTGTAGAATGGCGCGAAACCGATGCGCAGGGTATCACGATTGCCAACAAGCAGGAAGTTTGCGAATACCGCGTTAACGGGAATGCCCGGATCGAGGCTGTAATGGACGGCAGGGATGCGCATACCGTGCGTGCCGAGGCCGACCCGCTCGAGGGCGGTACCGTTACGCTGAAGCGCGGTGAGACTGCCGGCATGGTACTCGAGATTCCCGAAGGCGAGCGCGTGACCGCGGAGGCTACCCCATCCGAGGGCTATATCTTTGACGGATGGTATTTGAGCAACGGCGGCTCGGATGCCACTTCGACGCTGGTTTCGAGCGAGCGCTCCTATACCTTTGAGCCCATTACCGACTGCGTGATCCAGGCAAAGTTTACGCGTGCCTGCAAGGTGGACGTTGTCGTTGAGCCGGCCGCGGCCATGGCGGGCAAATATTTGGTGCACGGCGAGGGCTACTGCATGAAGGGCGAGCCTGCCACGCTGAGCATTGAGCTCACGGCCGAGGCGAGCAAACAATTTACCTTTAAGGGCTGGTACGACGCCAAGACGGACCTGCTTTTGGGCACCGACCCCAGCTACCTTGAGTTCTATCCCGAGGACGTGGAATGCACGGTGCGTGCGGTGTTTGAAGAAAATACCTATACCGTAACGGCAAAAGCCAAGAAGACCTTTGTGGAGCGCGGCACGGTCGAGATCGAAGGGCACCCGGGGGCATCTTCGGTTACCTGCGGATATGGCGACACGGTGATGCTCATGGCAAAGGCCAACGACGGCTATCGTTTTGACCATTGGAAGGATGGCTCCGGTAAGGAGTACGACACCGCCGAGCTGGTCGTCAAGGTTACCAAGAGCGATACCTATACCGTGATCTTTACCGACTCAAAGCCCGAGGTCATGGTCACCGCCGATTCATGGCTCGGCGGTACCGTGACGTGCAATGGGACCGTGGTGAAGCCTACGACCGATACGTTCAAATTAGGGGAAACCCTTCATTTGACGGCCAAGGCCCATCCTGGCTTTTTGTTCCGGGGTTGGTACGTCAATGGCCGCCTGAAGAGCCTTAAGCACGAGACTTCGTTGGTTGCGAAGGCTCGCGGTAAAACCGGGCACTGCGTTATTACCGCGGGCTTTGTGCCTATCGATACCGTCTGCGTGCCCCTCGCTGATCCTGCGGAGGGCGGCACCGTCAAGGCGAGCCTCATCCTTGCCGACCGCGGCGCGGAGGTTGCCCTTAAGGCAACGCCCAATCCCGGTTATGTCTTTACTGGTTGGTATACGGCAGACGGCACGTTTGAGTCTGCCGATGCGGAGTTCACCTGCCACCAGGAGCGCAGCCATGTGCACGTCGCTCGCTTTATGGCAAAAAGCTATGAAGTCGACGCCACGACGGTAGTCGATTCCGGCACCGGTTCGCTGGTCGAATCGAGTGTCGCCGGCTGGGTCGAGGGCACGGGTACCGTTGAGGCGGGGCATGCCGCCACGCTGACCGCGCATTCACTTTCGGGCTATGCGT
This sequence comes from uncultured Collinsella sp., assembly GCA_900545555.1. Taxonomy (GTDB): domain Bacteria; phylum Actinomycetota; class Coriobacteriia; order Coriobacteriales; family Coriobacteriaceae; genus Collinsella. The sequence continues at coordinate 37,502 of UQZI01000011.1, forward strand.
TTGAGTATTGGGCCGATGCCTCGGGCGCCGTGGTAAGCCGTGACAGCACCTATCACGTGGTGCCGACGTCTGACACGACGCTTCAGGCCGTGTTCTCGGCAAAACAATATACGGTGGACGTCTCGTGCGAGGAGAGCATGGGCACGGTCGAGGGCGCGGGGGCGTATGCCGCTGGACAGGTCGCAACCGTGCGTGCGGTCGCCGCCGAGGATACGGCTTTTGTGGGCTGGTTCCGTAACGGCACATGCGTGAGCTCCAAGAAAACCTATCGATTTGCCGTGCGTGAGGATACGTCGCTCTATGCCGTCTTTGCGTCGGGTTCGTATGTCGTGCATACCGTTGCTTCGCCTGCCGAGGGCGGAGCCGTGAGCGGCTTTGGTGGCTATGAGGCTGGCGACCGCGCAACGCTTCGTGCGATCGCCAACACCGGGTATTCGTTTGCGGGTTGGACGGACGACAAGGGCGAGACAGTCAGCGAGAACGCCGACTATACCGTTAAGGTCGCGGGTGACGCCACCTATACGGCGACCTTTACGCCTAAGTCCTATCAGGTCGTTTTGAGCGCGAGTGACGATAGCGTTAGCACCCTGAGCGGCGAGGGCTCCTATCAATTCGGTGATACGGTCGAACTCAACGCTACGCCTATGGGTACCAAGCGATTTGCCGGTTGGTATGTCCTGGATGCCGAGGGCAACAAGTCGCTGCTGAGCTGCGACGCCCATTGTTGGGTTAAGCTCGACAAGGATATGGTCGAGGGGCTGGAGGACGATACGTTGGAGCTCCAGGCCGTGTTTGCCGATCCGTACGAGGTGACCGTTACGGGTGAGGTCGTGGTGAAGGACAAGGCTTCGAACAGGGGCTGCCGTGTTACGGGCAGCGGTAGCTTTGCCGTGGGCGACCAGGTGGAACTGTCCGCTGTTGCCGGTATGGGCTATCGCTTTGTGGGCTGGAGCACCGATAAGGAGGGCACCTCGATTGTCGAGACCGCGACGACCCTCGATGTGACCGCCACGCAAGACATAACGTACTACGCGCAGTTCGAATCCGATGGACAGGTGACCATTACCGTCACTGGCTCGTCCATCTTCCGCGGTACGGCCCTTCTGATCGACGGCATTCCTGCCGGCAGCAGGTCCTACGACAGGGGCGACATGTTTATGGCCATCGCGATTCCGTGGAAGAAGTACCACTTCTCGCATTGGGTCGACGATGCGGGTGTCACGGTGAGCTACAGCGCGTTCTATATCGGTACCGCAAAGGAGAATAGGCAGCTTACGGCCGTGTTCTACGAGACGGGCTGCGATGTTCAGGTCGCTACGTATCCTAAGGATGCTGGCTTTTCGATGGTAGCGCTCGGTACGGGTGGCTCCTACCACTCCGCGGCGATTATGTTTACCGTGCCGCATAAGGGTTGGAAGTTTAAATACTGGGTCGATGAGAACGGCATGCCCGTTGGCTTTACGCCGGTCATTAACCGCGTGGTGTTTGGCAACCGAACCTTTACGGCCGTTTATGAACGGGCGACGATGTCGGTGACGGCGGTTGATCCGCGTCAGGGCGGACACGTCGAGGGTTCCTCCGAGGACGAATCTCTGGGCTATGCCGTGACCAACGAAGTCGAGAACGGTGAGTCCACGACCCTGACTGCCGTTCCCGATGCGGGCTATGTGTTCGATGGGTGGTATGCGCGCAACGACGACGGGTCGCTGGGCGATGAGCCGCTGAGCACGGATGCTACCTGGACGTTTGTCCCCGAGGACAACATGACTGTCGAGGCGCGCTTTGCGGAGGCGCCTAAGTACAAGGTGACGGCCCGAGCGGTCAACGGATCGGTTGATCCGGAGTCTGCTTTGGTCGCCACGGATGGCAAGGTGACGCTTTCGGCGGCGCCAGATGAGGGCTGCTACCTGACGCGCGTGACCGTTGCCGAAGAGGCTGGCGAGGATGGTTCGGCCGGCAATGCCTATGACCTTGATATTTCTGACTATAAGGGTGGGGCGTATGAGGTCACGCTGAGTGGCGTGAGTGCTCCGCAGCAGGTCGCGTTTGAATTCGCAAAGGCTGCGACTCCGGAGGTGCTCGCTCAGCCGCAGGATGCGAGTGCTTACGAGGGCGATCCGGTTGAACTTTCGGTTGCCGCCGA
>UQZI01000012.1 GCA_900545555.1 uncultured Collinsella sp.
CCGAGGGCCGGGGAGGCCGCGCCGCCCGACCCCGCCGCGGCGGTGAAGGGGCTGAGGTTCCCGCTGCTCAAGAACCCCGAGGACCTCACCGGCCGCCAGGCGTCGGCACTCGAGGGGCTCAGGCGCACCGGCTCGGCGCTGTGGCGGGCCTACCTGCTCAAGGAGGGCCTGCGGGCGGTCTTCAGGGCGGGGCCGGGCGAGGCCGCCGACGAGCTGGACGGCTGGCTCGCGTGGGCATGCCGCAGCCGGATACCCCGCTTCGTGGAGCTGTCCCGCAAGGTCCGCAGGAAGCGCCGGGGCATACTCAGGTCGATAGAGCTCGGCGTCTCCAACGCGAGGGTCGAGGCGGTGAACAACAAGATCAAGGTGGCCATCAGGCAGGGCTACGGCTTCCGCAACATCGACAACCTGATCGCCCTCGTGATGCTCAGGTGCTCGGACCTGAAGCCGGCCCTGCCGGGGCGCGAGGCATAGGGACTACCCACACGAACTCACGAAGGCTCTTTAATAGGCTATCGGTGACCATACCAAGAATTGCAAAAAGAAAACCGCAGGTAGAACGCCTGCGGTTTTCTTTATTTATGGCATCTGGTTGGGCCATGCGGGTGAAACGTAGTAGATGGGCCGCTTTCGTGGCGAAGGACATCATCCGGCACTTGGGGACGTTTCTATTGTGCCGGCAGGTGGGGACACTCCTTTGCTAGAAGATTCGGCGCAGGTCTCCGCGGTTGAGGGCCTCGTCGAAGAGGTGCTTGAATACCACACTGCCGTGCAGGCCGTCGTGCTCGAACTCGTTGGTCACCCAGGCGTGCGAGTTGCCCACGCGGCTGAGCGTGTCGAGCTGCATGCCCGAGTCCACGTACATGTCATCGAAGTACACCGCGGCCTGCAGGGGCACCTCGTTGCACGCCAGGCGCTGCGGGTCGTAGATCTTGTCCCAGCTTGTGTCTTCCATAAGCAGATCCATGGCGGGCTTGAAGGGCTTGAGCTCGGGCATCTGCTCGAACATCCACGGGAACATGGCCTCGCCGGTAAACATGAGCGGGCGCGCGAGGGTGTCAAACTCGGCGCGGTGTGCCTTCTCTTCAGCCGCGGCCCAGCCAATGGGCATGGTGTCACCGTCGGCGTATATGAACTCCTGCAGCGTCCAGTACAGCGGATTCGTGCGCGTGTTGGTGCGCTCGAAGGCGCGCATCAAAAAGCTGTCGGATACCGAGGCGCCGCAGGTCAGCGCGCCGTCGCCGTCAACAAAAGCGTGATCGATAATCCAATGCATGCGCTCAAAGCTCGGCTTCATGCCAAAGTCGCTGCCCATGAGCTGTAGGCGCTCGACCGTCATCGGCGAGCCGTCGGGCAGCACGGGCTTCTGAGCCTCGAGCGCATCGGCCAAGGCTGCCACGCGCTCGACGTCGGCAGGGTAGCGGTCGTAATACTGCTGCGTCTTGGCGACCATGCGCGGGAAGGTGTGCGCGTAGACTTCGCTTGCGCTCGCCGGCACGTGGGGGATGCCGCCGCAGGTAAAGCTTGCCGCCACGCCCTCGGGGAAGAGCGACAGATAGCTCAGCGTCAAAAAGCCGCCGTAGCTCTGCCCGAGTGTGACCCAGGGCCTGCCGCCAAAGCCTACCAGGCGCAGGTACTCAAAATCGCGCACGATAGAGCTGGCGAGGTGACGCTTGAGGAAGTCCGCCTGCGAGCGTGCTGTATCGGCGCCGGCGGCCTCGGCGCGATCGCCCAAGATGGCAATCGTGCGTCCGTCCACGCAGCTACTGCGTCCGGTGCCGCGCTGGTCGGGCAGGACCACGCGGAAGTGCTTGACGGCCTCTTCGATCCAGCCATCGCTTGTGGGCGACAGCGGACGCGGGCTCTCGCCGCCGGGGCCGCCCTGCAAAAACAGGAGCAGCGGCAGATCGTCGTTGATGCGGTCGGGCGCGCAAACCACGCGGTAGAAGAGCTTGATGCTCTCGGGCGCGCCGGCGATGGGCGCCGGCATAGCGCCGCGGCGCATGGTGCTGCCGACGGCCAGGAGCATCGGCTCCAGGCCGCGCCAGTCGAGGGGGACGTCGATGCTGTGGTCCTCGACGTAAAGGCCGGGGACGTGGTACGAAGTGATGAGGGCCATGTGAGTCTTCCGTTCGTTGCGGTGTTTCGGGTTGACCAATTCTACCGCCGTGGGCGAGGCCATGCGCAAATCGGCTACCATGGTTGCAAACTTCTAGGAGAAAGGGCCGCCCATGTCGGTCGATATAGCCACGTATGTCCACGATCTTGCCGTTGCCGCCAAGGCAGCGTCGGCCTCGCTTGCCACGGCGAGCGATGAACAGCGCCAGGAGGCCGTGCGCGCCATGGCCGCAGCGCTGCGCAACGGTATCGACTCCATCGTTGCCGCCAACGAGCTCGATATGTCCGCCGCGCGCGATGCGGGTACCTCGGCCGGACTGCTCGATCGTCTGCTGCTGACGCCCGAGCGCGTCGAGGGCATGGCCGCCGGCCTGGAAAAGCTCGCCGAGCTGCCCGATCCTGTGGGCCGCGTGCTCGACCACCGCGTGCTCGCAAGCGGCGTGGACCTCACCCGCGTGAGCGTGCCGTTGGGCCTGGTCGCCATGGTCTACGAGGCACGCCCCAACGTGACGGCCGACGCCGCGGGCATCTGCATCCGCACCGGCAACGCCTGTATTCTGCGCGGCGGCTCGCTGGCCTATCACTCGTGTGCCATGATTGCCGAGCTACTGGCCGATGCCCTCGAGGCCAAGGGCTTCCCGCGTGAGGCCGTCTCGATGATTGAGTCTACCGACCGCGAGGCAACCGGCGAGCTCATGAAGCTTCGCGGCATCGTCGATGTGCTCATTCCGCGTGGCGGTGCAGGCCTGATCCAGCGCTGCGTGCGTGAATCGCTTGTGCCGGTGATCGAGACGGGCACGGGCAATTGCCATATCTACGTGCATGAATCCGCCGACTTTGATAAGGCACTCAACATTATCGTTAATGCCAAGACCCAGCGCGTAGGCGTGTGCAATGCCGCCGAGTCGCTGCTGGTCGACCGTGCTGTGGTCGATGCGTTTTTGCCTGCGGTCGTGGCCGTGCTGCATGATCACGGCGTGTTCATTCACGGCGACGAGGCAACCTGCGCCGCATGCGCCGATGCCGGGCTTGCCGAGGGTGATGACTACGTCGCCGCGACTGAGGAGGACTGGGGCCGCGAGTATCTGGCGCTCGAGATGAGCGTGAAGGTCGTGGCAAACGAGGACGAGGCCATCGCGCACATCAACCGCTACGGCACGATGCACTCCGAGGCCATCGTTGCCGAGGACACGGATGCTTGCGAGCGCTTCCTGGACGCGGTCGATGCCTCGGCCGTGTACGCCAACGCCAGCACGCGCTTTACCGACGGCGGCGAGTTTGGCCTGGGCGCCGAGATCGGCATCTCGACCCAAAAGCTCCACGCCCGTGGCCCCTTTGCAGCCGAGGCCCTCACCACCTACAAATACAAGCTCCGAGGCACCGGCCAGGTCCGTCCCTAAACCTACCAAAAAGGGACAGGTTTATTTTGGCAGGTTTTATCTGCGGTTTTGCCGGGCGACACGTTCGCCCGGCTTTTTTCTCCGCATAACTTTTTTGCCTTTCGGCTTGAGCCGCGGCGATATACGATAGTGACACCGTGTCCTAACATCGACTCACCTGGAGGTATTGCCATGTCCCAGACGCTCACCGCCGGAATCACCCGCGACCGTGCGTTCGAACTGCTCAACGAGCACAACAAGGACCCGTTTCACATTACCCATGGCGAGACGGTTGAGGGCACCATGCGCTACTTTGCGCGCGAGTTCGACCCCGAGAACGAGGAGTTCTGGGGCATCGTCGGTCTGCTCCACGACCTGGATTGGGAGGAGCATGAGGACGACCCCATGAACCACACCATCTACGCTGCCGAGATTCTTAAGGGCGAAGGTGCGTCTCCCGAGCTCATTCGCGCCATCCAGACGCACACGTCGGACTTCAACACCTCGCTGCCCAAACCCGAGCTGCAGATGGAAAAGATCCTGTTTGCCTGCGATGAGCTCACCGGGCTGATCGGAGCCGCCGTCATCATGCGCCCGAGCAAGAGCGTCATGGACTTTACGACCAAGTCACTCAAGAAGAAGTTCAAGGACAAGCGCTTTGCCGCCGGCTGCTCGCGCGACGTGATTTCGCAGGGCGCCGAGATGCTCGGCTGGGAGCTCCCCGAGCTCTTTGACCGCACCATCGCGGCCATGCAGTCCTTCGCGCCCGACCGCGACACCTTCCAGGCCTAACCTGCCAAAAAGGGACAGGTTTATTTTGGTAGGTTTTATCTGGGAAAACGCTTCCGTTGGATGTTATTCAGCGGAAGCGTTTTCTGTTTGACATGGTGAAGCTGGCGAATGGCGGCGCCTCGCGGCAGACAGCTGCGCTTCGCCGTATCCGTAACTCGGCAAACGCGACGCTACGACGCGTTCTTGATAATCCATGTTCCCAGTCCGGTCAGCAGCTGAACCTGCTTAATCGTTAGCCCTTGTTTTCGAAGCGCGAGAATCGCCTCATTGCGAAGTGGCTTGGAGGCGGATTTGAGTTCCGTCGGAGCACATCCTGCGACACTCTGCACGATTGCCGTGCCAAATTCGCATAGATCTTCCTCGCGAACCTTGGCTGTTGCGCTGGGGCGATAGGGAAGCGACGGCGTACTTTCCATGAGCCGAAGGTATGAGCGAGGTGTTGGGAATATAACACCGACAACGCTGCCGGTAACATGCGGCCGTGACCTGGCACTCATGAGATACTCGCGATGGCTGCTCCAGGGATATTCGTCGTATGCTGCCAGTCCCGCTTTTTGTGGATTCAAATGAATGTATCGAATTGCCTCGAGTAAATATACTTCTGACTTAATGGGCGAATCCCAAAACCGCTCCTGAAACACGTGGCCGATATGCCCCGTCCGCGCATTGTACCTGCCCGCATACGATACGGCTATCGCATGCATCGCGTCGCTCTTGCGGTCGTCCGGATCGTCGATGAGCAGATGAATGTGGTTTCCCATAAGGCACCAAGCGATAAGCTCGATATTGTGTTTGGGGAGGATCGCATCGAGGATCTGAAGCATGGCGATTCGGTCCTCGGCATCGTCAAACAGCAATTGCCCTCCGTTTCCACGCAACGTGATGTGGAAATAACCGGTTGGTGACTTTGAACGAGGTTTTCTCGGCATGGCCCCTCCTTTAGCTTGGATGGGCTGAAGATACCTCATTCGGGGGCTTCGGTTGTCGAGATTCACCGACTATAGCTGCTACCTGCCGAAATATAATTGCGTTTTCAAATTGATGCTTTTTAATGGTAATTGAGTAAGACGGGCGCGCTTGTTGTGGATGCGGGCGTTGGTTACGTCGATCTGGACGGCCCTCGCGTGATGTCATCGCAAATGGGCTTCACGCATTTTTGCGGCGATAGAAAAATGGTCGGGCGCTCTTAAACAAAACGGAGCACCCGACCATTTACTGATTGTTTGTTGATGTTTGGCCAGATAGAACCTGCCAAAATAAACCTGTCCCTTTTTGGCAGGTTAGTTGAGGGCGGCTTGGGCTAGGCGGGCTTCGGCGTCCTCTTCGGTGACGCCCAGGGCCACGGCGAACTCCTCGATGGAGCGGCGCTTGGCCTCCTTGAGTACGCGCATGTAGTAAGAGCTGGGCTTTTTATCTGCTTCCTCGGCCTGGCGAATACGGTGCATCATGGTTTTTGCCACGCGAACCGTCTCGGGCGCGCCCAGCTTGAGCTGCTGCTTAAAGTGTGTCTCCTCGAGCGAGCTGTTGCGTTCGGTAAAGGTGTCGCACTCCAGCTCGTCGTAGTGGCTCAGCAGGTGCTCGGCATCTTGCTGGGAGATGGCGGCATGCAGACGGTCGGCCTGCGCCACGGGGTACATGAGAATCGTCTGCGCATGTCCCTGCTTGGTCTCGAGCAGCAACATGGGCTGCGGCGTGTCGTCCCTAAAGCCGACGACGGTGCAGACTCCCTGACCCGGATGAATGACGTGTTGACCGATTGAGAACATGCTACCTCCAACTTATACGAATTTGCGTATGTTAAGAATACCACGCTGAGGTGCGCAAACCATTACTTTATGCAGGAAAAGCACACAACTCTGATAGGTTAGAGTATTCGATATATAGAACGGCTTATTCATACGTTTATGCATTTCTAGAACGTGTATAAACTGCAGGCAAACCGCCAACTTTGTACAGCTGCGCAAGAGCGGTAGTCAATTTTGTGCATATGCAAATTCGATTGGCTTTACCCTGCGACAGTGCCCGTCGCTTGTGATAGAGTGCTACAAACTCTGGCTTTTGCCCTACGAGTGACCAAGAGCTCGGGGGCTTTAACACAAGGAGGATCTATGCCCGAGAAGATTGAAGAGCTGGTACGCGCTGCGCTTGCTGCGGCCCAGGAGGCCGGCGACCTTTCCGCATTTGAACTTGACGATTGCGCTATCGAGCGACCGGCTGACACTTCTCATGGCGAGTGGACCTCTACCATGGCCCTGAAGTCCGCCAAGCTGGCCCACTGCGCCCCGCGCAAGATCGCCGAGGCCATCGTTGCCCATATGCCCGAGGATCCCGCGATCGAGAAGGTTGAGATCGCAGGCCCCGGTTTCATCAACTTCTACCTCTCCGTTGCCGTCAAGAATGCCATCTTTGGCGAGGCTCGCGAGAAGGGCATGGACTTCGCTAAGTCCAACGTCGGTGGTGGCCTGAAGACCCAGGTCGAATTCGTTTCCGCCAACCCCGTCGGCCCCATGCACATTGGTCACGGCCGCTGGGCCGCTCTGGGCGACTCCCTTTGCCGCGTCATGGACCACGCCGGTTACGACATCCAGCGTGAGTTCTACATCAATGACCACGGCTCTCAGATGAACACCTTCGGCAACTCCATCAGCACGCGCTATATGCAGCTTGCCGACATCATCGCCAAGCAGGGCGTTGATATCGACGAGGCTCACAAGCTGCTGATCGCCGACCGCGACGCCTTTGTTGCCGACGAGAACGACGAGCACCCCGAGACCCATCCGTATCAGGACAACTTTGCCGAGACCTTGGGCAAGGACTCTTACGGCGGCGACTACATCATCGACGAGGCCGCCGAGTTCTGGCGCACCGACGGCGACAAGTGGGTCGACGCCGATCCGCAGGAGCGCATGGAGAGCTTCCGTGAGCGCGGCTACGTGAAGATGGTCGACAACATGCGCGACCTCTGCCACGCCGTCAACTGCGACTTTGACCGTTGGTACTCCGAGCGCTCGCTGTATGTGAAGGACACCGAGGGCGAGACCGCCGGCACCTCCGCCGTCGACCGCGCTTTTGAGAAGCTCGACAAGATGGGCTACCTCTACACCAAGGACGGCGCCCTGTGGTTCCGCTCCACCGATCTGGGCGACGACAAGGACCGCGTCCTGATCAAGTCCGACGGCGAGTACACCTACTTCGCCTCCGACGTCGCCTATCACTGGGATAAGTTCCAGCGCGTCGATCACGTCATCGACATCTGGGGCGCCGACCACCACGGTTACATCGAGCGCGTCCGCTGCGTCTGCGACGCTCTGGGTTACCCCGGCAAGTTCGAGGTTCTACTGGGCCAGCTCGTCAACCTGCTGCGTAACGGCAAGCCCGTCCGTATGTCCAAGCGCAAGGGCACCATGGTGACCCTGCAGGAGCTCGTCGACGAGGTCGGCTCCGATGCCGCTCGCTACACGCTCATCTCCAAGAGCTCCAACCAGATGGTCGACTTCGACATTGAGGCCGTTAAGAAGCGCGACAACTCCAACCCGGTCTATTACGTGCAGTACGCTCACGCTCGCGTCTGCTCCATCCTGCGCCGTGCCGCTGACGTAACGCCTGAGCAGGCCGACGAGATGGGCATGAAGGCCGTTGCCGCCAAGGCCATCGGTGAGAACGTCGATTACTCGCTGTTGACCGACCCGACCGAGCTCGCCCTTTCGCGTAAGCTCAACGAGCTCACCGACCTGATCGCCAGCTGCGCTCGCGATCGCGCTCCGTTCCGTCTGACCCACTTTGCCGAGGAACTCGCCGGTGACTTCCACAGCTTCTACGCTGCCTGCCAGGTGCTGCCGAGCGAGGGTCGTCCCGTCGACCCCGAGCTTTCGCGTGCCCGTCTGGCCGCTTGCGATGCCGTCCGTGTGACGCTCGCCCTGGTGCTCACCCTCGTTGGCGTTTCCGCGCCCGAGCAGATGTAATCTGCGGGTCATTTGACCGTGTAGGTTTGGTTTAACTGAGCCCTATAAGCCCGATCTCCTACGGAGGTCGGGCTTTTTTCGCAAACGCCGACGTATTGATGAATTTGGAGCTGCTAGAAATACGAAACTATGCCGGTTTACTACGATGAATTGAGGAATTCTAACCACGCCGGCTTTTTGCTAAAAAGTGCAAGGCATCTACCTGCGGTTTTAGTTCAACAAGTTTCGGAGTGGTCGCGGTTGGGCGATTCATCGTAGTAAACCGCCATAGTTTTGGCGGAGGCAGTCAGATTTGTGGGTGGCAAACAAAGAGTGTCTCTTTTGACTAGTCGTTTAAGAACGTCTCCAATGACTAAGTTGCAGGTGGCGGCGGTTGTGTTACACTAACGCTGCGTAGTTGACGCAATCATCTCGATACAGATCAATGATGTCCGTCGTTTTGAACGGAACTAGACTGTTTAGCCGCCCTGAAGGTTTATGCAGGGAGCATGTGATCACAGGGCTTGAAAAGAAAGTTGAGCAAACACTGTGTCTGATCAACAGCAAGAAAACGAAATAACGACGACGCAGGCCGCTCCCGCTGCACCGGTTGCGTCGGACCAGGTCGCGGCGCCCGCGCAAGCCTCGGCTCATGAGACGCCTAAGGCTGCTTCGACGCCTATGCCTGTAGCGGCTGAGAAGGCCGTGCCTGCAACTGGTGAGGAGGCTGCTCCGGCAAAGCCCAAGCGCATGCGCCGCACGGCCAAGCCTGCCGCTGACGGCGAGGAGGTCACCAAGCCAAAGCGCCGTACCACGCGCACGACGCGCGCCAAGCTCACCGTTGCAGCTGACTCCTCGGTGCCGATTTCCGATGAGGTCGCGCAGGCACGTGCGTTGGCGCAGATTAGCGAGGCTCAGGTGGTGCGCGCCCGCCGTCGTGCTGCCGAGCGCGAGGCCGCGGCTCTGACCGAGCTTGCAGCTCCGTCTGTGCCCGAGACGCCTGCCGCCATCGAGACCCCTGCCGCCGACCTGCCGACCGAGAAGCCGGCACCGCGCACACGCCGCCGCACGGCTGCTAAGGCCGAGCAAGTTGCGGAACAGGTAGCCCCCGAGCTCACTGAGGCTTCGGTCCGTTCCGCGGCAGGGGAGGGCACATCGCCTGTTGAGCCCGCTGTGCCTGTCGAGGCCAGCGAAGTTCCCGTTGTCGATCCGGCTTTGCGCCCGCACCGTCGCGGTCGCAAGCCCAAGGCCTTTGTCGAGGCAGAGAAGGCCGCAGCAGCAGCCGCCGCCGCTCGGGATGCTGCGGCGACCGCCGAGTCTGCAACCGCTGCCGATGCACCCGTCCAGGATGCTACGACTTCCGAGGCCGCTCCCGCCGATGCCGAGCCCGCCGACGTCCGTCCCGGTCGCAGCCGTCGTACTGCTGCTAAGCGCACGTCCAAGGCCAAGGCTGCCAAGAAGGGTGCGTCCGAGGATTCTGCCGAGACGACCGCCGATGCGTCGACTGATGTCGCCAAGGCCCAGGACGTCGAACAGCCTGCGTCCGAGAAGCCCAAGCGCGGTCGTAAGAAGTCCGTTAAGGCCAAGGCGTCCGAGCAGCAGGATGTCGAAGCGCAGGTTGATTCTGGCGCCGAGGCCAATGACGCCGCCGCGGCCAATGTTGGCACCCCCGCAACCGATGGTGCCGCCCCCGCTGAGGGCGAAGACGGCACTCGTCCCAACCGTCGCCAGCACAAGCGCAACGACGAGCGCAACGAGCGTAAGGACGACCGCAACAACGACCGTCGCAACCGCCAGCGCGATCGCAAACAGCGCAACAAGGAGCGTAATGCCGCTCCCACCGAGCCCACGCTTTCGCGCGAGGAGCTCGCGGCCATGAAGGTCGCCGAGCTGCGCGAGAAGGCCAAGGAGTTCGAGATTGAGACGACCGGCAAGAAGAAGGCCGAACTCGTCGAAGAGATCTACACCACCGCTGCGAAGGCCGAGGGCTTCCGCGACATCAAGGGCATTCTGCAGATTCGCCCGGACAGCTCCGGCATCATCCACGCCCATGGCTACATGAAGTCCAACGACGACGCCTTCGTGCCCGCCTACCTCATCCGCTCCGCGCGCCTGCGCACGGGCGACGTCATCGAGGGCTCGCTGCGTCCTTCGCGCGGCGGCGACAAGCGCGCCGGCCTCGCCAAAATCACGACCGTCAACGGTCTGGACCCCGAGCAGATTCGCAACCGTCCCAAGTTCGGCGACCTCACCCCGGTCTATCCCAACGAGCCGCTGCGCATGGAGCACGGCAAGGACTCTATTACCGGTCGCGCCATCGACATCGTGTCACCGATCGGCAAGGGTCAGCGTGGCCTGATCGTGTCCCCGCCCAAGGCCGGCAAGACCACGATCCTCAAGAAGATCTGCCAGTCTATCTCGATTAACAACCCCGAGGTGCACCTCATCTGCCTGCTCGTCGACGAGCGCCCCGAAGAGGTCACCGATATGCAGCGTTCCATCAAGGGTGAGGTTGTGGCGTCGACCTTCGATATGCCTGCCGACAACCACACCCGCGTGGCAGAGCTCGTCATCGAGCGCGCCAAGCGCATCGTGGAGCTGGGTGGCGATGTTGTGGTGGTGCTCGACTCCATCACGCGTCTTGCCCGTGCCTACAACTTGGCGGCGCCCGCCTCGGGCCGCATCCTTTCGGGCGGCGTCGATTCGGCGGCCCTGTATCCGCCCAAGCGCTTCCTGGGTGCAGCCCGCAATATCGAGAACGGTGGCTCGCTCACCATCCTGGCCTCTGCCCTCATCGACACCGGTTCCAAGATGGACGAGGTCATCTTTGAGGAGTTCAAGGGCACCGGCAACATGGAGCTTAAGCTCGACCGCGACCTGGCCGACCGCCGCATCTTCCCGGCTATCGACCCCGTTGCCTCCGGTACGCGTAACGAGGATCTGTTGGTCGACGAGCAGATGCGTCCGTTTGTCTTTGGTCTGCGTCGCATTCTTGCCGGCATGAACAACACCGAGCGCGCGGCCGCATCGTTTATTAAGGGTCTTAAGGGCACCAACACGAACCAGGAGTTCCTGGTGCGTTCGGCCAAAAAACACAGCGACTACGAGCAGACGTTCTAGGTTGTCATCCACACGCAACGATAGTCATCAATGCGATAGAGGGTCGGGGCTTTGAGCCTCGGCCCTTTTCCATAGCGCCGCTCCGCGCTTATTTTTGACCGTAAGACCGACGAGCAGCAGGTTTCCCGTTTCAATCCGACATCGTCGCTTGCAATCGGCAGGGCGGTTTCGCATAATAGCTTTTAAGCTTCGCGACGGAAAACGCAGATGAAACGAACCATATACCGTTGCTTTGGGGCATAGCCCCGCTTCATCTTCTCTCGCGCAGCCAACTGAATGATGCGATTTGGGTGCTGGAAGATGGGGAGAGCTCATGGCTTCTTCTGATGCAACACAACGAGCAGTCCTTGCCGGACTTTCGTGCGGGATCGGCCTTGCCGCTCCCGTGGTTATGTATGCCGCGACGCTGCCGTTTTCGTCGGTGAACGAGACGGTCGTGGCGGGTGCAGTTCCCTTCGCCGTGGGCGCGGTGGCGGGCGTGGGTATCTATGCCGCCTCGCTGGGTATCTCCGAGTATCGTGCGCAGCGTGAAGAGCGTCTGTTCCAGCCCGATGCCATGGGCGGTGCCGCCAATCTCAATCAGCATCAAAGCGAGTTCAAGACCGCCTCGATTCCAGCTCAGCAGCAGGATGCGATTCCGTACGCTGCGGCTTCTGCTTCTCAGGCTCAGTCGGAGCAGTCTACCTCGGCATTCCTTTCCGGCCTGACTGGTGCGTTCCAGCGCCGTCATGCCGATGATGGTGTCCCTACCATCGCTCGAGCCGCAGATGCTATGGACGAGGCCGAGGCTTGGTCCATGATCGACAGCATGCTCGACGACGATTCGCCGGTTAGCTGCGACCCTGCGCGCTCGCGCGACGTCTATCAAGTCGCCATCGACGAGCTCACCAACGGCGGGCAGACCGGCTCCTTCAATCGCGACGACATCGCCGCCGCGGCGCGTGCCGTGTCGGGCTCCCAGGCCGCCCCTGCGGGCAGCACGGCGGCTTTTGTGGCACTCGTTGCCAACGCGGCAGCCAATAACGCCTACAGCGCTACCTCGGCGGACGCGAACGTTTCTGCCGATAATTCGTACGTTGATGAAGCCATGACCGCGGACGAGGAGGCCGTTGCCGCCCGCCGTGCCGCCGAAAGCTCGCTTTGGGGCGCTCCTGCCCAGCAGCAGGCGGCTGAGGCTGCGCCGTACAACGCAAACCTCGCCAGCATGCCTATCATTTCCGGTGCCGCGGACATCGATCTCGATGACCTCGATGAGCCTGCAGCCATCACCGCATCGATTGATGCCCAAGATCGCATCGACACCGGCGACCTTCCGGACGCCTCGCTCGAGGTTGATGTCCCCATGGCCGATTACTCGGGCCACGAGGACATGTGGGCCGCCGCCACCGCGATTCTGGATGAGATTGACGAGCCTGCTCCTGTTGCAGCCCCCGCTCCCGTCGCTGCCCCTCAGCCTGCTGCCCCCGCCTATGTCGGCCGTCACAGCGCTGTGTTCCCCGAGGATACTGCCCGTATCTCGCGTGAGAGCATCGAGCGGGCCGAGGCTATTGCCGCCGGCATTATGGAAAACCGTCGTCACGAGCGCGTCAATCAGATCCTCGAGGAAGAGATCGAGCGCCTGCAGTCCTCTACCGCCAAGCGTACGGGCCGTGCTTATCTGAGCGTTATCGAGGGCGGTACCGCCAGCTTCGCGCCGCTCCGTGCGGAGGCATAACTTCTGCATGGTTAAGATCAATCGAAAATGGGCGGTCGTGACCTGCCTGATGGCGCTCTTGATCTGGGGCAATTCGCTGGTTCCCGGCTCGGGGTCGGGCTCGCTGAGCCTAACGGTCATGGAAGCTATCCGCGGTTTCCTGCACAGCGTGGGACTTCCATATGAATGGGTGACCAACTTTGTTGTTCGCAAATGCGCGCATTTTACCGAGTATATGGTGCTCGGCATCTTGGCAACGCACGCCTTTGATTTTGAGGGCCGGCGCACCTTTGACGTGCTGCTGCCCACGGCGGTGTTCCTGCTGCTGATTCCTTCGATCGACGAGACGATTCAGCTCTTTGTGCCGGGACGCGCCGGCATGATCACCGATGTGATGATCGACTGCTGTGGTGCGGCAACGGGCGTTGTGCTCCGATATCTCTTTCGGTCGCTGATGTGCGCCAAAAAAGCCGCCTAGGACGTATTGTTTGGTCCTAGGCGGCCTTTTTTATTTGAGAGCTTATATGAGGCGTGGTGGCGTCGTTCCGTAGGTCGGATTTGCCGGGCGCGCCACGCCCTGTGGGTGCGTCTGCTACTGAAGCGCCTGTGCGCCCAGGGCCAGGCAGCCCATAATGCCCTGCTTGCCCTCGAGGCTGTTGTTGACGATGTAGCTATCGATGTCGGCCATCTCGGGCGTGACGATGTAGCCGTTGAGCATCTCGGCGCACTTCTTGCGTGCGAGCGGCACGATGGGGGTGTGGTCGGCCACGCCGCCACCGATGACGATCTTTTGCGGTGCGTAGCACAGGATGTAGGTCATGAGCGCCTGCGCCAGATAGCCGGCGAGCAGGTCCATGGCCTCCGGGTCATCGGCCATCTCTCCGGCGCTCTTGCCACCCCAGCGCTTTTTGACGCCGGGACCGGCGATGAGGCCTTCGAGGCAGTTGTCGTGGAAGGGGCAGCCGCTGTGCTCGCCGATGGTGTCGCGCGGGTCGCGCGTGACCAGGATGTGGCCGGCCTCGGGATGCATCATGCCGTGCACGAGCTTACCGCCCGAGAGCACGCCGGCGCCCACGCCGGTACCGATGGTCAGATACACCACGTCAGTGAGGCCCTGGGCGCAACCAAAGGTGACCTCGCCCAGGCAGGCGACGTTGACGTCGGTGTCGTAGCCGCAGGGAATATTGAGCTCGTTTTGGATGGTGCCCAGCAGGTCAAAGTAGCGCCATGCCGTTTTGGGCGTCTCCAGGATCTTGCCGTATTGGGACGAGGCAGAGTTGACTGCGGTGGGGCCAAAGGCGCCGATGCCCAGCGCGGCGATGTCCTTGTCGGCAAACCATGCGTTGACGGCCTCAACGGTCTCCTGCGGGGTCGTGGTCGCAATCTGCTCGCGTTCCAGGACCGTGCCGTCTGCATAGCCCGTGGCGCAGACCATCTTGGTGCCGCCGGCCTCGAGCGCTCCGATAAGCTGCTGCTCTGCCATAGTATTCCTCTCTGGACGAGTTGCTCCGTGACTAAAGTATAGCGCTCTAAAAAATAAATGAGGTCGCTATAAAAAGAAACCTCATGGCCCAACGGGTTCACGAGGTTTCTTTAGTGCCTTTAGTTACTGACCGTCCTTACCCGCGCGGGTTGATTTTATCACGTAGCGACTTGAGGTTCTCAAGCGCAGCGTTGAGCGTCTCGTCTCGCTTGGCAAAGTGGAAACGAATCAGATGGTTGACGGGCTCGCGGAAGAAGCTCGATCCGGGAACAGCGCCCACGCCCACCTTGGAGGCCAGGTCCTCGCAGAAGTCGAGGTCGCTGTCATAGCCAAACTCCGAGATATCCATCATCACGTAGTAGGCGCCCTGCGGCACGTTGTGCTCAAGACCGATGCTATCGAGCCCCTGACAGAATAGGTCGCGCTTGGCGGTGTAGAGGTCGAGGACCTCCTGGTAATAGCTGTCGTCGAAGTTGAGGGCGGTGACGACGGCCTCTTGCAGGGGAGCGGCGGCGCCTACGGTGAGGAAGTCGTGAACCTTCTTGATGCGCTCGGTGATTTCGGCAGGGGCGATAGTGTAGCCCAGACGCCAGCCGGTGATGGAGTAGGTCTTGGACAGCGAGCTGCAGCTGATGGTTCGCTCGAACATGCCGGGCAGCGTGGCCATATAGACGTGCTCGTGGGGCGCGTAGACGATGTGCTCGTATACCTCGTCGGTGATGCAGTAGGCGTCGTACTTTTTGCACAGGTCTGCGATAAAGGTGAGCTCCTCGCGGGTAAAGACCTTGCCACAGGGGTTGGACGGGTTGCATAGGACGATTGCCTTGGGATCGTTGTCTCGGAAGGCTGCCTCGAGGACCTCACGGTCGAAGTCAAAGGTGGGCGGGTTGAGCGGCACATAGATGGGCTCAGCGCCCGAGAGGATCGTGTCGGCGCCGTAGTTCTCGTAGAACGGCGAGAAAATGACGACCTTGTCGCCGGGGTTTGTGACCGTCATCATGGCGGCCATCATGGCCTCGGTGGAGCCGCAGGTGACCACGATGTTCTCGTTGGGGTTGATCGGCATGCCCATAAAGTGCTCCTGCTTGGTGGCAAGCGCCTCGCGCATGGCCTGGGAGCCCCAGGTGATGGAGTACTGGTGGTAAAGCGGCTTGGGGTCGGTGGCAATGGTGCTGAGGCTATCGAGCAGCTGCGCCGGGGGATCGAAATCGGGGAAGCCCTGCGACAGGTTGACGGCACCATACTTGTTGGAGATGCGCGTCATGCGGCGGATGACCGAATCGGTAAACGCCGCCGTGCGGTTGGAGAGTTCTTTCATGCCTATCCTTTCGAGCATTGGGTGGAGCAAGTTTACTCCTATGGAATCGATGGGATTTGCTTGAAATGGTCTCGAAAAACTCTTTTCAAAATTCTTGAAAATTGGGGCTTGCATCGCGTGGCGTTCCTTGCAATAATAGTCGAGCGCGAAGCGCACAGGACACGGTGGGTGTAGCTCAGTTGGCTAGAGCGACGGGTTGTGGTCCCGTAGGTCGAGGGTTCGAGTCCCTTTACCCACCCCAGTTCTTGCTTCGTGTTGATATCGGGTCGTTAGCTCAGTTGGTAGAGCAGGGGACTCTTAATCCCAAGGTCCAGGGTTCGACCCCCTGACGGCCCACCCAAAGTATGTTAAAGCGATTGGCTTAGGCTGGTCGCTTTTTTGTTGACCTCGCATGGGGTCGAGCCCGTCGGGGCGCGAAGCTGAGGAAATGCGTAAGCATTTACCAGCGCAGCGCGCAAGGCGCAAAGCGCCGAAGCGGCCGCCTGCAAAGCAGGCTGACCCCCTGACGGCCCACCAAAGCATGTTAAAGCGGCTGGCTTAGGCTGGTCGCTTTTTGTTAACCTCGCATGGGGCCGAACCCGTAAGGGCGCAGACGCTTTACAAGTCGAGCCTGCCCTGGGGGTCGGTGAATCCGTCTGTACCCTCCTTGAGCTTTTTCTCGTCTGCTTTCACGCGACGTTCGAGCTTCTTTGTATCTTCGGCAGGCGGTAGGTTCTCGGGTACAATTCCGCGGTCGATGAGGCTGCCACGCACGCTTGTGTTGTTCTCGACGTGCTCTTGCTTGATCTGGTCCAGACCGTACAGGTCGTGTTCCTCGGCGTTGAAGGCCGTCATCGAGTTCGTAAGGTCCTTTGCTTTGATGAGAACATCGGCTAGCCTGTCCGCCAATGCCGAGCTCTTGGATACGCCGAGCTGTTGCTTCATTTCCGCCGTGCTTCTGCCGCCGAATAACGCTTCATCGCCCTTCGACTTGATGATCGCGAATCCTTTGGAGTCCACGCCGCGTTTGAACGCAATACCCGAGAGCTGTTTCTCTGAATCAGATAGCGAGTGGCGCGCCTGCAAGCGCTGAATCTCTGCGAAGCGCTGCTCTATGAGCTCTTGGCGGCGCGTCTGCACGGCGAAGTATGCCTGGGCGAGCGCGATTTCTTGCTTGTTTGAATCTCCGTTCTGGGCGATTAAATAGCATGCATAGCGCGTAAGTTTGTAGTCTTTAACCGCACGAGCGGCGACACCGGCAGTTACCATTTTCGTGGTGTCACGAAAATGGGAATCAACTGGAGTTTTGTTTGTTTCGCACGAGACTTTTGCCCTCTTAACAACTTCGGCAAAGTTCTCCCATCGAGTGTACCCCATGGGTTCCATTAAATCGCGTGCGAGCCAATACTCAACGCCGTCTTCCACATTGGCGTAGCTATCAAGTTTGACACGCCACTTCTCGATATCTCTACTGTCCATATCTCCTCCTCGCTGGCCTATTGTCTATGCGGGCTTTGCCCGCTCTGTATTCAGAATTAGGATACGCTGCCGTGCGGACACGAATGGGCCCCGTGCCACTTCGAGTTCACGGGGCCCATAGATATCGATTAGTTGTGTTTTGCTTTAGATAGGTGTCCAGTTTAATTCGCTCGATAGTGCGATCCGAGACTTTCGGTTCGCTTGCGCATGGCTTTGACCATTTCCTGTGCTAGTTGAATCTGCGATTGCAGGCGGGCGAGGGCTGCGATTTCGCTGTCATTGGCGTGTGGCTTGCTCAGCGCCGTTGCGTCGTCTTGCAGGCTTTCAAGCTGTTGCAGGGCCTTGGATAGACCCGCTTCGGTCCTGTTGATCATGCAGTAGGTACTCATTGTGCGTTTGAGGCAGCGGGTCAGGCGCTCGGCGTCTGCTGTAGCTATGCCATGCTGGGGGAGGGCGATATCCATCGGTGCGGCCGCCTCAGGAGCGTCCAGCGCTGCTTGGGCTGCCGATGCGCCCGCAATGCGCCCGAACACGATGCCATTGGCACTCGACAAGCCGCCGATGCGGTCGGCGCCGTGCATGCCGCCTGTTGCCTCACCGCAGGCGTAGAGGCCCTCAACGCCTGCGTACGCGGTCTTGTCGATTTTGATACCGCCGTTGGCGGCGTGGGCATACATCGCCACGCGCATCTCGTCGGTCGGCGCGATGCCGTGCTCGTCTTGCAGCCAGGTGGCAAAGGTCTGCACAAACTCGGGGATGTCCTCGCGGGGGAAGTCGTAGTGGAGCGCCAGGCCCCCTGCACCTGCCTGATCTATGACGAGGTCGATGGCGCGGGAGGCCAAGCGCGAGGTGAAAGGACCATATCCAGAGCGCTGCTCAAGCAGATCGTTTAGCTTGCCGTCGGCAATATCGACCGGCTGGTCTACATGTACGTAGCGCCAGGTTTTCTCGTTGAAGACCAGGTTGCGCTTGGGCTCGATGAAGCCGGGCATCATCTGCATGAATTCTATATTAGTAAGCGATGCGCCGTGCGCCAGTGCGATGGCCTGCGAGGAGCTGAGCACATCAGCCGACGTAAGGCTGCGCTCGAACAGGCCGCCTGTGCCACCGGCTGCGATGATCGTGGCCTTGGCAGCAAAGGGCACGATTCGATTTTCGGTAAGGTCGTAGAGCACGGTTCCGGTGATTCTGCCGTTCGTGTTCTCAACAAGGTCGATAAGCTCATGGCGGGGGAGCAGGCGAATGCCGAGTGACTCGATTCGGGTCGTTAGAGCGTCCTCAAGGGGCTTGCGGGTGAGGCCGCGCCACATGCGCGTCTTGTGGTCAAAGCAGGGGATAAACTGCTTTTGCTGAGCGCTCTCAGCGCTTTGCGGACGCTGGAGCTCAACGCCCAGGTCTTGCTCGAGCCATTCAATTGCCTGGGGAATGCCGTGGACAAACGTCTGGACAAGCTCGGGGTCGGCGACGCCGCCACCAACGGTCTGGATGGTGTCGATGAGGTCTTGTTCGTCGTCTTCGTTAACGGGTCCGATAAGCCCCAAGCCCCAGGTTCCGGGGAAGAAACTCGATCCACTCATAGTCTTGCCGGCGCTTGCCACAGCGACGGTTGCACCCGTGCGCGCCGCTTCGATGGCGGCGCAAAGGCCCGCAATGCCAGATCCAATTACCAGTACATCAGTCGATTCCATCGGATTCCTTTCTCGTCCGGCGCATTGTCGCACGGGTGATCGGTAATGGGGCCGCAAAGACTCGGCAAATCGGTAAAGGGCACATATGACAGGTGGGCGTCATGGACGCTCTGACGTTTCATCTCGTCACATCTCGTATTTCGCCCCAACTGATATATCGGCATTCGCTACCCTGCGATAGCGCAAACAAAAAGAGCCGCTACCTCGAAAGGTAGCGGCTCTAAAGCTCAACTATATGAGCATCGCGCGGGCGCGATTAGGCCTTGAGGGCCTCCTCGACGGCGACAGCGCAGGCGACGGTGGCACCGACCATGGGGTTGTTGCCCATGCCGATGAGGCCCATCATGTCAACGTGCGCGGGCACCGAGGAGGAGCCGGCGAACTGAGCGCTGGAGTGCATGCGGCCCATGGTGTCGGTCATGCCGTAAGAGGCAGGGCCGGCGCCCATGTTGTCCGGGTGCAGGGTACGGCCAGTGCCGCCACCAGAAGCGACGGAGAAGTACTTCTTGCCAGCCTCGATGCGCTCCTTCTTGTAGGTGCCAGCGACGGGGTGCTGGAAGCGCGTGGGGTTGGTGGAGTTGCCGGTGATCGAGATGTCGACGTTCTCGTGCCACATGATGGCAACGCCCTCGCGGACGTCGTCGGAGCCGTAGCAGTTAACGGCAGCGCGGGGACCATCGGAGTAGGGGATGGTCTCGACGACCTTGAGCTCGCCCGTGTAGTAGTCGAACTGGGTCTTCACGTAGGTGAAGCCGTTGATGCGGGCGATGATCTGAGCGGCGTCCTTGCCCAGACCGTTGAGGATAACGCGCAGCGGCTTCTTGCGAGCCTTGTTGGCGTTCAGAGCCAGGCCGATAGCGCCCTCAGCGGCAGCGAAGGACTCGTGGCCGGCCAGGAAGGCGAAGCACTCAGTGTCGTCGGAGAGCAGCATAGCGCCCAGGTTGCCGTGGCCCAGACCGACCTTGCGGTCCTCGGCGACGGAGCCGGGAACGGTGAAGGCCTGGATGCCCTCGCCGATGATGGCGGCAGCCTCAGAAGCGGACTTGGCGCCACGCTTGACAGCGAGAGCGCAGCCGAGGGTGTAGGCCCACTCAGCGTTCTGGAAGGCGATGGACTGGGTGTTGTTGACGATCTCACGCGGGTTGAAGCCCTTGTCGGTGCAGATCTGCAGAGCTTCCTCGAGGGAGGCGATGCCGTTGTCGGCGAGGCACTTGTTGATCTTGTCAGCGCGGCGCTCGTAACCTTCGAACGTAACAGTCATAGTTATTTCCCTCCCTTTCTACTCGTGAACCGGGAACACGCTGGCGACGGAGTGAGTCTCCTCGTCGGTGCGCGGGTCGATGTACTTGGCAGCGTTCTCCCACTGACCATAGTGGCCCATAGCGCCAGCGATGGCCTCCTCGGGGGTCTTGCCGGCCTTGACGGCGTCGGTGAACTTACCGAGGTTCAGGAACTCGAACGCGATGATCTCGTTCTTGTCGTTGAGAGCCATGCGGGTGACGTAGCCCTGAGCGAGCTCGAGGTAACGAGCGCCCTTGGCCTTGGTGCCGAACATGGTGCCGACCTGAGAGCGAAGGCCCTTGCCGAGGTCGTCGAGGGAGGCGCCCACGGGCAGGCCGCCCTCGGAGAACGCGGTCTGGCTGCGGCCGTAAACGATCTGCAGGAAGATCTCGCGCATAGCAACGTTGATGGCGTCGCAGACGAGGTCGGTGTTGAGGGCCTCGAGGATGGTCTTACCGGGAAGGATCTCGGAAGCCATGGCGGCAGAGTGGGTCATGCCCGAGCAGCCGATGGTCTCAACGAGGGCCTCCTCGATGATGCCGTCCTTGACGTTCAGCGTGAGCTTGCAGGCGCCCTGCTGAGGTGCGCACCAACCCACACCGTGCGTAAGACCGGAGATGTCGGAAATCTCCTTAGCCTGGACCCACTTGCCCTCCTCGGGGATGGGTGCGGGGCCGTGGTATGCACCCTTGGCAACGGGGCACATGTTCTCCACTTCCTGTGAGTACTGCATGCCTCTCCTCTCTATCGTGTTGGCGTCCCGTCTGGGGGTCGTGGCTGGCGATTGCCGGGCGACCCTTCGAAAGGGACATGACATGCAGCCCCTATAATACCGCGAAATGCACGGAATATTCGGCGAACGGCTCAGTTTTCGTAGCGAGAAGCGCGGAACTTTCAATTGAAGCGATTTAACTCTATGTTCTGTGGTCGCGAACTTCCGTAGAGGGGGCCCGTCTTGGGCAAGCTTTTGGTCAGCTCTTGCAAGCGTTGCAGGGGTTGACCTGTTGCAACGGTGCCGTTCGCCGCCTGTTTACTGCCTTTGGCCGCGCGAGTGTATTGTTTTGCGTGAATGTTTTGGTGGCACGCTTCAATCGTGTTGTATTGGATGGCAAGCAGATCCAGGCGAAGGGAGCGCCATGCAGCGCGTTTGGAGAACG
The DNA here is from genome assembly GCA_900545555.1 of uncultured Collinsella sp. Taxonomy (GTDB): domain Bacteria; phylum Actinomycetota; class Coriobacteriia; order Coriobacteriales; family Coriobacteriaceae; genus Collinsella. Next base: position 21,429 of record UQZI01000012.1, read on the forward strand.
GTTACCGGCTTTTACCATGTTTGTGCCCGCGGTACGGGCAAGCAGCTCATCTTTGAGGGCGATGAAGACCGGTGGGAGTTTTTGGAGCTGATGCGCGAGTGCTGCCGCGAGGCGGGCGTGACGGTTATCGCCTGGTGCCTTATGGGCAATCACGTGGATCTGGTACTCTCGGATTATGAGGACACGATGAGCGCGGCGATGCAACGACTGCTTTTGACGTACGCTCGTCGGTTCAATAAACGCACGGGGCGCACGGGCCATCTGTTCCAGAACCGTTTTGACCGGCGCTCGCTCGATACCGACCGTTATCTAATGGCCGCCATTCGCTATATTCATGCTAATCCGCAGGAGGCGGGTATCGCCCTGATCGAGCGCTATCCGTGGAGCAGCTTTGCCGAGTATCTGCGAGCGTATGACAACGATATGACGAGGGGATTTTCGGACCCTTCTTGTGTGCTCGAGCTCTTTGAGTCTGTCAGGGGGTTTCTGGATTATTCTCTGTTAATGCCCGATGGTTCCGATCCGGTGATTCACGATATGGATGAGACAGAGTGGGAGCGGCGTGCGTTTGCCGACAAGATGGCGAAGCGCCTGGGTGTGCCGCTCAACAAACTCAAGACCGTAGCACCCTCGCGGCGAGACGGAATCATTTTCGCCCTGCACGATGGCGGCTACACGGTGCGCGAGATCGAACGGTATACGGGAATCAGCAAGAGTACCGTCTCTCGTATCGTGCGCGCTTATGCGCGGGTGAATGCTCAGGCTGAGGGCTCGGAATAGAAAATGGCCGAACCACTCTTGTCAAGCGATTCGGCCAACAAAATTCTTAAGATTTGGGACAAATACTACTGATTATTTTGTCCCGTGAGCATGCCGTCGAGGGTGCGCCAGGCGAGCTCGGCGCATTTGACGCGGGCGGGCATGTGCGAGATGTCCTGGAGCTGGGCGGCCTCGTCCAGATCTTCCAGGTCCTCCTCGGAGAGCTGCTCGCCGCGGATCATGGCGAGGAAGAGCCCTGCCAAGCGACGTGCTTCCTCGACCGTCTCGCCGGTGATGAGGTCGGCCATGATGTCGGCACTGGCCTGGCTGATGGCGCAGCCGTGACCGGTAAAGGAGGCCTCCTCGATCACGTTGTTCTCGACACGCAGCTGCAAGGTGAGCTCGTCTCCGCAGCTAGGGTTGATGCCGTCGTGCTCGTGCGTGGGAGCATCCATCTCGTACTTATAGTCGGGGTGCGAGTTGTGCTCCATAAATGTGGTGGAGGTGTACAGATTACCCATTGAATGTGCTCCAAACGTGATGCAGGCCGGCGATGAACTTGTCGATGTCGGCCTTGTCGTTGTAGAAGGCCACGCTGGCGCGGCAGCAGGCAAGGTTCTCGACGCCCAGCCAGGTGAGCAGCGGCTGCGCGCAGTGGTGACCGGCGCGGATGCAGACGCCGTCCATGTCCATGATGCTCGCGACATCGTGCGGGTGGATGCCCTTGACATTAAAGCTCACGACGCCGTGGTGGTTATCCCAATAGATTGAGCCGATGATCTGGACAAAGTCGAGCTGCATGAGCTCGCCCATCAGGTAGTGGACGAGTGCCTGCTCGCGTGCCTGGATGTTTTCGTAGCCCACCGTGTTGACGAGGTAGTCGAGGGCGGCGCCTGTGGCGAAGATGCCGGCGGCGTCCTGCGTGCCGGCCTCGAACTTCTCGGGGACGGGAGCCCAGACGGCGTCCTGCTCAGTAACCGAGTCGATCATCTCACCGCCGGTAAGCATGGGCGGCATGGCGTTGAGCAGGTCCATCTTGCCCCACAGCACGCCGATGCCCATGGGGCCCATGGCCTTGTGCGCGCTAAAGGCAAAGAAGTCGGCGCCCAGATCGGCCACATTGACTGGCATGTGCGGCAGCGACTGTGCGCCGTCGACGACCAGATAGCCGCCGTACTTGTGCACGAGCTTGCCGAGATTCTTGACCGGGTTCTCGACGCCCAGCACGTTGGAGACCTGTCCCACGGCCAGGATCTTGGTCTTGGGGCCCACCTTGGCCAGAACCTCCTCGGTCGTGAGCTGGCCGGTCTTGGTGGGGTAGAGGTAGACGAGCTTGGCACCGGTCCCGCGGCAGACCTGCTGCCACGGAATCAGGTTGGAGTGGTGCTCCATGATGGTGATGACGACCTCGTCGCCCGGTTCGAGCACTGTGGGCGCAAAGCTCTTGGCGACCAGGTTGAGCGACTCGCTCGTGTTGCGGGTGAAGACGATCTCGTTGGCGTTGGGGGCGCCGATGAGGTCGGCGATCTGTTGGCGGACCTTCGCGATGGCGTCGGTGGCCTCGACGGACAGCGAGTACAGGCCGCGCAGAGGGTTGGCGTTCATGCGCTGGTAGAAGTCGCGTTCGGCGTCGAGCACACAGGCAGGGCGCTGCGCGGTGGCGGCGCTATCGAGGAAGGCGATCTCGGGGTGCTGCTGGAACAGCGGGAACTGGCCCTTGTAGGGGTTGGTCTCGATATCTACGGTGGGCCAGCCGCGCGAAGCCTCGTCGCTGGCGTCGAGCTCCATAGGCTCCGGTGCGGTACAGGTGTCACATTTAACGTGCTCGGTATCGATCATGCGAGCTCCTCCTCAAAGTTGTCGATCAGGTTGTTGCCCAGGCGGACGACGGCGGTGCGGGTGCGCTCGTCGGTGGCGGAAAGCGCAGCGTCCTCCAGCTTGGCGCGGATGAACAGGTCCTCGGCTGCGTTTTGGTCAAGGCCGCGGCAGGCGAGGTAGAACAGCTGCTCGTCGCGGACGTGGCCGATGGTGGCGCCGTGGTTGCCGGCGACGTCGTCCTCGTCGCAGAGGATGACGGGAACGGTTTTGTTGTCGACGCCCTTGTTAGCCAAGAGCACCGTCTCGCGCTCGGTGCCGGTTGCACCCTTGCAGCCGTGCACGAGGTCGATGGTGCCGCGGTAGACCTTCTTGGACGTGCCGGTCAGCACGCCGTTGGCGTCGATTTCGCACTCGGTCTTGCGACCGCGGTGGCGCAGCTCGTAGTTAAAGTCGCGCACCTGCTCGCGGGCGCCCAGGTAATCGGTATCGATGGTCACCTTGGCGGTATCGCCCAGCAGGTCGCCGGCAAGGCCGGTGGCGCTGGCGCCGGCACCCAGGACAGTGTGCTGCACGTTGACGCGCGCGCCCTCGTCTAGGAACAGGCCGGTGTCGTCGAGTGCGATCCAGCTGTCGTCGAGTGTCTGCGTGCAGGTCACGTTGACGGTGGCGTACTCGTGGGCGCACACACGCAGCACGGAGCCCACGACGCCCTCGCCGGCAACGGGGGAGTCCAGGGCTAGGGCGAGGTCGAGCGTTGCCTGCGGGCGGGCGACGACGTCGATGGCGGCGATGGCCGCGGCGGCATCGACACCGCTCACACGCACGGTAACCGTCGCGTGCTTGTATGCGGGCGCATCGATGACGATGCGCTTGGTGGCGTGCTCGGTCAGATACGCATAGGCAGCCTCGCCCATGCCGGTCTCGAAGGCCTCGGCAGGGGAGAGCTCCTCCTCGAGCTTGATGGCGCCGGCCTGGTAGACGGAGGTGGCGGGCACGTCGAGCTCGGTCTCGGGCGTGATGCGGGCACGGTCGGCAGCGTCGCCGGGGGCGGAGGCGCGGCGCTCGGGGAAGCGCTCGGCCATGGCGTCCATGGCGGCGTCGAAGGCGTCGGCCGAGCCGGCAAGCTGCTCGTCCAAGCCCTCGACCTCAACGGCCTCGGCGGGAGCGGCGGCAAGTTCGTTCGAAAGCTCGAGCTTGGTCTGGTTCATCTTGAGCCAGCCCCAGGTTGCTGCGGGCATCGCGTTGACCTGCTCGAGCGTGGTGGCAGCGGTGTTGGTTTCCTGTTTCATTATCCGATCGCTCCTTCCATCTCGAGCTTGATTAGGTTGTTCATCTCGACGGCGTACTCCAGCGGCAGCTCCTTGGAGACCGGGTTGGCAAAGCCGTTGACGATCATGGTGCGGGCCTCTTCCTCCGAGATGCCGCGGCTCATCAGGTAGAACACCTTGTCGTCGCCGATACGGCCGATGGTTGCCTCGTGGCCGATGTCGACGTTCTTGGCGCGGATGTCCATGGCGGGGATGGTGTCGGAGCGGCTCTGGTCGTCGAGCATCAGTGACTGGCAGCTCACGGTTGCCTTGGAGCCCTCGGCCTTGGGCGTGGCCACGATGGAGCTTCGGAAGGTCTGGATGCCGCCGCTCTTGGAGATGCCCTTGGTCTCGACCGTTGCCGAGGTATCGGGCGCGTTAAGTACGACCTTGCAGCCGGTATCAAGGTTCTGGCCGGCGCCGGCAAAGGTGATACCGGTAAAGCTCGAGCGAGCCCGGCGGCCGTTGAGCACGCTCATGGGGTAGAGGTAGCCCACGTGGCTGCCGAAGGAGCCGCTGATCCACTCGATGTCGCCGTCCTCGTCCACGCGCGCACGCTTGGTGTTGAGGTTGTACATGTTCTTGGACCAGTTCTCGATGGTCGAGTAGCGCAGGTGCGCACGCTTGCCAACAAAGAGCTCGACGGCGCCGGCGTGGAGGTTGGCCACGTTGTACTTGGGCGCGGAGCAGCCCTCAATAAAGTGCAGGTCGGCATCGTCCTCGACGATGATGAGCGTGTGCTCAAACTGGCCGGCACCCTTGGCATTGAGGCGGAAGTAGCTCTGCAACGGGAAGTCGAGCTTGGTGCCCTTGGGCACGTAGACAAACGAGCCGCCCGACCATACGGCACCGTGCAGGGCCGCAAACTTGTGGTCGGTGGGCGGGATGAGCGTCATAAACTTCTCGTGGATGAGCGGCTCCCACTGCGGATCGTGCAGGGCCTCCTCGATGCCGGAGTAGACGATGCCCATCTTGGACGCCGTATCCTGCATGTTGTGGTAGACCAGCTCGGAGTCGTACTGCGCGCCGACGCCCGCCAGATAGCTGCGCTCGGCCTCGGGGATGCCCAGGCGCTCAAAGGTGTTCTTGATGTCGTCGGGCACCGACTCCCAGTCGTGCTTTTGGTCGGTGTTGGGCTTGACATAGGTGACGATGTTGTCCATGTCCAGGCCCTCGATGGAGGGGCCCCACGTCGGATCGGGGAAGCGGTTGAAGATCTTGAGGGACTTGAGGCGCAGGTCAAGCATCCACTGTGGCTCGTCCTTCTTGGCGCTGATCTCGCGCACGATGTCGGGCGTAATGCCGGCGTCCAGGCGCTCGAATCCCTCCTCGCCATAGGTGAAGTCGTAGAGGCTGCGGTCGATGTCCGCGACCTCGGTGCGGTTCTTGGTCATTGCGTCGCCCCTTTACGCCTGCTGCCCGGCAGCGGCGGCCTCGGCCTGGGCGCGCTGCTCGGCGGCCTCGCGCTCGAAGGTTTCAAAGCCGTTCTTGTCGATCCAGGGGATGAGCGAGGCGTCGTCCTCGCGCACGATGTGGCCCTTGACCATAACGTGGACGCGGTCGACATCCAGGTGCTCCAAGATGCGCGTGTTGTGCGTGATGATGAGCATGGAGCCGTCGCAGCTCTTGCGGTAGGCGTCCATGCCGTGGCTGACGGTGGAAAGCGCGTCGACGTCCAGGCCCGAGTCGGTCTCGTCGAGGATGGCGAGCTTGGGCTGCAGCAGCAGAAGCTGGAGCATCTCGACCTTCTTCTTCTCGCCGCCCGAGAAGCCTACGCCCAGCTCGCGGTTGAGGTAGGCGGTATCCATGTTGAGCTCGGCAGCGAGCTCCTTGACGCGACGGCGGAACTCCTTGCCCTTCATCTCCAGGCCGGGGCGGCCGGCGATGCTGGCACGCAGGAAGCTCGATAGCGGCACGCCAGGGATTTCGACCGGGGCCTGGAAGCTCAGGAACAGGCCGGCGCGCGAACGCTTGTCGGTGCTGAGCTCGGTGATGTCCTGGCCGTCAAAGACGATACGGCCGTCGTTGACCGTGTAGACGGGGTCGCCCATGACCAGGTGGCCGAGGGTGGACTTGCCGGCGCCGTTGGGTCCCATCAGCACGTGGGTCTCGCCGGCGGCGACGTTGAGGTTGACGTTGTGGAGGATGGTCTTCTCGTCCACGGAGGCGGTCAGACCCTCGATGGAAAGCAGCGGATTTGCGCTCATGCTGTCCCTCTCTGTATATGGTGTACTCATAGGTGTACTAAACCCTAGGAATCTTCTCGGAATAAAGTTACTATGGGTTCGGCGTTAGTCAAGGGAAAACCCGACTAATCCACTCGACTTTTCAAATTCTGGGACAAAATAACCTGTTGTGTTTGTCCCACTTACTTAAGATTTGGGACAAACAAACCTGGTTATGTTGTCCCAGATGCGATGGGAGGGTAGGTATGCTCATTTCTTCCAAGGGCCGCTATGCCCTCCGACTGATGATCTATATCGCGGCGCTTGGTGACGCCGAGGGCAAGATTGCCCTTCGCGAGGTCGCCGACCGCGAGCATATCTCGCAAAAGTATTTGGAGCAGCTGGTTCGTCCGCTTATGAAGGCGGGCCTGCTTAAGAGTGTGCGCGGCAAGGGCGGCGGCTACATGATGGCCAAGGACCCGGCCGAGGTGCGTGCCGGCGACATCCTGCGTGCCGTTGAGGGCAGCACGGCCCCGGTGGCGTGCGATGGCATCGACAACAGCTGCACCCGCAGCGACCTTTGCTCGACCGTCAAGTTCTGGCGTGGTCTGGACGACGTGATCGAAAAGTACGTCGACGGCGTGACGTTGGCCGACCTTGCTGCCGTCCCCGAGATTAACTTCGACATCAAACTGTAGGTTGAGCGCAATTCCTTAAGATTTCGCGGAGGGTTGTTGCCGTTTACCGAGGGGTTGTTGTGCAACAACGGGCGAGCTGCAATACTTATTTCTATCTTTGCAAACTGCACTTTAACTACACCAATGCAGGGAGGATCTTATGCAGCCCAAGCATTCTGCTATTGTCGCGGGCCTGACGCTGGCGCTTTCGTTTGGCGCCGTTACCGCACCCGCACCCGCTGCCGCCGAGGAGCCCACACCGGGCGTTGCCTCGGATGCGACCGATATCGATAAGGGTCTCTATACCCAGCAGTCCTTCTCGGGCGTGCTGAGGTCGGTCCAGGGCGTTTCGTTTGTTAACGTGACCCCCGAGATGAAGTACTTTACCAAGTACGAGAGCCATGGCAACTATAACCAGGGCTTTTCGTATGGCGACGGCTATAACGCGCTGGGTTATTACCAGTTCGACCGTCGATGGTCGCTCATTCCGTTTATGAAGCAGGCCTACAACTACAACCCCGAAAAATACAGCATGCTCAAGGATGCGATTGATCGCGGCAGCGAGATTTCCAACACGAGCAATGCCATGTACGAGAACGGCCAGCTCACCGAGTTGGGCCGTATTGCGCAGGAGGCTTTCCAAGGTGCTTATAACACCGACCCTGTTGAGTTCTCGGCTCTGCAGGATGCGTATGCGTACAACTCGTACTATGCGGTGACCGAGGCGTGGCTCAAGAGCGGCCTGGGCATTGATATTTCGGGCCGTGCCGATTGCGTTAAGGGCATGGTGTGGAGCATCACCAACATGTGCGGCACCGGTGGTTGCAGGGACTTCTTCCGTTGGGCAAACCTTTCTAACAGTATGACTGATCGCGAGTTTGTGACGGCGCTTTCCAACAGTGTGGTCAATAACGTGGCGACCAAGTATTCGAGCCAGCCCCAGTATCATGAGGGCTGGAAGAACCGCTACCGCAACGAGCTGAAGGACTGTTTGGTTTATATCGCCGAGGACGAGGCCGCTGCCGCTGCGACGCCCGTGCAGCCCGAACCTACGCCGGCGCCCTCGCCGACGCCTGATTCGAATGACGACTCGAGCGACGATGCCAACGATGACAGGATGGATGCGCCCTCGACCGGTGCTGACGGTGATGGCTCTGCTGGTGGCACTACCAACAACGGCTCTACCTCGAACGGCTCCGATTCAAACGGCTCTGCTGCGGGCGATTCGTCTTCAAGCTCTGCCGGCAATACGGACAGCGACGCTTCTGGTTCGACCGGCGCTGGCACCTCTAACTCATCCACCGGCTCGAGCGATTCGTCCGTTGGCACCGGCTCTAACAACGGCTCCGGCTCTGACGCAACCCCTGGTTCCGATGCTTCCAAGGATGACTCGAATAAGGCGCCGGACGTTCCCGTTGCTTCGCCGGACAAGAAGCCTTCTTTCTCCGAGCAGCTTGGCTCTACGCTGGGCTCTTCGCTGATGGCTGGCGTCAATAACGGCTCGACCCAGAACAAGGGCAACTCTGATCAGGTTTCCACGGAAAAGATCGAAGCCGCAAAGGGCGACTCCAAGGACGAGGCTTCCGAGAAGACCGAATCCGATAAGGGTTCTAGCTCTGAGGAGAAGAGCGACAAGTCCGAACAGAAGAAGGGCGAGGATAAGAAGTCTGAATCTGAGGAGAAGGACAAGAGCAAGGCCGGGGGCGAAAAGAAACAGTCCGAAGACGACGACAAGAGCGGTGCTGACAACCAGGTCCAAGAGCAAAATGACTCCAAAACGGTGACCACCACGACCACGACGACTACAACGACTAAGTCCTCGGGCGGCAACATGCCCAAGACGGGCGACTTGATTGTGATGGCGAGCCTTGCCAGTGCAAGCTTGGCCACACTGGGCGCTACGTCTATCGTAAGTGGTAAGCATAAGCTCGATCAGCAGAAGAAGGCTTCTGGGGAGGACGGCTTGGAGGAGTAATCTTCCAGATCGTTTTCTATAAGAGTTTGGGACGGGGTCCGGTGCGGCGGCATCGGGCCCCTTTTTTGTTGTGCAACGATTTGTTATGCCCCCTCGGGGGTCTGTTGCTACCGCTGCCCGAAACGTTTGCATGTCGATATTGTTGCGCTCTACCCGCTCGCTACAATGGGCATCGTGCTGCGTTAGAAGGAGAGTTTACATTGTCTGAACAGGTGAATTGTGGTTTTACTCATGCGTTTGGTGCACGGTTGCTCAATCATGCGGATAGCGCAGCTCTACCGGTTGATGTACACGACTTTTCCGATGCAATCAATCGGTGTTTACTCGTCGATAAGACTATGTTTATTGCCGATATATTGGACAGCGAAGCACCTGTTGCGATTTGTTGTCGGCCCAAGGGTTTTGGCAAGAGCATGAATCTATCGATGCTCAAATGCTATTTGGAACGACCTGATCACCGGCGGCCGGATCGAAGCCCGTTCGTCGGCACCCAGATTTGGCAGGCGGACGGTGGTCGCTATCGTGATGAGTACGTGTGTTATCCGGTCATCATGCTCGTCTTTTCAGCTGCCGCTGCGAGGCGCGACGCTGATGCTGCGGCGGCTATTCGCAGCGCTGTCGCGCACGAGTGCGCCCGATTGCTGCCGCTGCTTGACGCGCCTGATCTGTCAAGACGTGAGATTCGTCTTATCGAGAGGGCGACGCGTGGGGTGGCCAGCGATAAGGAGATCGATGCGGCGCTTGGCGTGCTTATTAAACTGCTTCAGACAGCTTTCGATGAGCGGGTTGTTCTTCTGATAGACGACTACGACGCGGTATGTCCAAAGCGTTTGGACGCTAAGGACGACGGTAGCGTGGATTCCCTAGAGTCGCTCAGCCGAATGTTGTTCGACACCATTGCCGACGCCGGCGACTCGTTGCGATTGACGTGTCTGATGGGCGAGCGCCCCGGTCCTGCCGAGCTTGCGTTGTCCCAGCGTGGGGTTTCCTATCGATCGGCGACGCCACTGTCGAGTTGGTGTGATCGATGGTTCGGTTTTTCGGACGATGAAGTCCAGGTGCTGTTGGATTGCGTCGGTCGCAACGGCTGTCTGGATGACGCGCGTGAGTGGCTCGAGGGCTATCTGTTTGGTGGTTTTTATTGCTCGAGCCCGGAGCGCGTGGTGGACTACGCACATCGCGGTTGCGTCGCGCCTGTTCGGGCAGATCTGTTTGGTTACGCTGACCGTCTGAGCGCATGCGTCGGTGACTGGAATCTCATGCGCCTGTCCGCATTGTTCGATTTGCTTGAGCCGCATGGGTTTATTGAGGCGCCAGTGCATGTGCATGCCGAGGTGGCCGATGTCGCCAAGCCCGAAGATATCTGGACAGCGCTGTATCTGTCTGGATTTCTTACGACGGACATGACGGGGCATTCGGAGGACGGCGCGTGCCTTCGTTCCCTGCGTCTGCCTAACAACGAAGTGCGTCAGGCGCTCCGTCTTGTAATTCTGGAATGGTTTGAGTGCGCCGTTGAGGACGTTGGAGTTATCGACTCGTTCCATGACGGGCTGTGTCGAGGAGACGAGGACACTGTAAAGCAAGCTTTGAGCTGTGCTATCGGCGATCTGGGCATCGATGTGGGCCAATCAGATATGCCGACAGCCTATCATCTGGCGCTTCAGGGGCTCTGCTTTGGACTGCCCGGCTATTGCAATCCCAGCTCCAAGCGAAGTGGCGTCTCGGATCGCTGGGATATCCAGGTGATTCCCACCGGTCGGGTGTTTGACGTGGCCGACACGCTCGGCATGCTCGATGAGCGACCGCTCATTACGGTCAACATGTTGTACGACCCTGGCGTCGATGCCCTGGGCCTGGAACTGTTGGCGGTTCAGGCGCTGCTCGACATAGAGCGCGACGGCATCGATGATATCCGCGTGCCGCGCCCCGCCGTCGGGCGCATGCGTTGGGGCTTTGGCTTTGACGGTCAGCGTGTGTCCGTGGTGTGTCAACGACTGTAGCGGCGGGCGAAAGCCCTTTACTACTCGGCGTCCTTCAGGGGCGGCATGGGCTTCCAGTTGGGATCCTTAACGATCTTGCGGGCGTCCTTCATGCCGCGGCGCAGCGCCGGAATGCCGGTCTTAAAGCATTTGTCGACTGCTGCCAGACGAATGAACTCCTTGCAGAAGGTCGCGGCATTGCCCAGACGGAACAGCATGGGGTGGTAGTCACCGTAGATCTGCATATAGCGAGCGAGGAAGCCTCGGTTGCGCATGATGTAGTAGCGGTTGGTGTCGCTCGTGGAGTTGAGCTGTCGTTTGCCGGCGATATCCCAGTTGGAGACGGCGCGGGCGCGCTTGAGCACCACGTCGGCAACCACGGCGGCGGGGAAGTGCTGGCTGGCCACGTAGCCGTAGCAGGCATCGTCGCCGTAGATAAAGAAGCGCGCGTCGGGCAGGCCAATCTTGTCGACCACGCGGCGCGAGAACATGCCGCCCTCAAAGCACAGTTGGTTCATGGTGCGGTAGCCCTCGGGCCCCAAGTCCCACTTGGCGATGGGGTTAGGGATGCCGAGCGAAAGGATGAGCTGGTACTGCCAAAAGAAAGCGCCGCCGTCAAAGTCCAGGCGCGAACCCTGGATGACATCGTAGCGGTCGGTCCACTTGGCAAGACGCTCGATGCCTTCGGGGATGACGAGCACGTCGTCGTCCATCACCCAGAACCACTGGGCCCCCAGATCGTAGGCGCATTTAGTGCCGGCGGAGAAGCCGCCCGCACCGCCGCCGTTTTCGAGCTGCGGGGCGTAGATGACACGGTCGGTGCCGCCCTGCGCGTCGGGCTGCTCGGTGTCGATGCCCCACAGGCTGGCCAGGCGCTCGTTGAATGCGGTGCACATGGCCTCGGTCTCGCGCGAATTCTCGTTATCGACAATCACGATGCGCCAGGGCGTTGCCGTGAGCTCGGTCATGGAGTCGAACAGGTTGGCCAGGAGTTCCTGGCGCTTGTACGTAACGACAACGATGGCGAGCTTATCGATGGGAGCGGGAAGGGTTGAAGGCATGGGGCAATATATCCTTTCACGCGCGGCGGGCGAGCGCTGCGCGGAAGCTATCGAATACGTCCTTGGGACTGTTCTATTGTAAAGGCTCACCGCGCCTTGTCGGCAAGCTTTGAATAAAACGCAGGAACCTGCCACGGGCCCGCCGCATGACGTGCGGCTACTTTGCCCGCAAGAGGCTCCATAGATTATATAAACGTCCGCTGGCGCGCTGACCCTTTGATACCATGAAACGACAGGTATTTCCTAAGGAGCACATTTGTCTACTAACGCCTCTGGCAGCCCTGTTCTGTCGCTGCTTATTCCCATTTACAATGTTCAGCGCTACCTGCGCGAGTGTCTCGATTCCGCCCTGGCGCAGACGCTCAAGGATATTGAGATCATCTGCATTAACGACGGGTCGACCGACAACTCGCCGGCGATTATCCGCGAGTATATGGAGCGCGATGGGCGCGTCAAGATGATCGACAAGGCCAACAGCGGCTACGGCGACTCGATGAACCACGGTCTGGAGATGGCGCGTGGCAAGTACGTTGGCATCTTGGAGCCCGATGACTTTATGGCGCCCGACGCACTCGAAAAGCTTGTCTCGGCCGCCAATAGCAATAATGCCGACTTTGCGAAGGCGAACTTTGATTTCTACTGGTCTAAGCCCGAGGAGCGCCGTTCGCTGCACGAGATGTTTAAGGCAAGGGATTGTGGCAAACCGGTGCATCCCAGCAATACGACGCAGTTCTTTAAGCAAAAACCGTCGATTTGGTCGGCCGTGTACCGTCGTGATTTTCTTGAGCGCAACGGTATCAAGTTCCTGCCGACTCCGGGGGCATCCTTTCAGGACACGTCATTTGCCTTTAAGGTGATCGCGTGTGCCGAAAAGGCTATTTACCTGCATGATGCCGTGTTGTCGTATCGCCAGGACAACGAGAATTCCTCGGTCAATTCTTCGGCTAAGGTCTTTTGCGTCAATACCGAGTATGCCGAGATTGAGCGTTGGATTCGAGAGGATTATGCCCGCGACCACGCAAGTGATGACGCCGCGCGCATGCTCAAGTTCAATCAGCTCATTAAGTACGATTCGTACATGTGGAACTACGTGCGCTTGGCGCCTAAGTTCTATAAGGAGTTCCTGGTTCAGATGGCCAAGGAGTTCCAAGCGGCCTTGGACGCGGGGGAGTTTTCGCTTGACGATCTCAAGCCGTGGAAGCGCGCAAATCTCGCTGCCATCCTCAAAGATCCTGAGGGCTGGGTTGACGAGCATCCGAGTTTTGCGACGGATGGTGCCTTGGGGCGTGCTAAGTATTACGCCTCGGTTGGAGGCCCAGGTGTGGTTGCTGCCTTCCTCATCGAATCGCTGAGGGGGTAGGTCGACATGGGAGAGACCTTGACCCCCAAAGCGACCATTGTCGTTCCCGTCTACAATTCGTCGCGCTCCATTCAGCGATGCCTCGATTCGCTGTTGGTCCAGTCTGAGTGTTCGATTCAGGTTATCTGCGTCAACGACGGTTCGACTGATGATTCGTTGAACGTGTTGCGCCAGATCGCGCAGGCCGACGATCGCGTACTGGTGATTGACCAGGAAAACGCGGGCGTTTCGTGTGCTCGAAATGCCGGTATCGATGTCGCCGAGGGTGAGACCGTCTTTTTTGTGGACGCCGACGATTACATCGATGCCCAGACGGTCGAGCGCGTGCTGCATGCCATGGAGTCTGCGGATGCCGAGGCCGCCGTTTTTGGCGGCGTCTGTGAACCTGCCGATGCTGCTCCCAAACGCCCACCCGCTTGCTGGAGTAAGCAATGAATTTAACGCAGTATTTATTACAGGAAATGCAGTCGGCGAGCTGATGTTCTATGGCCGCGGTGCAGGCGCAATGCCAACGGGAAGTGCAGTTGTGGGCGATGTAATCGAAATCGCCAAAAGCTTTAAATAAACTACAGATTGAGGAGGAATGTAAATGTCACTTTACAAAGATTGGACAGATTTAATCGAAGGTCAGACCGATAAAACTTTTGATGAATTTTATCCAGGCGATCAGTATGTTGACTGGATAGGTACAAGCAGCTTTGCTATTAGTACGTT